>JBEVNG010000143.1:0-15202 GCA_040508235.1 Polyangiales bacterium | reverse complement strand
CTCCAGCATTCGTCCGCTGCCGGCCCCGGCCGAAGATCTCGACCTGTTGCTCAAGCAGTCCGAGCAGGCGGAGCTGCTCGGTGCATGGGGGCGCCACGGCGACGGCACGGCCAAGCTCGCGCTGGTGAGCTTCACGCTCACGCCGCCCACGCGCGAGGGCGTCGCCATCGTGGCCACCGACCGCGGCCTCAGCGTGCGTGGCGCGAGCACCACGGGCCTCACGCCGCGCGATCAGCTCGACGTCGCGCAGGCGCTGGCAGCGATCGCGCAGCTTCCCGAAGCGGCGGTGTACGTGGCCGCGGAGGCGAGTTACCCGCTGGCGAAGCTGGCCGCACTGCTGGGCGCGCTCGCGGGGCGGGAAGTCACGCTGGCCACCAACCTGAGCGCGGACACGTCGCTGCGCCCGCGTGCGGCCACGCGCGTCACCCGCTGCCCCGAGGGCCTGCCCAACACCACCGAGCCCGAGGGTGCGCTGCCCGGCGCGGCGCTGCTCGAGGGCGTCGCCCCGCTGCGCGCTGCCGGTGCGGACTGCCTGCTGTCCGGGGATGCCCGCGGTGCCGCCGGAGGGCGCCTCACGGTGGGCCTGCGCATCGACGCGCGCGGCCAGGTTTCCCAGGCCTGCGTGGTGCACGACGAGCTCCACGATGACGCCGTGGCCGGCTGTGTGACCGAGCTTGCGCACCGGCTCACCTTTCCGCCTCCGTCGCCAGCTGGTGTGGTAGACGTCGAGCTTCCGGTCGCGCTGCGCCCCGGGTCGCGGGTCGTGCAGCCCCCGCTCTGCGCGGACTGACCGGCCTTATCGCTTGGAGTGACGATGTTAGCCGCGCAGCGCCGAACCCTGATCTGGACCACCGTGCCGCCGCTGATCGTGCTCGTGTGCGGCCTCGACAGCGCCTGGGTGGAGGAACGCTACGGGCTCGGCATGCTCGGGCAGTGGGCCGCGAACCTCGTGATGTTCGCGTACTTCGTGCTCATGTACCGCAGCGCGCCGGAGAAGCTGCGCGGGCTGATGAAGTACGGCGTGGTGATCGCGACCGCCGGCGAGGCGCTGTTCTCGCTGGTGTTCGGCATGTACGAGTACCGCCACGCCAACATCCCGCTGTACGTGCCGCCGGGCCACGCCATCCTCTACGGCGCGATCTTTTACTTCGTACGCGAACCTTCGGTACTTCGCGCGCGTAGCTGGCTGAACCCGGCGATGGTCGCGGTCAGCATCGGCTACGCCGCGCTCTGGTACAGCTGGCACCAGGACCTGTACGGCGCGCTGTGCACGGCGCTGTTCGTGCTGCTGGTCGCGGTGGAGCCGCAGTCGCGGCTGTTCTTCCTGGCGATGTTCATCCTGGTGGGCTTCCTGGAGCAGGTCGGCACGCGCTTCGGCTGCTGGTACTGGTGGGAGCACGCGTTCAACAAGTACAGCTGGCTGCCCAGCGGCAACCCGCCCAGCGGCATCAGCGTGTTCTACTTCGCGTTCGACGTGCTGTGCCTGCGCGCGTACCTCAAGCGCCGGCCCAAGGTGAAGGCGCGCCTCAAGCGCCGTCGCGAGCAGTCCGCGCCGGTCGGTGAGGTCGCCGCCGCGTGAGCGAGCTGGCGTTCATCACGCCGGACCACGCGCTCTACGCCAGCGAGCTGGAGCTGCGCTACAAGGTGCTGCGCGAGCCACTGGGCCACACGCGCGCCGATGTCGCGTTCCCGTTCGAGCGCGAGAGCCTGCACCTGGTCGCGCACGAGCACGGCCAAGTCGTAGGCTGTGTCCTGTTCCACCCCGAGAGCGCGCACTCCGGACGCCTGTTTCAAATGGCGGTCTTCGAGCGTGGTCAGGGCCTCGGCGCGCGCCTCGTAGACACGCTCGAGGCCGAGCTACGCGAGCGCGGCTTCACGCACGTGCACCTGCACGCCCGCGAGGGCGCGATCGGCTTCTACGCCAAGCTCGGCTACGCGGTGTACGGCGAACCCTACCTCGAGGTGGGCGTGCCCCACCGCCACATGCAGCGCTTCATGCCTTGAGCCACGCCGGGCAGTCCTGGCGGCCGGCGAACGGGATGTCGAGCGCGTGCGCGATCGCGCCGTACACCGCCGCTTCCTCCAACACGACGCCCTTGTCGGGCGCGCCCGTGCGGCGATCGAAGCCGTACGTGAGGCACGTCTTCGGGTCGACGCCGCCGTACACGCGGTTGCCCTGGATCAGCGGCGAGATCACCAGCGAGCCATTGTTCAGATCATGCCCGGTGCTCCAGCTGCCTGCGCCGGCCGCGCGCGTCTTGGTGCGCCCGAAGTCGGTGGCGACGTAGATCAACGAGCGGTCCCACATCTTGCCGAGGCTCGGGTCGCCCAGGTAGTCGTGCTGCTTGAGCAGGTCGATCAGTCCGTCCAGCTGCGCGGCCAGGTGGCCCCACATCGCGGTCTGCGCGAGCCGATGGCTGGAGTGCGAGTAGTCGAACGCGATCGGCGTGGTGATCACGCCGTCCGCCTCCGTGATCACCGGGTCGCTGCGGAAGCCGAACGTGAGGCTGGTGGCGACCCCGTGGTACGCGAGCAAGAATGCCAGGCAGGTCTGCGCTTGCACGTCGTTCTGCGCCAGGCCGGGGAAGCGCTTGAACAGCTCCGCCGTGACCGCCGTTGGCCGCAGGCCTGCCTTGGCCGACGCGGGGTCGAGCAGCAGCAGCTTCTCCACCAGGTCCGCCGCCTCCAGCTCGTTCGCGCCGAAGCTGCGCTGCTCCAGGTAGTGCGCCACCAGCGGGCTCTTGCGGAACGTGTTGGCGAACACGGTCTCGCGATCGAGAAGGTCACGCACGCGCCGCGCACGCTTGACCGCGTCGGGTCGTACCGCGCTGGCCAGGCCGCGCGTGCCGTGCGTGCCGGTGGCGAACAACAGCGGCGCGGTGATCACCTCGTGCCGCGCCTTGGCGGGCAGCGAGCCGTCGACGCCGTGCTCGATGTAGCCGTCGGTGCCCATGTTGCAGTTGGGCAGCAGCATGCCCCCGCCGTAGCGCACGGCCATCGCCTCCATCAGCGTGCGACCGGCGTTGGCGCCCGCGCCGCTGAGCGAGCGCGCCTGCGCGACGTTGTGGTTCACGGAGCTGACGTCGTGGCAGAACACCGCCGCGTCCGCGCCGTGCTTCTGCACGAAGTCGCGCATCGAGGGCGGCGGCTTCAGAAATGAGTACGCGCTCGCCTCCAGCGGCTTCACGAAGCGAAACGCGCTGCCCGGCACGCTGTCGATCTGCGCCTCGCTGAACACGTCGAGCGTGCCCGCGAGCGCGCTGTCTCCGACCTCCGTGTCGAGCACCGGCAACAGGCCGTCGATCATCGCCGCACCACCGTGCGCGCAGAACACGAACAGCAGCTTGCGATCGGCGGGCGGCACCACCGTCATCGCTTCCCTGGCCATCACACTGCGCGGGCCGAGCGCCAGGCTCGCCAGTCCCGCCGCACCCGCGCGCAACATCGTCCTACGACCGAGCTTGTCCATCACCGGGTACCTCACTGGAAGAGAAACTCGAGCGAGCTGCCGACCACGAAGCACGCCAGCACGGCGAACTCCTCCGCGCTCTGGGGCGCGTCCTCGCCCGGCTCCAGCAGCGACTCGATCAGCGCCGCCTCGCTGGGCTTGGGGTCGCGCGCGAGCAACCTGCGGAACAGCGTCTCGGTGGTCTTCGCCACCGCCTCGGAGCCTGGCGCGGGCGCCGGTCCCGCGAGCTGGAGCGCGCCGAACACCTTGGCCTCGCCCTGTTTGTCCGCCTTGTCCGCCGCCGCACGGGCGCTGCAGGCGCTGAGCAGCACGCGGTCGACCACCATCGGCGTGGTGCCGAGCGTGCCGGGCGGCGGGCGATGGATGCCGGACCCGAACGGGTCGTTGCCGCCGAGCGCGATCAAGTGCACGTCGCGGATGCAGTTGCGATCGCCCAGCTCGCGACACAGCTCGTCGCGGCCCAAGTCCAGCCCGCGCATCAGGTCGCGCTCGAACGCGGCGTAGCGCTTCCAGAGCACGGACTTGCCCTGCGACAGCGCGTACGGCGGCGGCGCCTCCTGCTCCTGCGCGGGGCGCTCCGGCTGCGCGGGCACCGGCTTCTGCGGTACCGGCGAGACCGGCTGATCCTTGGGCGAGGGGATGCTCGGCGAGCTCTCGCAGGCGATGCACGCGAGCGCGGTGATCATCATCAGCGTGCGCATCACGGTGCTCCAAAGACGGCGGTGTCGATCAGGCGGTGGATCAGCTTGTTGGCCGAGTAGCCGTCCTCGCGCAGCCCTTGCCACAGCACGCCGAGCTCCTCGACCTCCGCGCCCTCCGGCTCGTGCTCCAGCGCATGCACGAAGAACACGTTGGCGAGGTTGCGCGCGAACTCGTCGGACTCGGCCGCGACCTCCGCCCACTCGCGCAGGCTCTTCACTTGCTTACCGAGCAGCACCGGCTGCTGCTCCGCCCACGACCACTCGGGCATGCGCGTGGTCGGACGCGCCTCGTCGTAGGCGCCGAAGTCGCCGTTCAGCGTGCCGAACAGCACCAGCTCGAACACCGCGCCGATGCCGGTCTGCAGGCCGTTGTACGGCGCGAACGCGTAAGCGAGCGGATCGAGCGTCGAGTGACACACCGCGCAGCGCGCTTCCTTGACGCCCATCTTGTCGATGTCGTCCGGCTCGCCCGCCACCGGCATCAACCCCTGCATCTTGGAGATGTCCATGCCGAGGTAGGCCCGGTACGCGGCCGCCGCGGTAGTGCGCGGCAGCGAGGTGAACATCGTGTTGCGCGTCAGGAACCACATCGAGGTGATCATGCCGGCGCGGTACTCCTTGGCGAGCTTCTGCCCGCCCGCCGTCGCGTCCTTGGCAGGGTTGGCGATCAGCTCCTCCGTCAGCGACGTGGTGCCGTCCGCGTTCTCCACCACGAAGTAGCGCGCCAGCAAGAGGTCGCGCGCGTCGCGGTCGCCCGAGAGCGCGTGCACCCAGAGCCTGTAGTCGTAGCTGTAGTCCGCCATCACGGAGCGCAGCTTGATCTCGCCGCTCAGGCTGGAGATCGGCAGCGTGATTGCGACCTTGGAGTCTTGCCCGAGGTTGGTGATCGGGCGGATGCGATCGTCGCCCAGCCGCACCAGGCCTTCCTTCAGCCAGTACTCGCCGTGCAGGCAAGCCTCGATGCGCTCGTGGATCAGCGCGCGCAGCTTGCTGGCATCCGCATCCGGCGCGCGGAACGGCGCCAGCTCGTCGTAGCTCGGCGACTGCCCGCAGTAGAGCGTCGACGCGCGCCGGTACGCGTACGCGGGATCGTAGCGACCGATCAGGTAGTCCGGGTTCGGCGGCAGGTTCGACGGCGTCGACTCCGGCGTCGAGGGCCGCGAGGCATCATCGCCGGGGCGTGAGCCGAGCTCCAGCTCGTCGCGGTTGCTGAAGCCGTCGCCGTCCGAGTCACGCGCGTCGACCGCCAGCAACGCAGCGGGCAGCTCTTGCTCGAAGCCGGCTTGCTTCGGCAGCGCGGCGAGCACGTCCAGGCCGTAGGCATTCCAGGCCGCCGGCGACGTGGAGGTGTGGCAGAGCGAGCAGTCCGGCACGGTGCCCATGCAGCGCGCGGTCTCGGGGTACGTCTCGCAGAACGCGCGCGGACCTTCGGGTTTGGCGTGCGCGGCGCTGGTGCTCAGCGCGGCCAGCAAGAAGACAGGGGCCGTGACGCGGCACCTAAGCGACATAGTCCATCACTTTCGTGAGCCAAGGCGCCCACGCTTCGCACCCTAGGGCGAACGCCGCACGCGCACGAGGGCGTACCGGGTCAGCGGCCCATGCCGAGCGTGCCTCGCGAAACGTAAGGTCTATCCGACGCGGCCACGCGGCTGCGCCAGCTCGCGCAGCGCGCTCGGAGGCGAGCCCGACCAGCGCTTGAACGCGCGCCGGAAGCCGGTCTCGTCCGCGTAGCCGAGCGCCTCGGCGATCTCCGCCTGCGTGGCTTGCGTGGTCTGCAGCAGGTGGCGCGCGCGCTCGAAGCGCACCGCATCCAGCAGCTCCGACAGCACGTGCCCCTCCCTGGCGATGCGACGGCGCAGCGTGCGCAGCGAGAGCCCCCAGCGCTGCGCCAGCCGCGTGAAGTCGACGTCGGCCAGCTTGGCGCGCTGTCGCAGTGCGGCCTGCACGCGATCGCTCCAGCGCTCGGCCGAGGCCGGCGGCGCCACCCGACGCAGCAGCAGCTCGCGCATGTCGGTCGCGAGCGCTCCGTCCACGCCGGGTCGAGGCAGGTCGAGCAGCGCGCGCGCAAAGGTGAGTTGGGTCGCCGGCGCATCGAACGAGACGCGACCGCGGAAGCAGCTCTCGTAGGCGGCCGCGTTGGCGGGACGCGGGCGCGCCACCTGCACGCTGATGGCGTCCGCGAAGCCGCTCGGCGAGGACTGCGTGCCGAGCAGGAAGCGATGCGCGAGGTTGAACACCAACGACAGCATCAGGTCTTCCCAGAGCTCGCCGAGTGCGGACGGCTGCAGCGTCCACACGGCCTTGTCGCCGTGCAGCGCGAGCAGGCCCGCGGGCGCACTCTCCGCGTGATCGGTCAGGTTCATGCAGCTGGCGTACGCCTCCGCCATGGTGCGGCTGACCGTGACCAGCACCCCCGGCGCATGCAGGTTCGACTCGGTGATGCGGGCACCGATCAGCAGGCCGAGCGGCTCCGCGCACTCGACCTTGGTCAGCGCCTGCAGCAGCTCCCGGAAGCGCTCGTCGGAGACCGCGAAGTCCGCGGGATCCCCCAGCGCCGGCGCCCGCTCCGTAAACGCCTCGAGCACGATGCCCTCGCTGCGCAGCACCTGGAGCAGCGCCTGCATCAGGTAGCCGGGAACGAAGCCCGAGCTGCTGGAGGGAAACACGGCGCGACCAGCGCGTTGGGACGGCACGCCGCGGAGTATAGGAAGCGCCGCGCGCGCAGGACAAGCGTCAGCGGGAAGCGACGCGGCGGTCTCGCTTGCTGTAGAAGATGTTCTTGGTCAGACCACAGCTAACCGGCTCCCAAGTTTTGCCCGGGCGATCCATCGCGCCGCCCCAGTGCACGGCGTCGGGGCAGGGATCCTTCACCTTGCCCTCGCCCCACGCCTCGACCAGCTCGACCACGCGATGCCAGCGCTTGGCGTACGGGCCCTCGATGTCGCCCCACGGCAGGCCGCGCACCCAGCGCGTGCGCTTGGAGTCGACCTTCATCACGGACGAGTACAGAGACATGTAGCGGGAGAAGGAGATCGGGCCGCGCGCCTGCTGCCACTGCGGCCAGCGCTTGGCGAGCACGTACGCGATCGCGATGTGGTCCGGCTCGTGCCAGTCGGCTTCACCAACGATGATCTGCGCCAGCGTGAGCTTGGTCGCTTCGTCCCAGTCCGACTCGGGCACCGGCCGCCCATGGGCGAACGCGGGGACCGTGATCAGCAGGGTCGTGACGAGCGCAAGCGCACGTACGGCGAGTGGTCTCTGATTCGTCAGGGTTGGCTCCTCGAACGAGTACGACCATTCCCAGGTATTACCGCAGCATAGGAAAGGCAAGTGGAAGGCGCTCACGCGCACAGCCAAGGCGGAATCGTGCAGCGAGGCTGCGGATCTCTGAGGGTGAACGTCAGATCCCCTCCAAAACCCTTGCCAATACACGTGCTTTCAGGGCGACAGCTTCAGCTTGTACTTGCTGTCCTTGCCGCGAAGCAGCGAAGGAGCCTCCAGCTGCGTCGGTGCGACGACGTCCGCGGGCGCCGTGCCAGGCGCTTCATCGGGTGCATCGACGTCGAGATCCTGCGCGTCCGCATCGAGCGCCGCGGGGCCGAACGCCTGCTGGACCATCTCCTTCACATCGGACTGCCGGTAGGCCGGCGTCATCTTGAGCAGCTCGGCCGTCAGCGCGCGCAGCTCGTCGAAGCGCGCGGCCTGACGCAGCAGCACACCCATGCGCAGGCGCGCGTCGAACGACGGGCGCGCCGCGAGCGCACGACGCGCCACCGCCAGCGCCTGGTCGCGGTCGCCGGCACGCAGCAGCTGCTCGGCCTGCGCCCAGGCGATCATCGAGAGATCGGGCGCGAGCCGCTCCGCCGCCTCCAGCTCCACCCTTGCCTGCTCGGCCTCGCCGCGCATCAGGGCCAGGCTGCCGAGCGTCGCGCGCGCGGAGGCGAAGTCGGGCGAGCGCTCGATCGCCGCGCTCAGATCCTTGGTGGCCTGCTCCACGTCGCCGGTCAGCAGCTCCACGCTGCCCAGGTTGTGCAGGCGCGGTGCGTCGGCGCGCAGCTGGCGCGCGGCGGTGAGCTCGGCCAGGCCCTGCTCGACCTGGCGCGCGGCGATCACCGCCATCGCGCGCGCCGTGCGTACCGAGGGCAGCGTGCCGGCGAGCTGGATCGCGGACGACGTGCTCTCCAGCGCCTTGCGCGGATCGGCCAGGTAGCTGGACTCGTGCAGCGAGCGAAGCGCCAGAGCCGCGCCGATGACCTGGCCATCGGTCAGCACGCTCGACTTCACGCCAGTGCTGAGCGCGCGCCCGCCGTACGGATCGTAGAGGCGCGGCGTGCCGAGGCCGGCCTCGCCGCTGTAGACGGCCACCGCGAAGTAGCCGAAGTAGCCGCTGGGATCGAGCGGGGCGCGCTCGCCGTCGACCTGCACCAGCTCCGCCACCTGCGCGGGCACATCGAGGGTGCGCAGCGCCGAGGCCAGCAGCGCCGCCACCTCCAGCGGATAGAGCTCCGCGCGTCCGCGATCCTTCTGCAGGCTGGCCAGTGTGTTGGCGGGCGAGTTGGCGACCGCCGTGCTGCGCGGCTCGCCGAGCGACCAGGGCACGAACGCGAGCGCACTGGCGCGCGCACGGATCGCGCGCATCATCGCCTCGGCCTTGTCGTAAGGCGACTTGGCGTTGCCCGCGCTCTGCTTGGCCCAGTCGCGCACGCTGGCGTCGGCGATCAGGAACTTCGCCAGCTCCCCCGGCTGCGCCTGCGCCTTCTTCATCGCTTCGTCGAGCTGCGCTTCGTCGAGCGGACCGAGCCCGCCGTGCTCACCCGCCTCCGGACGCCGGCCGAGCGCGAAGTAGCCCCCGACCGCCGCCAGCAGCGCGAGCAGCACGATCCACGGCGCGTGCTTGCGCGCGCCCGTCGCCGGCTGGACCTTGGGCGCCTCGTCGCGAACGGGCTGCACGCCCGTGGCCCGCATACAGGAAGGACAGCGCCGAGGTTCCTCGTCAGCCTCGAAGCGGTTGTCGCAGTGAACGCAGAGGTAGCGCATACGCGCGGAGGCTTACCATGCCTCGGCGTGCTTCACGGAGGCGTGGCGGTGCAATAACCGCCGGCCGGGCTGCCCGCGGAGGGGCACTCGGCGGGGGTCGGCCAGCAGGCGGTGTCGGAGCGGCACGTCGTCTCCGTCTCCGCCGAGCCCGGGTCGTTGGGGCAGGCCTCGCAGAAGGTGCCCGCGGGGCACGGGTTCTGCGAGCCCGAGGTGCAGGCGCCCTTGGACGTCTGCGGGAAGCAGCGGTTGGCGCGGCACAGGCTGTTGGCCGGGCACTGGCCGGGCCCCGAGCAGGTGCCGAACGGCACGCTGAACTGCTGGTCGATCGCCGCCTGGTTCACGGCCTCGTTGGGGGTTCCGACGTTCGAGTAGTAGACGCTGCAGTCCAGCGCGGCGCTGTCGGCCAACGGCACGAACTGCACCGCGGACCAGCGCTCGGCGCAGCCGCAGTCGACGCCGGGCTTGTCGCACGCGCCGCCGGTCGCGAGGCAGCCGAGCACCACGCGCTCCACCGGCATCACCGTGTCGCCGGCCCAGCCGACGTGGTAGCGGTCGTCGCGGATCGAGCCGGTCCAGGTGCCGTGCGAGATGTTCGCGTTGTAGAGCTCGGAGTTGATGATGCCGAGCGCGGAGGCCTTGGCGGTGAAGCCGGGCTTGCCGTCCTTGTCATCGTCGTTGATGCGGCAGTCCTTGAGCGCGACCGTCGAGTAGTTGTTCGGGTCGGCCGAGGCGGGGCGCGCCGGCAGCGTGTTCGGGTTGGTGGGGCAGGTGCACTTGTTGTCGGCCCACCACTTGCCGCGACGCGGGTCATCCACGGGAAGGTCCACCGTCTGGCCCTCCAACCCCACGCAGAAGGCCGGCATGCCGAGCGTGAAGCCGGCAGGCTGGCCGAAGCCGATGATCGGGTTGGGCACGTCGCCGCGCGCGAACGTGGCGCCGCTGATCGACAGGTCCATGATCGCCGGGCCGAGGTTGCGGTACTTGGGCAGCACGGAGCGCGTGCCGCCGCCGGCGAACTCGGCCGGGTCGCCGATGGTGGTGGCCACGCAGCCGTTGTCGGTCAGCTGCGCGACGTTGCGAGCGCGCGCGTACTGCACGAGCACCAGCGACACCGCCTCGGCGCGGTTGATGAAGTTGACGCTGGTGTTGCCGGCCTGCCGGAACGCGTGCACGCGCACCGCGTACTTGCCGAGCATCTTGGCCACGCCCTCGGGCGCGCAGTAGCCACCCTGGTAGGTGGCGCTCTGGGCCGGCAGCGTGCCGTCGAGCACGAACTGCGGACCGACGCAGCGCGAGCCGGCCGCGCAGGCGCCCGCGAGCAGGCCGCACTGCACGGTCTCGCCGCAGTTGTTGAGCGCGCTGCCGCACTCCGCGCCGGCGCAGGCCGTGAGGTTGTCGGGGATGCACAGGCCGCCCGAGCAGTCGTAGCTGCAGCCGTTCTCGCTGAAGGCGCCGGTCTGGCCGACGCAGGCCTCCGACTTGGGTCGGCAGGTGCACATGCCCGTGGCGCTGCAGGCGCCCGTGGGGCAGGCGCCCTGGTTGGCGCCGCAGGCGATCATCTTGCCGCAGCCGTCGGAGGCCATGCCGCACACGCGATCGCCGCACGGGTTGGGCAACGCGGTGCAGGCGCAGCTGTTGGTGAGGCAGAGCGAGCCGTCCGCGCAGTTGCCGCAGTCGACGCGGTTGCCGCACTCGTCGATGAAGCCGCACTGCGCGCCCTGGGCCTCGCAGGCGTTGGGGCGCGGCTGGCAGCCGCACTTGAACTGCCCGCGGTCCGGATCGCCACCACAGCGCGTGGGCGCGAGGCACGGCGTGGCATTGCCGGCGAGGTTGCAGTTGAGGGGGTCGCCGCAGTTGTCGACCGTCTCGCCGCACTCGTAGCCGAGCTCGTCGCAGCCGAGCGCCTTGCAGACGGCTCCGTCCGGCAGCCGGTGCTCGCTGTCCGTGCCGAGCGTGGCATCGAGCAGGATGGTGCGGGCGTCGAGCCCGGCGTCGACGCGCAGGCCGGTCTCGCCGTCGGCGTCGTCGCCCGGCACCTCCGCGTCCACCGCCGCGTCGACCGGGTCCGGATCGTCCGAGCTACAGGCGGCGAGCGAGGCAGACAGGGCCAGGAGGGCGAGCCAGAGCAGACGCGGGCGGGGGCCGGATAAAGTCATGGGAAAGTACGCCGCAGAAAAGCCCAAAGCTCCGACTCTTTCAAGGTCGTTCATGGGGCGGCGTGAGGGAGCTGGCGCGCGGGCACACAAAACTTCAGCCACGCCGGTGACCCCCATCACCAGGGCCCCGGCTTGCGTGGTGCATTCCCGTGTGTTTCTTTGCGGCCCGATGCCACCCGCCGCCGACATGCCCAAGGCTTACGACCCCACCCTCAGCGAGCGTAAGTGGTACGCGTACTGGGACGAACACGGCTTCTTCGGCGCCAGCAACGATCCGCAGGATAAGCGGCCGCCGTACGTGATCCCGATGCCGCCGCCGAACATCACCGGCACGCTGCACATCGGCCACGCCTGCCGCACCACCTTCGAGGACGTGCTCATCCGCTACCACCGGATGCGCGGCTTCAACGCGCTCTGGACGCCCGGCACGGATCACGCCGGCATCTCCGCGCAGGTGGTGGTCGAGCGCCAGCTCAAGGCGGAGGGCCTGACGCGCCACGACCTCGGGCGCGAGAAGTTCCTCGAGCGCATGTGGGACTGGCGCCGGCAGAGCGGCGACCGGATCCTGGAGCAGAAGCGCACGCTCGGTGCCTCCGCTGACTGGACGCGCACCAAGTTCACGATGGACCCGGAGATGTCCGCCGCCGTGCGCGAGGTGTTCGTGCGCCTCTACGAGGAGGGCCTGATCTACCGCGCCACCCGGCTGGTGAACTGGGACGTCGCGACGCAGACCGTGCTCAGCGATCTCGAGGTGCTCACCGAGGAGAACGTCGAGGGCGAGCTGTACGAGTTCGCTTATCCGCTCGAGGACGGCGGCGAGCTGGTGGTCGCGACCACGCGCCCCGAGACCATGCTCGGCGACACCGGCATCGCCATCCATCCGGAGGATGCACGGTATAGCCATCTCCACGGCAAGTTCGCGAAGCACCCTTTCCTCGATCGACGCATCCCGATCGTGCTCGACGCGGAGCTGGTCGACATCGAGCTCGGCACCGGCGCGGTGAAGCTGACGCCCGCGCACGACTTCAACGACTTCGCGAGCGGCAAGCGCCACGGCCTCGAGGAGATCAGCATCTTCACGCTCGACGGGAAGATGAACGAGCTGACCGGCGAGTTCAAAGGCCTCGACCGCTTCGTGGCGCGCAAGGCCGTGAAGAAGAAGCTGGCGGAGCTGGGCCTGGAGCGCGGCAGCAAGAAGCACCTGATGACGCTGCCCAAGAGCGAGCGCTCGGGCACCGTGGTCGAGCCGATCATCTCGACGCAGTGGTTCATGAAGATGGAGCCGCTGGCCAAGCCCGCGATCGAGGCCGTCGAGAGCGGCGCCACGCAGATCCTGCCCGAGGACTGGACCAAGACGTACTACCACTGGATGCGCAACATCCAGGACTGGTGCATCTCGCGTCAGCTGTGGTGGGGCCACAACATCCCGTCGTGGTATTGCGCGAACGAGCACTGCATCGTGCAGCGTGAGGATCCCACGAAGTGCCCGCAGTGCGGAGACACGCAGCTGCGCGCCGACAACGACGTGCTCGACACCTGGTTCAGCTCGGGCCTCTGGCCGTTCACCACGCTGGGCTGGCCGGAGAACACGCTCGACCTGCAGAAGTTCTATCCGGCCGCCGACATGGAGACCGGCTACGACATCCTGTTCTTCTGGGTCGCGCGCATGATGATGATGGGCATCCACTTCATGGGGAAGCCGCCCTTCAAGCGCGTGTTGCTCGGCGGCATGGTCACCGACGAGAACGGCGACAAGATGTCGAAGGTGAAGGGCAACGTGCTCGACCCGCTCGACGTCATCCAGGGCGCCACGCTGGAGCAGCTGCTCGAGAAGGCGCGCAAGGCCGGCGCCAGCGAGGGCGGGCTCAAGTACCTGCAGAAGACGTACCCCGAGGGCTTCATCGCCTACGGCGCGGACGCGCTGCGCTACACGCTGCTCAGCTACTCGCCGCAGTCGCGCCGGATCGCGCTCAGCGTCAAGCGCATCGAGGGCTACCGCAACTTCTGCAACAAGCTGTGGAACGCGTCGCGCTACGCGCTCGGTGTGCTCGAGGGCAGCGACGCCGTCGCGCGCGGCGAGCGTCCGGTGGCGAAGCTGCTGATCAACCGCTGGATCCTGTCGCGGCTCGACAACGCGATCACCACGGCAAACCAGGGCCTGGAGTCGTACCGCCTCGATGACAGCTCGCTCGCGCTCTATCACTTCGTGTGGAACGAGCTGTGCGACTGGTACCTGGAGCTGACCAAGCCGCTGCTCAACGGCGGCGACGCCGAGGCCGCGCGCGAGACGCGTGCGGTGCTGGTGCACGTGCTGGAGACGGTGCTGCGCGCGCTGCACCCGATGATCCCGTTCATCACGGAGGAGATCTGGCAGCGCATCCCCAAGCAAGGCGTGGGTGAGGCCTGCATCGTGGCCAGCTACCCGCAGCCCGATCCGCAGCTGCGCGATGAGCTCGCCGAGCGCGAGATGACCTGGCTGACGGCCGCGATCTCCAGCGCGCGCGGCCTCCGCGCCGCCAAGGACATCGCCCCCAAGGTCCCGATCAAGCTGACCCTGGAGGGCGACGACGACGCACGACGCGCGCTGCTGAAGGCGGAGGCGAACGCGATCGCCACGCTGTGCAACGCGACGGTGCAGCTCGGCGGGCCGACGGGCGACGTGGCCACCGCGACCGCCGAGGGCGTGGCCGTGCACATGTCGCTCGAGGGCTTGATCGACACCGACAAGGAGAAGGAGCGCGTGACGCGCGAACTGGCCAAGGTCGAGAAGGACCTGACGCTGCTGGAGAAGAAGCTCGGCAACGAGAGCTTCGTCGCCCGCGCGCCGGCCGAGGTGATCGCCAAGGATCGCGCCCGCGTCGCCGAGCTCACCACCGCCCGCGGCAAGCTCCAGGACGCCCTCACCAAGCTCGCGGGCTGAGCGCACTCACGCTCCAGCTCTCGCCTGCGCCTACGTTCAGGTGAGAGGTGGCCATGGAACGAGAGCCCAAGCAGCAAGCGCCCGAGCCGAACAGCAACCAGGAGAAGGATCCCAGCGAGTGGGTCACCGGCGATGAGTCGATGACCGGCGCGCAGGCCTCCTACCTGAAGACCCTCAGCGAGGAGGCGGGCGTCGAATTCGACGGCTCGCTGACCAAGGCACAGGCGTCACAGCGCATCGACGCGCTGCGCGAGAGCACCGGCCGCGGCATCGATCACTGACGTTCACGCCGGCAGCGAGGCGCGGCGCTTCGCCTCCAGCAGGAACTCGTTGGTGTTGTCGGGGCGATCCGCGCGCGCGAGCGGCAGGCGCACCACGAAGGTGGAGCCCTTGCCGAGCTCGCTGCGCACGCTCAGCTCACCGCCGTGCATGCGCACCAGGGAGCGCGAGATCGACAGGCCGAGGCCGGTACCGCCGTACTTGCGGCCCTCCCCGGCCTGCTCGAAGCTGGTGAACACGCGCTCGTGATCGGCCGGCGCGATGCCGATGCCGCGATCCTCCACTTCGATGCGCTGCCCGTCGGGGTGCTCGCTCCAGCGGATGCTCACCACGCTGCCCGCCTCGGAGAACTTGATCGCGTTGGCGAGCAGGTTGATCAGGACCTGCTTGATGCGCAGGCCGTCGCCGAGCAGCAGGCGCTTGTCCGGCGCCGCATAGGCGAGCTCCAGCTGGATGTTCTTGCGCTGCGCCAGGTCGATCATCTGATCGGTGACCTCGCGGATCAGTGCGTCGAGATCGACCGGCCCCAGCGTCAGCTCGGTGCGCCCCACCTCCAGCTTGCCGAAGTCGAGCACGCCGTTGATCATCTGCAGCAGGTGCTGGCCGGAGCGCTCGATCTTCTGCAAGAAGCGCAGGTAGC
>JBEVNG010000058.1:0-4780 GCA_040508235.1 Polyangiales bacterium | reverse complement strand
CGATCGACGCTCGGAATGCGCGCTCTTCCTCATCCATCGGCGGCGGGACCTGCCCCATGCCGCGAACGATAGCGCACTCTGGTTAATGTGGGCTACGCAGGTAGGACCAGCCGGATTTCAGCATGTTGAGCCGGTGCCGCGGCCCCTCGCGCTCCAGCTCCCCGCCGTCGTACGCCACGTCGCCCTGGTAGACCGTGACCTCGCCGTCGTCGCGCACGTGCAGGCGCGGCAAGTAGACGGGCGGGGGCTCGGCCGACAGGGCGCGCAGCCATGACGCGCTGGACGTGTAGTTGGCCAGGTGAGTCAGCGTGACGAAGGTCGGCGCCGGCAACACGAGCTCGCCCGCATCGCGCGCGCGCAAGACGTCGCCCGCGCGCGCCCAGCGATAGGCGTGGATCTCGCTGCCATCGACCACCACCTCACGCAGCGCGTCCTCCAGCACCGCCGCGAAGAACCAGGTCGCGAAGCGGCGCGGTCGGCCGACGGGCGTGGTCCAGTGCGAGAACGGCGTCAGCGCGGCGTGCTCCAGCAGCAGCCCGGCTTCCTCCTGCGTCTCGCGCACGGCCGCGCGCCGGGACACCTCGAGCGCCTCCGGGATCGACAGCCCCTCCGCCGCGGACACACCCAGCGTCGCGAAGTCCGCTGCATCGACGCGCCCACCCGGAAAGACCCAGGCGCCGCCGTGAAACGCCAGCTCGCTCGCGCGCTGCACGATCAACACCTCGGGCCCCTGCGTGGTGTCGCGCAACACCACGACCGTCGCCGCCTGCCGAATCGGAAGTTCCTTGCTCACCCGCGCAGCCTGACCAGCGCGGGTCCCCTCGGCAAGCGATCGGTGATAAAGCGTGCGCCATGGTCGACCTCGCGGGTAAGAACGTCTGGATCACGGGTGCTTCGTCGGGCCTCGGCGCGGCCCTCGCGCAGCAGTGCCTCGACGCGGGTGCGCGCGTGCTGCTCAGCGCACGGCGCGCGGAACGATTGGAGGTGCTCGCGCAAGGCCGCTCCAACGTGCAGGTGCTGCCGCTCGATCTGGCCGCCACCGACACGCTCGCGGACAAGGCCGAAGAAGCCCTGCGCCGCATGGGCTCGATCGACGTCATGATCCACAACGCCGGCATCGGGCAGCGCGCGCTGGTCAGCGAGAGCAGCTTCGAGGTCGAGCGACGGCTGATGGAGGTCAACTTCCTCGGCCCGGTCGCGCTCACCAAGGCGATCTTGCCCTCCATGCTCGCGCGCGGCGCCGGCGACTTCGTGGTGATCAGCAGCGTGCTCGGCATGATGTCGGTCAAGCGACGCGCCGGCTACTGCGCCTCCAAGCACGCACTGCACGGCTACTTCAACGCGCTGCGCGCCGAGGTGCACGAGCACGGCCTGCGCGTGCTGCTGGTCTGTCCCGGCCACATCGACAGCGAGTTCTCGCAGCAGGCGCTCAGCGCGGACGGCAGCGCCAACGGCGTGAACGAAGCCGGCTCGCGCGCCGGCCTGAGCCCCGAGGAGTGCGCACGCGTGACGCTCAAGGCGCTGCGTCGCGGCAGCGCCGAGATCTACCCCGCCAAGTGGGAGAGCCTCGGCGTCTACCTCAACCGCTACGCGCCCGCGCTGATGCGCCGCGTGAGCGCGAACATGAAGGCGCGCTGATCCTCACTTGGTGATCAGCTCCTCCAGCTTGGCCCAGAACGCGCCCTTGGCCGGCCCCTCCAGCACCAGCAAGTACTTTCCCGGGCGAAGGTAGACGCGCTCGCCGCACTCGATCTGCTCCAGCTGCGTGGTCTTCGGGTCGCACTGGCCGCGCTGGATCGAGTACCCCTCGATCCCGTCGTACGAGAGGATGTAGTCGCCCGCCGACTTGACGTCGAAGGCGTAGATCAGATCGGCGCGGCCTGCGACGCAGCTGCTCTCGATGTCGGGACGTGCGCCGTCGAAGTTGCCCTCGAACAGCTGCCCCACCTGGATGACCCCGAGCTTGCCGCAGTTGTCCGCGAGCACTCCGGCCTGGCAGTCCTGGTCCTGGCCATCGACGTAGAAGTCGCAGTCGTCGTCCGCGCCGTTGTTGCAGTCCTCCGGGCCCTTGTAGTCGCAGCAGTCCGGGTCCTTGTCATCGATCAGGCCGTCGCAGTCGTTGTCCTGGCCGTCGAAGCACGCCTCTTGCTTGGGCGAGCAGGACTGCGTGCAGCCCTCGTCGACCTTGCCATCGCAGTTGTTGTCGATGCCGTCGCCGCAGATCTCGCCGACGGTCGGGTTGCACATGCAGCTGATGCCATCGTCGACCTTGCCGTTGCAGTCGTCGTCGACCTGGTTGCAGCTCTCGCTGTTGCCGAGCGTCTGCGGCACGCACGTCTGGCCGTTCGCGGTGCAGGCAAACGTGCCGGGACCACACGCGCCCGGCATGCCCGTGGTGCACGGGTTGGGCGCGATGTCGTCGATGCGGCCGTTGCAGTCGTTGTCGACGCCGTCGCAGACCTCGAGGCCCGGCACGCAGCCGCCCACCGCGGCATCCACGACCGTCACGCCCGCGTCGACCGGAGGCACCGCCGCGTCCACGATCGCGCACACGCCGTCGTCGACCTTGCCGTTGCAGTCGTTGTCGATGCCATCGCAGATCTCGACGCCCGGGTTGAGCGGCTTGGCCGTGCACAGCGCGCTCAGGCCATCGCTCGCGCACGCCAGCACGCCGCGGCTCTGGCACGCGCCAAAGCCACTCGTGCAACCCAGGCCCGCGTCGAAGCTCTCGTCGACCTGCCCGTTGCAGTCGTTGTCGACGCCATCGCAGCGCTCGGGCGCCCCCGGGTTGATCTTGGCGTCGTTGTCGTTGCAGTCGCGCGCGTCGATCGTGTAGCCGTCGCCGTCGCAGTCGTCCTTCTGGACCACGCCGTCGCAGTCGGTGTCGAGCTCGTCGCCGCACAGATCGAACGCGCCCGGGTGGATCGCGGGGTCGTTGTCGTTGCAGTCGGCGCTCGGGCCGCTGCCGAGCTTCCAGCCGTCCTTGTCGGCGTCGACGTTCGAGGTCGCAAGCGCGCCGACCAGCACGCGCGCTGCGAGGGTCACGCGCGTCTCGTAGTCCATCGCCTCGACGCTGACCTTGACCGCGCCCTCCTTCGCCGCCGTCCAGCTGAACGCGCTCTCGTTGCCGCGCGTCTGCGGGCCGGTGACCGGGTTGCCGTCGACGTACCAGCTGAACAGCAGTCGGTCGCCGTCGGGGTCGCGCGCGCTGGCCAGGAACTTCAGCGTGTCGCCCACCCTGATCGCACCGACGGCGGGCGTCAGCGTGAGGTCGGTCGGCGCGCGGTTCTGGCTACGCGGCACCACCGACACGTTCACGCGACCGACCGGGCCCCACGAGGCGCCGTCGTACGCGCGGCATCCAAGGGTGTAGTTGCCCGCATCGAGCGCCGCGAAGAGCGCCTTGTCCTTGAGCACGCGGATCGCCGCGTTGGGCACCAGCGTCTCGCCGTCGAGCAGGCCCCACTCCACGCGCAGCGCGCTGGCGGGCGTCTCCGCGTCGGCGAGCACCGCCGAGAGCGGGAACGCATCACCCACTCGCCCCACGTCGAGATCGCGCGTGGGACGACAGGTCGGCGGCGTGTTGTCGGCCAGCGGCTTGGCGACGTCGATCGCGAATACGTGCTCGAGCGTCTTGTCGCCGAGCACCGCGCGGTAGCTGACCAGGTAGCGATCGGCCGCGCTGGCGCTGAACGAGCGCGTGTCGCCCGTGCCTTCCAGCTTGGCACCCTCGCCGTCGAGCAGCGTCCAGGTCTCCGCGCTCGGCGTGCCGTTGAGCACCCGCGCCGAGAGCTGCACCACGTCGCCCGCGAGCGCATCGACCACCGCGCGCGGGCTGGCCTGCACGCTCGCGAGCAAGCGGTCGTCGCTGGTGTCGTAGTCATCGACCACACCGTCGCAGTCGCCATCCTCGATGTCCTCGTCGAGCACGAACTGCGGTGCACGCTCGACCGCGGCCACGCCGAGGTCATCCACGTTCACCGGCTCGTCCGACGCGTCGCCGTCGAAGTAGATCAGGTGCAGCCGCGCGCCCACGCCGAGGTCTTCGGCGGGCGGGCTCGCGAACGAGGCCGCCGTCGCCGCGCCGCGCAGACGCGCCGTGAGCTCGTCCAGCTTCGCGAGCGGCTGCGGGTAGCGCTGCTGGCTCAGCACGTTGCCGAGCGCGTCGCTGTGCGTGACGGTGGCGCTGCCGTCCGGCGCCACGTAGAGCGTGGTAGCAATGAGCTCGCGCTCCAGCACCACCTCGCTGTCGCTCGCGCGCTGCACCAGCTCGAACACCTGCACCGCGCGCAGGCTACCGGTGAACCCGGGCAGCGTGAGCAGGTCCTGCAGCGTCTCGCCGGACACGCGCGCACGCAGCGCCTCGGGCAGGTTGTTCAGCGACGCCAGCTCGATCTCGCTCAGCGGCGAGGCCACCTCGGCGCGCGCGATCAAGCCGTTGGCGCAGGCACCGTCCTCGGCGGTGGGCGCGATCGAGACCTGCAGGTCGAGCTTGGACTCGATCGCCGCATAGACCGAGAAGTGCGAGGCGCGCGCGGTGGCCAGCCCATTGGCGAGGTCGAGCGAGACCAGCGGCACGCGCTGCCAGCGGCCCTGCGTCGGCGCGTAGACGTACACGCTGGTACGCGCCGCCGAGCGACTGGACGACTCCGGCAGCGGCAGCGTGATGCGCGCGGGCGCGTCGAAGGTCTGGCCATCGGGACCAAAACGTACCGCGCTCGCGCGGCCCGAGGAGTTGGGCGTCGCGGGTGCCTGCGCCAGCTCGCTGACCGTCATGCGC
>JBEVNG010000036.1:0-24146 GCA_040508235.1 Polyangiales bacterium | reverse complement strand
CAGCGCCTCGCGGTACGCGCCGCGCCACGCGCCCGCGACCTGCGCCAGGTGCTCGACCAGCAGCTCGGAGGCCAGCGTGAGGTAGCGCCGTCGCCGCTCGTGCAAGAAGTCACTGGCAGGCCGCTTGCCAGCGCCGCTCGCGTCCTCGTCGCGCCCCCAGAGCAGGTACTCGAGCACGTGGTAGCCGGTGCTGATGCTGGTCTCGCCCGCCTGGGCGTTCCGCTGCACGAGCAAGCCCGCGCTGAGCTCCTGCGCCGGGTCGTCGATCAGCGCGTCGACGTAGCTCTCGTCGATGGGCCAGGTGTTGACCAGCAGCTCCACCTTGTCGATCGGACCGCCGTAGAAGCGGTAGGTCTCCGTCTGCAAGTAAGGTACGCGCGCGGCACGCCAGGCGTCGCGCGCGGCTTGCAGCGTCCCTTCGCTGGGCGCGTCCAACAACGCCTGGATGCGCTGCTGCAGCTGCTGGGCGCCAGCGAGCGCGTCCTCGTAGCCTGCCTGCGCGATGTCCGCGTAGGTGGTCAGGCCCTGCCGCGCCAGCTCGGGCTCGAGCTCCGCGCGCGCGCAGCCGAGCACACCGCAGAGCAGCGCGCTGGAGAGCACGAGGGGGTACAACCGGAAGTTCAACGTGCGTACTTGTTGGCTTCGACGATACGCGCGCTGAAGCGGAACACCTCGGGCGTCTTGGGATCGATCACGACCTCCACCCAGTGCACCTCGCCGTCGCCGAACGTCTCGACGCGGGTAAAGTCCTCCAACCGGCGCGGCGCGTCGTCCACGTTCGCATCCTGCGTGGGCGCGGGCAGCGGCTTGTCGACGCGGAAGTAGTGCGAGTCACCGTGTGCGAGCACCACCGGGCGGTTGAACGCGATGCTGCGCGCCGCGAGCTTGGCCAGGATGCCTTCGAAGCCCTTGCGCGCGGCGCTGCCCTCGGCCGCCTCGATGGCGGGGTCCGCCTGCATCGCGATCAGCACCCCGGCCGCGCCGATCTTCTCGGCGGCGTCGAACGTGCGATCGATCCAGGCCAGGTTCGCGGCCTCGCGCGCGGCGACCTCGTCCAGGCGGTCCTGGCGCGGTGCCTCCGCGCTCTCGCCGATGCCGTCCCAGAGCGCGAGGTTGTTGTTGCTGCCGATCACGTGCAGCGTGGCGATCACCACGTTGCTGCGCACGAACAGCGTGTTCTCGACGAACGACTCGTAGCCCTCGTCGCTGCTCTGCGGGTAGACGCGGAACGGACGCTGGCCGGTGGTGAAGCTGGGCCGCGGGTAGAACAGCTCGCGCAGCTTGGCCAGCCGCTCCAGCGGCTCGTACATGCCGGCCGCCTTGCGATGGCAGTCGGTCCATTCGTTGTCGCCCGGCGTGTAGACCAGCGCGCGCAGCTGCTGCAGCTGATCGAAGCGCGTCTGCAGCAGCTCGTCGCTGCACAGCGAGCTGCCCGACTTGATGTCGCCGACGTGCAGCGTGAACTCGGCGCGCGAGGCGTTGATCTCGCGCAGCATCTCGTCCACCTGATCGATCTGGTACTCCGCGTACGGCGTGTCGCCGATCAGCGCGAAGTGCGTGGCCGGTTCCCAGAACAGGCCTTGAGCTTCGTTGTTCGCGGTCGCAAGCGTTCCCACCGCCGCCAGCGCCCCCACCCCGAGGGTCGCCAACGTCTTGCCATGCTTCATGCGCTTCCTACCTTCCCGACGGGCGAGAGCCTGCTCGTGGTAGGTCACGCCATCTTCACGCGTCCGCGAACTTTGGGTGACGGCGGCTCAGTAGCTCTTGCCGCAGCTAAGCGAGCCCTGGCGCAGGGCGTGGTGGTCGATGTTGCTGTCGTCGGCCCAGAACACATTGCGGAAGCCGCCCGTGCACTGCGCGTCCGACACGATCGCGAAGCCCTCGTTGTTGGAGTTGGGCAGGCCGGTTGGGCGCGTGACGACCTTGCGACGCACGAACTTGCCGAAGCTGGTCGACACCATGCTCGGCTCGATCTCGAACAACGCCGCACGGTTGCCCACGGTGTCGTCGCCCCAGACCCAGAGGTAGCCGGTGTCGACGTCGAACTCGAGGCCCATCACGCCGGGGAAGCCGCTGGGAAAGCTGGCGAGCTTGGTGAAGCCGCCGCTGGTGCCGTGATCGAGCGCGTAGAGGTAGACCATGCCGCCGCCCTCGACGCCGATCGCGAACACGCCGCCGCCGTTCTGGGCGTAGCGTGCCGCGTTGTAGGCCGCTCCGCTGTCTTCCTTGAAGCCCACCAGCGACGCGTGCGGGATGAACTGCACCGCCTCCAGGCCGAGGTTCGGGCCGACCGCGGGCAGGTCGCTGGTCAGGTTCCACTCGCGCACGGCCGGGAGGGTGGTGCCGGCGGCGTTGCCGTCGAACTGCAGGACGCTGAGCTTGCTGACGCCGTTGTTCGCGTTGTCGCGCTCGGTCGAGACGTAGAGCATGCCGTCGAGGCCGACGGTGACCCCCTCGCTGTCCGGGCGACCGCTGCCGCCCACGTACGTGAGGGTCTTGCCCGCGGCCCATTCGCCGACGCTGTTGGTCCAGATCGAGCCGTCGAACACCAACTTGTAGAGCTTGGACGGGTCGTTCTGCACGCCCCACAGCACGTTCGGGCTGCCAGCCTGGTAGTCGAGGCCGCTCAGGTTGCTGGTCCACATGTCGAGTGCATCCACCGTGCTGACGGTGTTGCTGCCCGGCCAGGCGAGGTCCGTGCTGGCGTCCAGAGCGCCCGCGTCAGGCGTGCCGGCATCGGTGGTGCCACACACGTTGGCCGCGCCCTTGGTGGACGGCGTGGCCACGAACGCACCGAGCCCGTTGGAACAGCGGCCGTAGGTCTCGACCGCGTGCGTGGTCCAGCTGTAGCTGTCGATCAGCGTGCTGCCGCCGGGCAGGTAGAGGCGCGCCGAGTCCGCGCCGCCCAGGCCGTACGCCGGCTCGGTGTCGACGACCAGGTACGCGCCGGGCTGCAGCACTGTGTTGGCGGCGATCGCGAGCGTGCGCGTGTCGTCGTTGTCCTTCACGATCCAGCCGCTCACGTCGACTGCCTGGGCGCCCTTGTTGAACAGCTCGATCCAGTCGCCGGGCGTGCCGCCGTTGGACTCGACCTCGTTGATCACGATGTTGGCCGGGTTGCCCGGGCCGGCGTCCGGGGTGCCGGCGTCTCCGCCCGCGTCCGGCGTACCGGCATCCACCGGGCTGCCGCCGCCGCAGCTCGCGCTGAGCGTGCCGGTCTTCACGCAGGCCCCGTCGCGCACCGTGTAGGTCAGCGAGACCGGCCCCGCCTGCGTGCACAGCAGCGTGGGCGCGGTGGTGGCCTCGCCGCTGAGCGTGCCGGTGTTGGTGGTCCAGGCGTAGCTGAGCGGCTGCGGACCCATGTCGACGTCGCGCGCCGCGAGCGAGACCGTGATCGTGCCGCCGACCGCCTGCACGGAGGGCGAGAGCGTGGTCGCCGTCACCGACGGACAGATGTTGAACGAGCCGTTGATGGTCGCCGCGCCGCCGACGTCGAGGCCGTCACAGGACAACACCACCTCGACCTGCGCGGTGGCGTTGGCGACCACGTTGAAGCTGGCCTGGCCGGCGCACGCGATGCCCGCGTCGCCGCGCGCGACCGAGCGCAGCTTGATCACGTGGCCGACGCCGACCGGGATCTCCGTGATCGTCGCGCTGAAGGTGCTGCCGGTGCCGGGCACCTGGATGCTGCCGGTGCGCGTGAAGCCCTGGCCGCTGATCTCGTACTCGATCGCGTCGAGCACCACGTCGGGCGCGAGCTGAAGCTGCAGCCCCAGGCTACCCACGGGACCTGACCACTCCCAGCCGTCGTCCTGCGATGACTGACCTTCCGAACACGCACTCGCCAACAACGACGTCGCCACCACCCATGCGGCGGCCGCGGACTTGAACCGACTTGCCATGAAGCTGCTCCGGCCGCGCGCGAAGAACGGGGCGCAACGGCGACCGGACGGTACGCAGCGCGCGAACGCACGGCGCGACAGCCAGGCAACATCTTGCGCACGTGGCGTCAGCAGCGAGCGCCGACGCAGGGTGTGCACTCGGCCAGCAGCGTGACCACCTCGGCGCGTCCGAACATGGTGGCGAAGCCGCGCGCGTCGAGGCCGCCGTGGTTGCGCGCGCGCGGATCGGCGCCGAGCGCGAGCAGCGTGGTGACCATGGTGCCGTGGCCCTTGAAGGCCGCACCCATCAACACCGTGTTGCCCGCCTTGTCGCGGCTGTTCGGGTTGGCGCCGCGGCGAATCAGCAAGTCGAACGCACGCTGGTGGCCCGCGTACGTGGCGAGCATCAGCGGCGTGTAGCCGCGCCCGTCGCGCTCGTCGATCGGCGCGCCCTCCGCCAGCAAGCGCTCGATCTCCGCGACGTCATCGTGCTTCGCGGCGTTCCACAAACAACGCAGCTCGGTCTTCTCGGCAGCCATCTCCGTGTCCGCTCCTCGGGTTGATTCTCTAACGATGGGCCGAGTGCGAGATAGCTACCAATACCCTCTGTGGCTCAATGTGATAGTCACCAGCTATGACCTGGCTTACGCACCATGAGCGGCAAAAGCTGCCCGTTTTGAAGCCTGCTTCCATCGTTGCTGCACAACCGCACCGCCACGGTTCAAAACGCCGGCATTCTTTTCCTTTCACGCCAAGGGGCTGGTATTGCGGGTCAGCTTGCGCTTATGAATCCGCTTCGGGCGCGAGGTAGTTCGCCTCCCCCGACGAGGTGGTGTGATGATCAAGCGTTCGTTGATTCTGGGCGCCCTCGTGCTCGCGGCCTGTAGCTCCGACTCCCCCACCAAGCGTTCGGTCTCGCCGAGCACGGATGGTTGCGACGACGAGGGTGAGAGCTGCGACTGCGAAGAGGGCAGTGGCAGCTACGTCTGCGAGGACGACGAGCTCGTCTGCAACTGCGAGGAGGCGCCTCCGGCGGACGACGACAAGCCCAAGGACGCGGGCAAGCGCGACGCGGGCAAGCGCGACGCCACCGTCGACGCGGGTAAGGCCGATACAGGCAAGCCCGTGGCCGAAGAAGATGCGGGTGAGGAGCCCGCACCCAGCGACGCCGGCGAGGAGCCGCCGCCTCCCACCACCGGCTCGCAAGAGCCCAAGGTCCCCGCCAAGCCCGCGAGCTGCCCCGAGATCAAGACCGGCAACATCACGGTCAAGGGTCAGCAGGTCCAGCTCTGGGTCGGAACCAAGGTGCCCGGCAAGAAGGGCCCCATCATGTTCTACTGGCACGGCACGGGCAGCAGCTCGCGCGAGGCGACCGGTGGCCTCGGCAAGGGCAACCAGGAGATCCTCGCCGAGGGCGGCGTGATCGCATCGTTCACCACCACCACGCGCGCCGGCCAGAACACCGGCAACAACGTCTGGTACACGGGCGACTTCGAGATGGCGGACGAGATCCTCGCCTGCGCCATCGAGCAGCAGGACGTCGACCCGCGCCGCGTCTACACGGCGGGCTGCAGCGCGGGCGGCCTGCAGGCCTCCGCCATGGTCTACTCGCGCTCCAGCTACCTGGCGGGCGCGATGCCGAACTCGGGCGGCACCACGTTCCGCTACCAGCTGCAGGACCCCAAGCACGTGCCGCCGGTGATCGCGACGCACGGCGCGGCCGGACGTGACGTGGTGGTGATCGACTTCTCGACCACCACCGCGACGATGGCCAAGGACGTCGTGGCCAAGGGCGGCTTCATGGTCGTCTGCGACCACGGCGGCGGCCACTGCGGCAGCCCGGCCGCGGTGAAGAACGCGCAGTGGGACTTCATGAAGGCCCACCCGTTCGGCGTCGAGCCCCTGCCCTACGAGGGCGGCCTGCCCGCCGGCTTCCCGACCTCGTGCAAGATCATCAAGTGACGTGATCGCGTAGCCGGGTCGGCGTGGCGAGCTCCGCGCCGACCTTCTCGTGCACCAGGCGCTGCGACGGATAGATGCCGCGCGGGCCGCCGAGCACATAGGCGATCACGCAGACGATCATCACGTGCGGGAACAGGTTGCCGCCCAGCAGCTCGACCGCCATCACCGACAGCGCCAGCGGCGTGTTGGCGGCGGCCGCGAACACGGCCGCCATGCCGACGCCCGCCGCCAGGTCCTGCGGCAGCGAGAGCCACGGCGCGAGCGTGGCGCCGAGCGTGGCGCCGACGAAGAACAGCGGCGTCACCTCGCCACCGAGAAAGCCCGCGCCCAGCGTGACGGCCGTGAACACCAGCTTGGCCAGGAACGCGTGGCTCGGCACCGGCTCCACGAACGCGCGCTCGATCACGGGCACGCCGAGGCCGAGGTAGTCGTCCGTGCCGAGCGCGACCCACATCACGACCACCAGCGCGCCACCCGCGAACATGCGCGCGGGCAGGTTGGGCAGCGTGCGCTCGCCGAGCCTCTTGAGCGCGTGCGTCAGCTCGATGAACAGCACGCTGACGGCGGCCACCGCGATCGCGAACAGCACCCACTTGCCGAGCAGCCAGACGTTCAGCGGCAGCAAGCCCGGTGCTGGGTAATGCGTGTGCGCGATGCCCCAGGCGCGCGTGGTCAGGTCGCCCACCAGCGCGGCGACCAGGCACGGCACCAGCGCGCGGTACTCGATGCGCCCCAGCGTGACGAACTCCAGGCCGAAGATCGCGCCCGCGATCGGCGTGCCGAACACCGAGCCGAAGCCGCCCGCGACGCCTGCCGCGAGCAGCTGTCGACGCAGCTCGGGCGCGAGGCGGTGCGCGAACGTGTCGGCGAGCGCGGCGCCCATCTGCACGGCCGTGCCTTCGCGTCCCGCGCTGCCGCCGAACAGGTGCGTGAGCACGGTGCCCAGCAGCACCATCGGCGCCATGCGCAGCGGCAGCTGCGGGCCGTGGTCGTGCATGGTGTCGATCACCAGGTTGTTGCCGCCGCGGATCGGCTCGCCGAAGCGCTGGTAGAGCCAGCCGATCGCGAGCCCCGCCAGCGGCAGCGCCACGATCAGCAGCGTGTGCGCTTCACGCAGCTGCGTGGCGCGGTCGAGCAGCCACAGGAACAGCGCCGACGCGCAGCCGCACGCGACGCCGACCCCGCTCGCGAACAGCACGCCTAGCCCGAGCGTCTTCAGCACCCGGCGAGCAGAGCACCTCGGCCCGCGCAGCGCCAGAATCGTGGAGAAAACCGCCTCGAGAGTGCACTCGCCCGCGAGCCCTGGCACGCTAGCTGGGCTAGGAGGGTCTCATGAAGGCCAGTCTCTTGCTGTGTGTGGCGGTGCTGTCGCTGGCGGCGTGCGACAAGGAAAAGGTGCGCCAGGCCGAGCTCGCCAAGGAGGAGCTCAAGAGCGACCTCCAGGGCGGCGCCGAGCGCGTGAAGGCGGGCGCCGAGGCGGTGAAGGACACCGTCAAGGATGGCGTCGAGAAGATCGACGAGAAGGTGCCCGAGCTGCGCGAGCGCGCGGAGGAGGGCCTCGAGGACGCCAAGGACGGACTCGCCCGCGCGCGCGACAAGGTGAAGGACGCGCTCAAGTCCGCCAACGACAAGGTCGACGAGACGGTCGACAAGGCGCGCCGAGCGGGGGAGTAAGGGCGATGTGCAGGAGCATCAAGACGCTGTTCAACTTCGAGCCGCCCGCGACGGATGACGAGGTGCGCGCCGCCTCGCTGCAGTTCGTGCGCAAGCTAAGCGGCTTCAGCAAGCCCTCGCAGGCCAACGAAGCCGCCTTCGCACTGGCGGTGGAGCAAGTCACGAACGCCGCGCGCACGTTGCTCGACACCATGTCCACCAACGCGCCCCCGAAGGATCGCGACGTGGAGGCGGAGCGTGCGCGCGAGCGCTCGAAGCTGAGGTTCGGGAACGCCTAGATCTCGCCTAGATCTAGCTCAACCGCGCAGCGCGAACAGCGTGGCGGCGTGCGCGTAAGAGACGTCGGGGCTGCGCTCGAACAGCTCGCCGTAGCGGCCGTCCACGTGCAGCAAGTGCCGAAGCTGCCCACGCAGCGCGTCCCAGTTCTCCGGCAGGTCGTCCTGATCGAGCTCGGCGAGCAGGGACGTGTACGGCGCGAGCCAGCTGAGCTCGGGCTCGTTGACGAGCGCGTGCAGGAACGTGCCCGCGCCTACCCGTCCATGCAGCAACTCGAAGTCACGACGCTCTTCCGCGATCAGGGCGCGGTGCAGGGCGAGCAACTCGTTGCGGACACGTTGATGACGGCGAGACGGCGCCGGAGCGGTCGCCACGCCGACCGTATTCATGGTCATGCGTAAACCTCCTGGGCTGGAGCTGCACCAATAAGTACCGCTCAGGCGTCGCGCAAGGCCGCGGCGGCGCGCTCGGGGTCGGGCGCCGCACAGATCGCGCTGACCACGGCCAGGCCGTCGGCGCCCGCTTCGCGCAAGCTGGTTGCGTTGCCGACGTGAATGCCGCCGATGGCGACCAGCGGCAGCTTGGTCAGCGCGCGCACGGCGCGCAGGCCCTCGACACCCCACGGCCTGGCGGTGTCGGTCTTGGTCGGCGTGGCGAAGATGGGGCTCACGCCGAGGTAGTCGACCGGCAGCTTGTTGGCGGCGTGCACCTGCGCGAGCGTCTCCACCGACAAGCCCAGGAACACGTGCGCGGGCAGCAGGCGGCGCGCGTCCTCGACCGGCATGTCGCCCTGCCCCAGGTGCACGCCGTCGGCCTCGCAGGCGAGCGCAATGTCGACGCGGTCGTTGATCACCAGCCCCACGCCGAGCGGCGCCAGCAGCTGCTTGAGCGCGCGCGCCTCGGCCAGGAACGCGCGCGTGTCGAGCGCCTTCTCGCGCAGCTGCACCATGGTCACGCCGCCGCGCACCGCGGCCTCGACCACCTGCGTCAGCGGCCGGCCGCGCGACAAGCCGCGGTCGGTGACCAGGTAGAGCGAGAGGTTCACCAGCGGTCGCTCTCGAGCGCGAGCCGCTCCGCGAACGCGCTCTCGGACACCAGCTGCAGCGCATCGAGCAGGTACGCCTGCATGCTGCCGACGCCCTGCCCGCGCGCGCTCGCCTGCTCGGCGGCCAGCTCGCCGGCGATGCCGAGCAACGCCATCGCCGAGGTGGTGGCGCGCACGGCGTCCGGCTGCACCACGTTGAAGGCGCCCACCAGCGCGGTCGCCGAGCAGCCGACGCCGGTGATGCGCGTGAGCCAGACGTGGCCGTTCTTCAAGCGCAGCCAGCGCCCGTCCGCGCCGAGCACGTGGTCGACCTGACCGCTGACGCAGACCGTGCCGCCGGTGCGCTTCACGAGGCTCTGGGCGGCGCGCAGCGCATCGTCCGCGCCGGCGCTGCTGTCGACGCCGCGCGTGGTCACGTCGGCGCCAGCCACGCTCATGATCTCGGAGGCGTTGCCGCGGATCACGCGCGGCTTGGCGACCGCGAGCAGGGCCTCGACCGCCTGGTTGCGGTACGGCGTGGCGCCCGCGCCAACGGGGTCGAGCACGGTCGGGATGCCGCGCTCGCTGGCGCGCGCGAGGGCCAGCCGCATCGCCTCGATCTGGTACGGGTCGAGCGTGCCGATGTTGAGCACGAGCGCCTGCGCGATCGACGCCATCTCGCGCACCTCCTCGTGCGCGTGCGCCATCACCGGCGAGGCGCCCACCGCGAGCAGCACGTTGGCGTTGAAGTTGATGACCACCTGGTTGGTGATCGAGTGCACGAGCGGGCTCTGCGCGCGCACGGCCAGCACGTCGGCCCAGAGATCCTCGACGGTCAGCGTCATGGCGCGCAGTATGGCGCCGCTTCAGCCGTCTTGCAGGCGCCGCTCGAACTCACGCAGGCGTGCGTTGGCGCCGCGGAAGTCGCCGAGGCACTGGAAGGCCTCGCGTACCTCTTCCGCGTTGGCCACCTTGGGCACGCGCGCGGCGTGCTCGGCGAAGGTGGCCAGCTCGATGCGCGCCTCGGCCAGGTGGTAGGCGACCACGTGCTGAAAGCGCGCCTGTCGACCGGCCAGCCGCGACCAGCGCGACGAGAGCGCGTCCGCGTCGTCCGCCTGCGCCAGCTGGCGTGCGCCCCAGTCGAGCTTGCCCGAGTCCTCCAGCAGGTCGGACAGCGCCGCGATGCGCTCGCACAGCGGCAGGCTCAGGGCATCGCGACCGCGCTGGGCTTCCTTGTGCTGGCTGCCGCAGCGCTGACGCGCATCCTGGAAGCGCTGCACCAGCGCCGGATCCTTGGCCTGCGCCAGCTCGCCGATCACGGGCGCCAGCTGCTCCAGCACCAGGCAATCGAGCGAGCCCTGTTCGCTGCCGGGCACGAAGCCGCGCTGCCAGGTCTGCACGCTCTGGTCGGCCACGTCGCGCCCGCTCTGCGCGAGCGTCGCGCTCAGCGCGCCCTGGCAGCTCTGCGTGATCAGCGTCGAGCGCAGGCCCGCGCGCGGCTCGCTCTCGCGGGGCCAGTCGTAGGCGTGCACGCAGACGCTGGAGGCACCGCGCGCGAAGTCGCTGGCCGCGGGCGAACCGCGCAGCTCGTGCCAGGTGCGCTCCAGGTCCTTCCAGGCATTGGCGCGCGTGAGGTCGATGGTGCCAGGCCTGCCTGGCGCACCCGGAGCCGCAGGCGCGGCGGGCGCGCGCACCTGGGCATGCGCCGTCATGCTGAGCGCGAGCGCGGCGGTGAGCGCGAACGTGACCCTCATGCGCGTGATCATCGCGCGCGCGCACGGAGCCCGCGCCGTGGACGAACCGTTCGGTGAGGCACTGCACCGGGCCCGCGTGCGCCGTTCACCCACCTGCTTGCCCAGGGCCGTAACTCGGATCACGGCTTGGGGTATGAGGGGATTGCTGGTCGCTTGGCTGTGCTTCGTGGGGGCGTGTCAGTCGTCCGTCGACACCGAGTACAAGGGCCTGCGCGGCGCGCGCTTCGCGGACTCGCTCGGCGGGCTGGTGTACCGCTACTACGTGCCGCCCGAGGCCGACGCCGAGCACCCGTTGCCGCTGGTGCTCTACCTGCACAGCAACGGACGGCAGGGCGTCGACAACGAAGCGCACGTCGACTACCGCGTCACGCGCTGGGTCGAGAACCAGCGCGAGCATCCGTGCTTCGTGCTCGCGCCGCAGCTACCCAAGGGCTACTGGGTCGACACCAACTTCGCCAAGGGCAGCTACCGCTTCGACGACGGCAAGGTCGGCCAGTCGATGCAGCTCGTGATCGAGTTGCTGGAGCTGTTCCAGAAGCGCTACCCGATCGATCGCACGCGCATCTACGTGGTGGGCACGTCGCTGGGCGGCTACGGCACGTGGGACCTGATGATGCGCAGGCCGCAGCTGATCGCGGCGGGGGTGCCGATCGAGGGCGGGGGGGATCCCACGCAGGCGATCCGCGTCGCCGGCATCCCGATCTGGGCGTTCCACGGCGCCAAGGACAAGACGGTGCCGGTGACCGCGACGCGCGCGATGATCGAAGCGCTCAAGGCGATCCACGCCTCGCCTCGCTACACGGAGTACCCGGACGTGGATCACGAGAGCGCTCCGCGTGCGTTCGCCGCCGGGACGGGGCTCGACGACTGGCTGTTCGAGCAGCACAAGCCGCTACATTGAGGCGTCGCGTCGCCGCAGCGCCAGCATGCCGAGCGCGGCGGCGAGCCCCAGCCACGCGCACTGCCCGAGCTCTCGGTCAGGCAGCAGCAGGGTCGCGAGGCGCGGCAGCAGCGTGGCACCGAGCAGGTTCCCGAGCACCAGCGAGAGCGCCGCACCCGTGAAGCGCACGCCTGCGGGGAACAGCGCGGGCAAGAAGAGCGCGAGCGGTCCGTACGTGAAGCCCAGCAAGAACACCACGGCGGGCGTGGCCGCGAAGAAGATCATCAGGCCGCCGCTGTGTCCCCCACCGAGTCCACCGCGCATGAGCGGGATCAGCAGCAGCCCCGCGACGACGGTGAGCGCGAAGCCCAGCCCCATGGTGGGGCGTGTGCCCCAGCTACGCGAGAGACGCAGAGCGAGCAGGATGCCTGGCACCATCAACACCAGCGCACTCAGCACGCCCAGCAGGACGCCTCGCGCGGAACCGAAGGCACTCTGGCCGCTGCCCAGCCCGAACGACATCGCAAAGCTGCGCAGCGCCGCGGAGCACGCCACCGCGCACACGCCGGCGAGCAGGGCGCCCAGGTGGCGTCGGGCGAGCTCGCGGAGGGGTGCGCTCGAAGCACGTCGCGCCACCTCGTCCGGCGCACGCCACGCGCGCAGCCCGATCACCAGCAGCGGAGTGCTCGCCAGGAAGAACAGCCGCAGATCCCAGGGGCCCGTGTGCAGCGCGAGCAGCCCCTGCGCGACGACGATGCCCAGCGGCGCGGCGAGCTGTACGAGCTTGGCGCGGCGCGGGTCGCGCGCGTCGCCGGCTCCGTCGAACGCCCACACGGCGGCGCCGGCCCAGGTGCCGCCGAGACCGGCAGCGTGCAGGAACAGCAGGCAGGACAGCGCGACGGTCGATGCCGTGCCGAGGGTCGCGAAGCCCGGCAGCACTCCGATCGCCACGCTGGAACCCGCGGCGAGCATGGTCGCGCCGGCCAGTGCGCGACGTCCGCCGGCGCTGTCCCCCAAGGCGCCGAACAGCATCGCGCCGAGGGGACGCGCCAGGTACCAGGTCAGCACGGCACCTGGGAGCGCTTGCCGTGCACCGGGAGGCTCGAACAGCGGTGGGAACACGAACATCACCGCCACGGCCTGGATGCACGCATCGAAGTGCTCGAGGGCGCCGCCGACGAGGGCGAGCGACGCGTCGCGGCGTTCCGAAGGTACAGACATCGTCGAGAGCAGCTAGCGCAGAGGTCTCGCGCCGCCCATCGCCGTTCGAGGTGATCGCCGACGACCTCGCTCAGAAATCGCCCTCGAAGTCTTCGCCCTCCGACTCGAATGATTCGCCGTCGTCCTCGTTCGCGCTGTCCTCGGACCACATATCGTCGTCGCTCGAGCTCTCCTGCGACCAGGAGTCGTCTTCGCTCGAGCTCTCCTCGCCGCCAAAGTCTTCTTCACCGCCGAAGTCTTCTTCACCGCCCAGCTCTTCTTCACCGCCCAGCTCTTCTTCACCGGCCAGCTCTTCTTCACCGCCCAGGTCGTCTTCACCGCCCAGGTCGTCTTCGCCGCCCAGGTCTTCTTCGCCGCCGAGGTCTTCCTCGTTCGATCCGGGCTCGACGTCCTCGGTGGGACTCTCGTCGCCCGGCGTGGCCTCCACCCCGGTGTCCGTCTCGGAGGTGGTGTCCTCCGCACCGACCCCGCCGCCGGTCCCCGCCGTGCTCTCGGCATCTCCTTCCGCGATCGTCTTCTTGATCCATTCGTCCGCGAAGGCGACGCCGGCGTAGAACCCGGGCGTCTTGGGCAGCGCGCAGCTCTTGCCCGAGCTCACGAGCGCGACTTGCTTCTGCACGCCGCCGATGGTCGCGAACAGCGGACCCCCGCTGTCGCCCTGGCAGGTATCCCTGCCACCCTGCGACCAGCCAGCGCAGATGGTCTCCGGCCCCGGCGCGACGCCATCGAGCTTGCACGCACTGCGCTCGATCAGCGGCAGCGTCGTGTAGAGCAGCTTGTCGCTTCCCTTGTTGGAGCCCGCCTTGGTGTCGCCCCAGCCCGCGACCGACAGCTCGGTCTTGGCCTTGAGCGCGCTGGTCTCGCTCGCGCTGGCCAGCTTGACCGTCGGCTCCTTGGCGTCGCTCTTCAAGCGCAGCAGCGCATAGTCGTTGGCGTACTTCGTCGCGTTGTAGGACGGGTGCTTGTAGGCCTTCACCACAGCCAGGTGCTCGCCCCCTTTGCTGGAGGCGCTCAGGCTGCCCGCGAGCACTTCCTGCATGCCCCCCGTGGTGCCGGACGTCAGGCAATGCGCCGCGGTGAGCACCCAGTGCGGCGCGATCAACGCACCGCCGCAAGCGTAGGTGCCAGTCACGTGCACCAGCCCCGGGAACTGCCCGGTCTTGGCGGGCTTGCCGCCCACGATCGCGCCGTTGGACCGCTCGGCGGACTGCAAGCGCTGATACTCCGCCTCCGAACCACAAGCGGACGACAGCTGCACGACACTCAGGCACGCGAACGCGATTAGCTTCTTCATCGAGACCTCCTCCACGCTCGTCGATGCGGCGTGATGGAGGATTCATATCCGGCAAAAAGACCGCGAAAAACTCACCTTTTGCTGACCATTTGCTGAGCATCGCGCTGCAGCCAGAGCGCCAGCAAGCTGATCAGCGCCGCGCCGCCGAGGTACGCGCCCACCCAGCCGAGCCCGCCGCGCTCGGCCAGCGCCTGCGCGACCAGCGGCGCCAGCGCGCCGCCGAGGATGCCGCCGACGTTGAACGCGAGCGACGCCCCCGTGTAGCGCACGCGCGCCGGGAACAGGCCCGGCAAGAACGCGCCGAGCGGCCCGTAGACGAGGCCCATCAAGAACAGCGCGAGCGACAGGAAGCCCGCGATGCCCAGCAGCCCGCTCTCCATCATCGGCCCGAGCAACGCGCCCGCGGGCACCGTGAGCACGCAGCCCCACATCAACACGCGCCGCGGGTTGCTGCGATCCGACAGCACACCCGCCACCACGATGCCGAGCGCCATGAACAAGATCGCGACCAGCTGCACGCCGAGCACGTGCTCGCGCTGGTGGTGCAGCGTGCCGGTCGCGTAGCCGAGCGCGAACGCGGTCGCGAGGTAGAAGATCGCGTAGCAGCACACCACCGCGAACGTGCCGGCGATCAGCGGCATCAGGTGCAACCGGAACAGCTCCGCCAGCGGCACGTGCGGCGGCGGCGCCTCCTCCAGCGCCTGCGCGAACGCGGGCGTCTCCGTCAGCCGCAAGCGCACCCACAAGCCCACCGCCACCAGCAGCGCGCTGGCGAGGAACGGGATGCGCCAGCCCCAGGCCTGAAACTCGTCCTGCACCAGCACCAGGCCCAGCAGCAGGAAGAAGCCGTTCGACGCGATGAAGCCCACCGGCGCGCCCAGCTGCGGGAACATGCCGTAGCGCGCGCGGTAACCGGGCGGCGCGTTCTCGACCGCCAGCAACGCCGCGCCGCCCCACTCGCCACCGAGCCCAAAGCCCTGTCCGAAGCGCAGCAAGCAGAGCAGCAGCGGCGCCAGCCAGCCCACGCTCTGGTAGGTGGGCAAGAACGCGATCGCCATCGTCGAGCCGCCCATCAGCAGCAGCGACGCGACCAGCGTCGACTTGCGGCCGATGCGATCGCCGAAGTGCCCGAACACGCTCGCGCCGAGCGGCCGCGCCACGAACGCGACGCCAAAGCTCGCGTACGCGCCGAGCTGCTGCGCCGACTGCGAGCTGGCCGGGAAGAACAGCGGTCCGAACACCAGCGAGGCGGCGGTCGCGTAGATGTAGAAGTCGTAGAACTCGACGGCGGTGCCGACCAGGGCGGCAAGCAAGATGCGCCGCGCGCTCGCGGGAGGGTTCATCACCGGCGTGCGTACATCACCGCCCTTGTGTCGTCACGGCAACGTGCGCAGGTTGGGCCGCTGGAGGACGCCATGGTCGTCACGTGCGCGAGTTGTGGGGCGGGAAACCGCGTGCCGGTGGAGAAGCTGGCCAAGACGGGCAAGTGCGGGCGCTGCAAAGAGGCCCTGCCCGCGCCGAGCGAGCCGGTGGCGATCGAGAGCGCGGCCGAGTTTCAAGCGCTGATCGCCAGCTCGCCCTACCCCGTGGTGGTCGACTTCTGGGCCGAGTGGTGCGGTCCCTGTCGCGCGGTCGCTCCGGAGCTGAAGAAGCTCGCCGCCGCGCGCGCCGGCCGCGCCCTGATCGCCAAGGTCGACACCGAGGCGCTGCGCGACGTCGCGGCCCAGTTCCAGATCCGCAGCATCCCCACCCTGGTCCGCTTCGACCAGGGACGCGAGACCAAGCGCGTGTCTGGCGCCATGCGCGCCGAGCAGCTGGCCCAGGCGCTGTCGATCTGAACGCGCCCTGATTTTCAGCCAGATCCAACGAGTGCAAGGCTGTCGAAAGCTGCGCCAGAGGCGTCATTCTTTGAGCGCTTTCGGTCCTGTGCGGATGGCCTCCGGTGGGTCATTTCAGGGCATGACCGGACTTCGCCTGCGCCTGCTCGCCCTCGCGTCGCTCGCCGCGTGCACCACCGACCCCGCCGTCCAGGGCCGCGTCGATGACCAGGCCTCGGCCGCCGACAGCGGCAAGAAGCCCCCACGCAAGGACAGCGGCACGCGTCCCAGCGAGGACGCCGGGAGCGAGAGCGAGCCCGAGCCCGAGCCCACCGAGGAGAGCGAGCCCGAGCCCACGGCGGCGTCCGGCATGCCGTGCGACGTCAGCGCGCTGTTGGCGCAGCGCTGCCAGAGCTGCCACGGCGATCCCACGCAGCACGGCGCGCCGTTCTCGTTGGTCACGCGCGAAGACTTGCAGGCGAAGACAAAGGACGGCAGCACGCGGCTCGAGGCGGCGCTGGCGCGCGCGCAGGACGACAAGAGCCCGATGCCGCCGGCGCCCGCCAAGCGCCTCGACAAGGCCGAGCTCGCGAGCCTGGAGGCCTACCTCGCCGCGGGCCTGCCGGCTTCCGACGCGACCTGCACGCCCACGCCGGAGGCGCCCGACAAGGCCGGAGCCGGCGCGACGATCCCCAAGCCGGACGACTGCGAGGAGAGCTTCGAGCTCACGGCGCACGGCGCGGAGCCGCGCAGCAAGTTCACGATGTCGTCCGATCCCGCGCTGGAGGGCAACCAGTACCAGTGCTTCTACTTCGATCCGCCCTACGGCGACGATCAGGTGATGTACTGGTTCGACTCGGTGCTCGACAACCTGAGCAACCTCCACCACTGGATCCTCTACGGCACCGACGCCAAGACGCAGCCGGACGGCGCTACCGCCGGCTGCAACGCGTCGCAAGCCGGCTCGTACTTCATCGCGGGCTGGGCGCCGGGTGGCACCAACGGCGCGGCCGCGGGCAACGTCGGGCTGCAGCTGCCGACCGGACCGCGCGCCGGCCTGATCCTGGAGGTCCACTACTACAACAACACCGGCAAGCCGCAGCAGGATGCCAGCGGCATCCGCTTCTGCACCGGAAAGAAGGCGGGTCGCGAGCACCTCGCCGCCGTGCACACGCTCGGCAGCGAGGGCATCTGCATCGAGCCCGGCAAGACCGAGGAGGTGACCGGTCAGTGCACGCCGCGTGGCGACATGGGCGACGTGCACATCACCGGCATCTGGCCGCACATGCACAAGGTCGCGCGCCACATGAAGGTGACCGTCACGCGCGCGGAGGACGGCAGCCAGCAGGTGATCCACGACGCGCCGTTCGACTTCAACGCGCAGATCTTCTACCCGCTCGACGACGTGGTGCTGCACCCGGGCGACACGGTGCAGACCACGTGCCGCTTCGCGAACGACGGCAACACCTCCGTGCACTACGGCGAGCGCACGCAAGACGAGATGTGTTACGCCTTCACCGCCGCCTGGCCCGCCGGCGCGCTCGCGAGCGCACCATCACCCTTCGAGAACCAGGCCCTCGCGCTCGGCAACCGCTGCGCGGAGCCGCTCTCCATCCTGCGCAGCTGCAACGGCGCCGCCGACGCGCCGATGAACGCCACCCACCCGGAGTGAGGGCTCAGGGGCGCGCGCTCTCGCCGTCTGGATAGGGCAGCGAGGCGCGCTCGGCGCGGCGGATCACGAGCAGCTTGAGCAGCACCGGCAGCACCAGCAGCGACAGCAGCGTCGACGACAGGATGCCGCCGATCACCACGGTCGCGAGCGGGCGCTGCACCTCGGCGCCGGCGCGCGTGCTGATCGCCATCGGGAAGAAGCCGATCGCCGCCACCAGCGCGGTGGTGATCACGGGGCGCAGCACGTTGCGTGCGCCGTCGTAGAGCGCGGTCGCGCGCTGGCTCACGTCGTCGAGGCGCGCGCGCACCTCGCTGGCCATCACCACGCCGTTGAGCACGGCCACGCCCGCCACCGCGATGAAGCCGACCGCCGCCGGGATCGAGAACGGCAGCCCGCGCACCAGCAGCGCCACGATGCCGCCGATCAACGCGAACGGCGCGCCCGCGAACACCGCCACCGCGTAGCGCGTGTCGCCGAACATCAGGAACAGCATGCCGAAGATCACGGCCAGCGCCATCGGCACCACCATGCCCAGGCGCTTGCTGGCGCGCTCGAAGTTCTCGAACTGGCCGCCCCACACCAGGTGCACGCCCTCCGGCAGCTCCATCTTGGCGACCTCGGCCCTGGCCGCGTTCACGTAGCTGACCAGGTCGCGACCGCGCACGTTGATCTCGACCACCACGCGGCGCTCTAGCGCCTCGCGATTGATCACGGCCGGCCCCTCGGCGACGCGGATGTCCGCCACCGACGCCATCGGCACCGGGTAGTCCGCCGCCGCCCCTACCGGCAGCGCGCCGATGCCCTCGGGCGTGTCCTCGACCGGCGGCATCAGCAGCTTGAGCGGGAAGCGACGCTGGCCCTCGTAGATGGTGCCCGCCTCGCGTCCGATCCGCGAGGCCTCCATCACGCCCAGCACGTCGTCCGCCGGGATGCCGTGACGCGCCAGGCGCGCGCGGTCCGGCTTCACCTCCAGCAGCGGCAGGCCGAGCACACGCTGCACGCGCAGGTCGCCCGTGCCGTCGACGCTGCGCAGCGTCTTGCCGATCTTGTCGGCCACGCGCTTGAGCTGCACCAGGTCCTCGCCAAAGACCTTGATCACGACGTCGCCCTTGGAGCCCGCGACCAGCTGGTTGACGCGATCCTCGATCGGCTGCGACACCGCCACGAACGTCGCGGGCACCTCGGCCTCGACCTTCTTCTTGATCGCCTCGCCCAGATCATCGAGATCGTGCGCGGTGGTCCACTGCTCCTTGGGCTTGATCTTCACGCGCACGTCGGACTCGTCGGGACCGACCGGATCGGTGGGCACCTCGGGGCGACCGGTGCGCGACACCACCGACTCCACCTCGGGGAAGGTCGCCAGCACCTTCTCCATCTCCTGGTTCAGATCCTGCGCGGTGCTGATCGAGATCGACGGGATGCGGCGGGTGTCGATCGCCAGCTCGCCCTCCTCCAGGCGTGGCAAGAACTCGGCGCCGAGCTGCATGGCCAGGAAGCCGGTCAGCACCAGCGAGCCCGCGGCGACCAGCAGCGTGGGCACCGGCTTGGCGAGCGTCAGCGACAGCGCGCGTCCGTAGCCACGGCGCAGCTTGCCCCAGATGCCGGCGTTCTCGTCGTGCGCGTGCTTGGGCGCCTTGAGCAGGAACGCGCACAGCGCTGGGAACGCCGTCAGCGAGAAGGCCAGCGCCCCGAACAGCGCCAGCGCGACCGTGATCGCCATCGGCTGGAACTGTCGCCCCTCGATGCCCTCCAGCGACATCAGCGGCAGGTACACCAGCAGGATGATCGCCAGCGAGAACGCCACCGGGCGCGCCGCCTTGCTCATCGCCTCGGAGACCGCGTGCGCGATGTCCTCGCGCTTCTGGATATGCTTGATCGCGATCGCCGCCAGCGTGGTCTCCAGCATCACGATCGCGCCGTCGACCAGCAGGCCGAAGTCGATCGCGCCGAGCGACATCAGGCTGCCGGTGACGTTCAGCTTCACCATGCCGATCAGCGCGATGCCCATCGACAGCGGGATCGCCAGCGCCGCGATCAGCGAGCCGCGGAAGTTGCCGAGCGTCATGAACAACACCAGCACGACCAGGCCCGCGCCCTCGGCCAGGTTGATCACCACCGTGTCGAGCATGCGGCTGATGAACTCCGCGCGATCGTAGAACGAGTGGATCTCGACGCCCTCGGGCAGCTCCTTCTGAATGTCCTTCAGCTTCTCCTTCACGGCCGCCACGACCTGCCGCGAGTTCTCGCCGATCAGCATCATCACGGTGCCGGTGACGATCTCGCCCTCGCCCGCCTTGGTGACGGCGCCAAAGCGCACGCTCTTGCCGACGCGCACCTCCGCGATCTGCCCCAGCAGCGTGGGCGTGCCGTGCTCCACCTTGACCACGGTCTTCTCGATGTCCTCGAGCCCGTGGAACAGCGCGTCGCCGCGGATGGTCAGCGCCTCTTGCGAGCGCTCGATGTAGCCCGCGCCGAGCGCGCCGTTGTTGGCCTTGATGGCGTCGTGCACCTGCGCGAGCGTGAGGTTGTGCGCGCGCAGCCGGCGCGGATCGAGCACGACCTGGAACTCCTTGGCGTCGCCGCCCATGGCGTTCACTTCGATCACGCCTTTGACGGAGCGCAGCTTGTACGCGACCGTCCAGTCGAGCATCGTGCGCAGCTCCATCGGCGAGTGCTTCTTGGAGCTCAGGTAGAACTCGTAGATCTGGCCGAGGCCCGTGGACACGGGCGCGAGCTCGGGGCGGCCGTACTCGGGCGAGATCGCGGCCTCCGCGTTCTTGAGCCGCTCGCCCACCAGCTGGCGCGCGAACCAGACGTCGGTGCCCTCCTCGAACACCGCCGTCACCACCGACACCGCGGTGCGGCTGATCGAGCGGATCTCGGTCACGTGCGGCAGCCCGTTGAGGGACATCTCGACGGGGTACGTCAGGAACTGCTCGACCTCGAGCGGGGACAAGCCCGAGCCGCTGGTGAGGATCTGGACCTGCGTCGGCGTCACGTCCGGCACGGCGTCCACGGACAGCTGCTGGAGCGCGAAGCCGGAGGCCGCGGCGATAGCGAGCCAGATCACGAGCACGACGCCGCGTCGCCGTACAGAGAACTCCACCAAGCTTTCGAGCACGCTCCAAGCTAGCGGTCGCGGCGAGGGCAAGCCTTACGCGAACATTAAGATGGTGTCATGTGGGGCCCGCGCTGTGCGCTACCCTCGTGCTCGTGAAGATTCTGGTCGCCGAAGATGACCGCAAGCTCGCACAATTCCTCCAGCGCGTGCTGCTGGAGGAGGGCTACGTCGCAGATACGTGCGCCTCCGGAACCGACGCGATCACACAGGCCGGCTCGGGCCTCTACGACCTCCTGATCCTGGACTGGATGCTACCGGGCCTCGACGGGCTGGAGGTCTGTCGCCGGCTGCGCAGCCAGGGCGGCACGCTGCCGATCCTGATGCTGACGGCGCGCGGCGAGGTGAAGGAGAAGGTGCTCGGCCTCAATGCGGGCGCCGACGACTACCTCGGCAAGCCGTTCGAGGTCAGCGAGCTGGTGGCGCGCGTGCAGGCGCTGCTGCGGCGCGCGGCCGGACACTCGCAGCTCAGCGCGGGCCCGCTGTCGCTCGATCAGATCCAGCGGCGCGTGACGCTGGAGGGCAAGGAGCTGGAGCTCACGCAGCGCGAGTTCGCGTTGCTGCTGCACCTGCTGCACCACCGCGAGCGTACGGTCAGCCGCAGCGAGCTGCTGAGCAGCGTGTGGTCGACGCAGTTCGATCCGGAGTCGAACGTGATCGAGGTCCACATGAGCCGGCTGCGCAACAAGCTCGGCGCGCACGCGTACATGATCGACACCGTTCGCGGGCGCGGCTACCGCCTGCGCCTCGAGCAACCGTGAAGCTGCGCGCTCGCTTGTCGGCCACCGTCGCGGCGCTCTCGCTGGCCACCCTGGGCGGCTCTTTCTTCGCCGTCTACCGCGCCAACAACCGCGCGCAGGAACGGCAGCTCGACGACGCGCTCGTGCGGGAGGCGCACGAGGAAGCCAACGAGGCTGCGACCAGCGGCGGCGACGACCTCAAGATCAGCGCCCGCCCCGGCCCGCAGGCGAACGACGTCGGCCCGCTGACCAAGTACGCCGCCATCTTCGCGGCCAACGAGCGCGTGCTCGACGCCACCGAGAGCTTCGCGGGCGCGGTGCCGCGCGGCCTCGAGCAGACGCTCAACCAACCGTTCGATTTGTGGCACGGCAAGGAGCACCTGCGCGCGGTGTTGGTGCCGATCCCGGGCGCGCAGCACACCACGCTGCTGCTGGCCGCGCCGCGCAGCGATCTCGATGGCGACGAGGCCTTCCTCGGGCGCGCGATGCTGAGCGTGTTCGCGTTCGCGTTCGGCTGGGTGGTGCTGGTGTCGACCTGGGTCGTGCGTCGCTTCACGCGTGGCCACGAGGCGGTGGCCGAGGTCGCGCGCAAGGTGGCCGCGGGCGATCTCGACGCGCGCGTGCGCCTGCCCGGACGCGACGACGAGGTGACGCAGCTCGGGCGCGACGTGAACCAGATGATCGCGCGCCTGTCCGCGTTGCTCGGCAACCACCAGGTGTTCATCGCCCACGCCGCCCACGAGCTGCGCTCGCCGCTGACCGCGCTCTACGGCGAGCTCTCGCACGCGCTTCGAAAGTCGCGCAGTGCCGAGGAGTACAAGCAAGCGATCGACGAGGCGCTCGACGCCACCAAGCGGCTGATGGCGCTGGCCGAGGATCTGCTCGCGCTCGCGCGTCTGGCCGATCAGGACGTCGAGCCCAGGGAGCAGGTGCCACTGCTGCCGCTGGTGCAGCGCGCCGCCAAGTCGCTGGCCGCCGACGCACAGCAGCGCCAGGTGCCGATCGAGCTCGAGGGCCAGATCGGCGCGGTGTCCGGGCGGCCGCTCGACCTGGAGCGCCTGCTGCGCAACCTGATCGAAAACGCGCTGCGGCACGCGCCCCAGGGCAGCGCCGTGCGGGTGCTGCTGGAGAGCGGCGGCGAGCAGGTGGTGCGCGTCGCCAACCGCGGCGGGCCCATCCCCGAGCCGGACCGCGAGCGCATCTTCGAGCCGTTTTGGCGCGGCGCCTACGCGAGCGCGGAGGGCCACCCCGGCGCGGGCCTCGGGCTCGCGATCGCCCGTCAGATCGCGGTCGGCCACGGTGGGCAGCTGGTGCTGGCGCCGCCGCAAGGCGACGCGGTCGAGTTCGTGCTCAGCCTTCCGTCCGGATAACTCGACTCACCGCGCGCCCTCGACCATATCTAGCGGGGGGAGGGCGCCTTGAAGGTTCTCGGATTTCGAGCGAGTCGCATCGTTGCGGTCCTGGTGCTGTGCGTGGTCGTGGCGGGCGGACTGTTCGCGTACCGGCGGCACCGACGCAACGAGCGCAACAAGCCGCCACCCACGCAGCGCGAGCTGGTGCAGGCCGCGGTCCAGGCGCGCCCGCAGGACCCGTGGCCGCGCGGCGAAGGGCACGTGCTGCTGTCGTTCGCCGGCACGCGCGAGTACGACAAGGGCTACCACGAGCCGGGCGGTAGCTTCAGCCCCACCGTCGGCAGCTTCGGGCTCGCGATCTGGGTGGTCGACGACAGCGGCAAGCTGATCGCCACCAGCGACTCGATCCCGATCGCCGACGTGAAGCAGAAGCTGGTCTACGGCGATGCGCCCCACGGGGGCACACCCGAGACGCCGCCCTCGATCCACACCGACACGCCGCACTACAGCGCGCGCTGGACCGCCAACCGACCCGGCGTGTTCACGCTGGAGGTCCAGCCCAAGCAGCACAAGCTCGTGCTCGCCCTGCGCAGCGTGGGCCCCGCGGGTGGACCGGTGCGGCACCTCGAGTACACGGGCAACCAGCTCCGCGTCAGCCGGCGCTGGACCGTCGCGCTGCCCTTCCCGCCCAACAGCGTGAAGCTCGGCCAGGAGCCCACGCAGGCGGACGCCAGCTGGACCGCGCCCAGCCCGAGCGCGGACCTCGGCTCGGTCGTCTCCCCCAGCGGCTGGGCGTACGCGCGCGTCGGCTTCGACGGGCCGATCGTGCTCACCGTGGTCGATGAGCGACCGATGCCCGAGAGCGCGCTGAAGGGGCTCGCGATCGCGCCGCAGCTCGCGCTGGAGCTGCCCGACGAGCGCTTCGTCGACAGCTTGAACGCGCAGGCCTCGCACCTGCTGATGTCGCTGGTCGGCACCGAGGCGCGCCCCGGCGAGCCGATCAACTATCCGCTGCCCTGGCTGCGCGACGGCGCCTACACCGCGGTCGCACTGTCGCGCGCGGGTTACCCCGAGCTGGCGCGGCGCATGGTGCAGCAGTTCGCCGAGCGGGACTTCTTCGGCGGCTTCGGTTCCGAGGGCGACGCCGCGGGCTTTGCGCTCTGGGTGATGGACGAGATCGCGCTGCGTGCCGGCGATGCCAAGCTCGACGCCTGGCTCTACCCGCACGCATACCGCAAGGCCGAGTTCATCAAGCGCATGATGGAGACCGACCGCACCATCCGCATGGCGCCGGTGCAAGGGCCGATCGTGCCGGTGCTGCGCGACGACCCCTGGATGTCCAAGGACATCGACCTGGTGTGCGACAAGGCCAAGGACGGCCTGATCGTCGGCCGCATGGACGGCCACCGTCCGATCCTGTTCATCAACGCGGTCAGCTACATGGGCCTGCGTCGCGCGGCGCGCATGGCCGAGCGCGCAAA
>JBEVNG010000035.1:0-6906 GCA_040508235.1 Polyangiales bacterium | reverse complement strand
GAGATGCACTTCTACTTCTTCGCGCTGCTGGCCATGCTGTCGGTGTTCGCGAACCCGCTGGTGATCGTGACCGCCGCGCTGACGGTGGCGCTGCACCACTCGATCGCGTGGGCGCTCGTGCCGCAGAGCGTTTTCAACTACCAGGCGCCGCTGTGGGTGGTCGCGGTGCACAGCGGCTTCGTGGTGCTGGAGTCGGTCGCCACCTGCTTCATCGCGCGCGTGTTCTTCGACAACGTGCTCGGCCTCGAGAAGATCGTGGAGGCGCGCACCGCGCAGCTCGACACGCGCAACCGCGACATGCGGCTGGTGCTCGACCACGTGCAGCAGGGCCTGATCACGATCGATCGCGACCTGATGATGTCCGCCGAACGCTCGCGCGCCATCGAGGGCTGGCTCGGTGCGCCCAAGGTCGGCGAGACGTTCGTGGACTACCTGGAGACGCGCGCGCCGCGCGCCGCGCATGCCTTCGCGCTCGGCTGGGAGCAGGTGACCGCCGACATGCTGCCGCTGGAGCTCGCGCTGGAGCAGCTGCCGAGCGCGTTCTCGGTCGACGGCCGGCACATGCGCATGGAGTACACCCCGATCCTCGCTGACGGCAAGCTGGAGCAGCTGCTGGTGGTGTTCTCGGATGAGACCGCCGAGGTCGAGCGCGAGAAGCTGGAGCTGGAGTCGCGCGACATCATGCGCGTGCTGGCGCGCGTCGCGGCCGACAAGAACGGCGTGCTGGAGTTCTTTCAGGAGGCCGCCGACCAGGTGCGCACGGTGGTCGAGTCGCGCGGCGACGCACGCACGCAAAAGCGCGTGATCCACACGCTCAAGGGCAACTCGATGATCTTCGGCGTGCAGAGCATCGCGCGCCAGTGTGAGCGCATGGAGACGAACCTCGACGAGCTCGGCCAGCTGCCGAGCGAGGCCGAGCGCACCGAGCTGGCCGACAGCTGGGGCAAGCTGTGCGGCAAGCTCGACCTGCTGCTGGGCGAGCGCAGGACCGACCAGATCGAGATCGACGACGCGGAGTACAACGACATCCTGCTGGCGGTGCTGCGCGGTGCGCCGCGCGACGCGGTGGCGACCCAGATCCGCAGCTGGCGCCTGGAGCCCACGCGCCGTCGCCTGACGCGCATCGGCGAGCAGGCGGCCTCGCTGGCGGAGCGCGTCGGCAAGGGCCCGATCGAGGTCGAGATCCTCGACGGCGAGATGCGGCTCGACGCCAAGCGCTGGGCCTCGTTCTGGTCCACGTTCGTGCACTGTGTGCGCAATGCCGTCGATCACGGCCTGGAGTCGCCGGAGGAGCGCGCGGTGCGCGGCAAGCCCCGCGGCAAGCTCACGCTCGCGACCTACCTCGACCGCGGCGACCTGGTGATCGCGATCGGCGACAACGGCCGCGGCGTCGACTGGGCGCGCGTGGCGGAGAAGGCGCGCGAACAAGGCCTGCCGCACGAGTCGCGCGGAGACCTGGTGGAGGCGCTGTTCGCCGACGGCCTGTCCACGCGCAGCGAGACGAGCGAGCTCAGCGGTCGCGGCGTGGGCATGAGCGCCGTGCGCGCCAGCTGCCAGGAGCATGGCGGCACGGTGACCGTGGTCGACCGCGAAGGCGGCGGCACGGTGGTGGAGTTCAGGTTCGCAACGACCAGCCAGTACGCGATCGTGAAGCCGAACCTGGTCGCGGCCGGATGACCGCTGTTACTTCGCCTTGAGGGCGTCGTCGATCGCGGCCTTGAAGGCCTCGAACGGCTGCGCGCCCTGGAGCAGCTTGCCGTTGATGAAGAAGCTCGGCGTGCCGATGCGGGCGCCGGCCTTGTCGACCGCGTCCATGTCCGCCTTCACGCGCGCTTCGTGCGTCTTGTTGTCGAGCGCGGCCTTGAACTTGGCGAGGTTGATGCCGCCGACCTGCTCGGCGTACTTCTCGAGATCCGCACGGCTGAGCGCGCGCTGATTCGCGAACAGGATGTCGTGGTAGGCCCAGAACTTCTCGGAGCCGGCCTGCTCGAACACCTCGCGCGAAGCCTGCGCCGCGGGGCCCGCGTCGTTGTGGAAGGGCAGCGGGTAGTTGCGCCAGACGACCTTCACCTTGTCTTTGTACTCGTCCATGACCTGCTTCATGGTCGGGTTGACGCGGCCGCAGAACGGGCACTGGAAGTCGCTGAACTCCTGGATCACGACCTTGGCGTTCTTGCCGCCCTTGAACGGCGCGTCCGTGACCTGGGCGATCTCCCAGATCTTGTTCGCGTCGGGATCGGCTGCCGCGGCCTGGGCCTTGGGAGCGGCCGGCGCGGTGGCGCCGTTCTTGATGATGTCCTCGTAGAGCTTGCCCTTGGCGACGCCGCCGGCGACCTTGGCCTTGGCCTTGGCGAGCTCTTCGTCGATCAGCTTCTCGAACGCGGGCTGCGGCTGCGCGCCACGGAGGCTGCGGCCGTTGATGAAGAAGCTGGGGGTGCCGCTGGCGCCGAGCGACGCCGCGAGCGCCTTGTCGGCCTCGATCTTGTCCTTGTAGGGGTTGTCGTCGAGGGCGCTCTTCACCTTGGCGGCGTTGAGGCCGAGCTGCTTGGCGTAGCCCTCGAGGTCCGCACGGCCGAGCGCGCGCTGGTTCTGGAACAGCAGGTCGTGCGCTTCCCAGAACTTCTTGTCCTTGCCCTGCGCGAAGGCCTCACGCGCGACGATCGCGGCGGGCGTGGCGTCGTTGTGGAAGGGCAGGGGGTTGTCCTTCCAGATCACGCGCAGGTCGTTGCCGTACTTCTGCGTGAGTGCGGCGATGGTCGGCTCGACGCGCGAGCAGAACGGGCACTGGTAGTCGCTGAAGATGATCAGCGTGACGAGCGCGTCGGCCGGGCCCTTGGCGGGATCGGCGGTGGTGACCGGAACCTTGTAGACGGTGGTGTCGTCGGGCTGCGCGGCGGCCTGCTGCGGAGCGGGCGCTTCGACCTTCTCCTTGGCGCTGGCCATCAGCGTGGCGTAGACGGCCTTGGCGGGCACGCCCTTGGCCTTGAGCTTCTCGACGCGCTTGAGCTCGTCGTCGATGATCTCCTTGAACTTCTCGACCGGCTGCGCGCCGCGCAGGTTGCGGCCGTTGATGAAGAAGCTCGGGGTGCCGCGAGCGCCGACATTGCCGGCGATCTCCTGGTCGGCCTTGATCGCCGCCTCGTGCTTGTTGGTGTCGAGCGCCGTCTTGAACTTGGCCACGTCGAGGCCCAGCTCTCCGGCGTACTTCTCGAGGTCCGCACGGCTGAGCGCGCTGCGGTTCTCGAACAGCTTGTTGTGCATGAGCCAGAACTTCTCGCTCTTGCCCTGCGCGTACGCTTCCATGGCGGCCTGCGCGGCCGGCATCGCGTTCTGGTGGAACGGCAGCGGCTGGTTGCGCCAGACCACGCGGATCTTCTTTCCGTACTCCTTCTCCAGCTGCTCGATGGTCGGAACCACGCGGCCGCAGAAGGGGCACTCGAAGTCGCTGAACTCGACGATCGTGACCGGCGCGTCGGCCGGACCCTGCGACGGCTGCGCGTCCGAGACCGGCACCTTGAGCCGGTCGACAGGCTCGTCTTCCTTCACACCGGCGACGGCGCCAGCGGCGGCGTCCCCGTGATCACGGCTGGCATCGGCGATCTCCGCGATGCTGCCGCCCTTCTTCGCCGACAGTTGGCCGACCACGAAGCCGGACACCGCGGCGATGATGATCGCTACGATTGCGGACCCTTTGTTCATATCCTCTCCTTACCGAGCGCGCGCCTCGCGTGTTTGCGCGGACGAGCGCCCTTGCCGCTGTCGCGGCAATGAAACTCGGTTGCACATGCACTGCGTGTGGATGAAGCGCTGAACTGTCCGCGCGACGCGCGGCCACGAGGCCACGCATCAAGCGAGCGTACGGACGCACAGCGGACGCAGGCTCAGGCGCGTGGTGGACGTTCGAGGCGCTGGCTCGGGCTGCGGCCAGGCATGTCGACGACCAGGTGCTCGGGCCACGTCATCCAGACGTAGCCCTGACGGGGAAGCGGAGGCAGGGTGGGGAGCGCGAAGTCGCTGCGGTCCCAGAGCTCGGTGCGCGGCGGCTGCGGCAGCGCCGGGATGCACTGCGGGGAGTCCGGGTCCGAGCACCACATGAGGGCGGCGCCGACCGGGCTGGCACTCTCGCAGCTCATCAGCACGCTCTGGTGGTTGGCGAGGTCGGCCAGCGAGAGCGTGGGTCCATCCGAGAAGGCGTCGACGGCCCACACGCACGCGAGCGCGGCCAGCGCGGCAAATGCCGCGCGCAGGGCCGTCGATCGGATGGAGTGGATGTGTGCCATCGAGCCAAAGCGCGCGGTTTCTCCGCGCGCGAGCAAAGAACGTCGGGGATTCTACAGAGTGCTCGCGGTTGAAATCAACTCGCAGCTCACCCAACCACTAGCTCGTCGCCCCTATTTCCGCCCGTGGGCGAGAGGCGACGGCTATTTTCGTGGCCGAACGTGTGGTTTAGCGGCGGCCGCGGTCGAAGCGGTCGTCGAGGTCGCGCGGTTGCTCACGCGGCGCGTCGTCGCGGTAGCTGGGCGCCTCGCCGGCTTGCTCGCGCGCGGGCTCACGGCTGGCCGGCCGGTCGCTGCGTCGCGCATCCCGGGTGCTGCGCGCACGGTCGTCCCGCGCACGCTCGACGAGCCCATCCCGCGCATCACGCGTCTCACGCGGTCGCTCGTCACGCGCATCGCGGGTCTCACGCGGTCGGTCATCGCGCGCTTCGCGCGGTCGATCATCGCGCGCTTCACGCGGTCGATCGTCACGCGGTCGATCATCGCGCGGTCGATCATCGCGCGGTCGGTCGTCGCGCGGGCGGTCGTCGCGCGGTCGATCCTCACGCGGTCGGTCGTCGCGCGCTTCACGCGGTCGATCATCGCGCGGTCGGTCGTCGCGCGCTTCACGCGGTCGATCCTCACGCGGTCGGTCATCGCGCGCCTCACGCGGACGGTCATCGCGCGCCTCACGCGGACGGTCATCACGCGGTCGATCATCACGACGCTCGCGGCCCCCGCGATCCGAGCGCTCGCTGCGCTCCGAACGCTCGCCACCGCGCGACGGAATGATCTGCAGCCGGCGATCCATGCCCTCGCCCTCGGAGCGCGTGCTGATCCCGGTCATCTTCGCGAGAGCCACGTGGATCACGCGGCGATCGCGCGCGCTCATCGGCTCCAGCGTCACCGCGCGGCCCGACGTCACCGCACGCTTGGCCTCGCGCTTGGCCATCGAGACCAGCCCGTTGTCGTGGCGCTCGCGGTAGTCGCCCGAGTCGAGCACGATGTGCCGACGCTCGTCCGGCTCGCGGTTCACGATCTTGTTGACCAGGAACTGCAGCGCCTCGAGCGTCATGCCCTTCTTGCCGATCGCACGGCCCGCATCCGGACCGTCAATGTCGAGCACCACCTGCTCGTCGTCCTCGCGCACGTGTACACGCGCCTCGAGGTCCATGCGGTCCAGGATTCCCTGCGTGATCCGACGCGCGTCCTCCGCCTTGCCGTCGTCATGCCCGCGTGCGGGAGGGGACGACCGGCGGCGAGCAGGGCGCTCGTCGTCGCGGTCGTTGCGTGCGGCTCGGTCGTCATCGACGAACAACGCGCCGTCCATGTTGTGTCTACGCTCGTCCACGTCCCGTCCTCCGAGGCGAGCCCGCGTCATCCGCGGGGCCCGTTGGCGAGTTCGGACCACTCACGCTGGCCGCGTCTGCAGCCTTCTTGTGAGAGAGCCGGTACTCGATGAATCGCTGTTGCCCGATGCTGAGCACCGAGTTGGTGAACATATAAACGCACAGACCCGCGGGCAGAAAAAGCATGAAGCTCGTGATCATCGCGGGCATCACGTACAGCATCATCTTGGCCTGGGCCGGATCCATGGTGCTGGGCGTGATCTTCTGCTGTACCCACATCAAGACGCCCAGCGCGAGCGGAAGCGCATAGTAGGGGTCCGGGGCCGCGAGGTCCTGCCAGAAGCCGAAGAACGGCCGCTTGAACAGCTCCACGTTCGTGGACAACGAAGTGTAGAGCGCCCACCAGACGGGTAGCTGCAGAAGCTGAGGCAAGCACCCGCCGAACGGGTTGATCTTGTGCTTCTTGTACAGCTCCATCATCGCCGCGCCCTTCTTCTCGCGGTCTTCGGCGTACCTCTCGTTGATAGCGTCGATCTCGGGCTTGAGCCGGCGCATGCCGGCGATCGACTCGAAGCTCTTGGCGGTGAGCGGAAACAGCACCAGCTTCACGGACACCGTGAGCAGGATGATTGCGATACCCCAGTTGCCGACCACGTGGTCGTGGATGTACCCGAGCAGACCGACCAGGCCGTGCGCGATCATGTCCACGCCAGGCAGGCCGCCGACGTACGAAGCCTTGTTCAGGTAGTGGCCCGCGGCCGCCAGCTCCTTGGGCGTCTTGGGCCCAAAGTACGAGAGCGTGCGGAAGGTCGCCTCGCCGTGGGGCGCGAGCTTGGTCTTGGGGTGCGCGAGCGCCACACCGAGCAGCGCGCCCTCCGGCTTGTCCGTGGAGCCGCCGCGATCCGAGCCGGTTAGCGCGCAGCTCTCGAACGGCGTTCCGTCGGCGGCGATCGCCTGCGTGAAGTAGAGGTTGTCGAGCGAGCCGAACGAGATCTTGCCGCTCAGGCTCGGCTTGTCCTCGACGATGTCCTCGCGGTCCCAGCGCTTGGGCGAGTCTTCCTGCGCGCACATGCCGGCGGCGGTCAGCGCCGAGCGGCCGGCCATGAAGCCGCCCTGCTCGTCGGCACGGCGCACGTAGTGGTGGCCGAGGTTCTTGACCGTGATCGTCTTCTGCGCGGCGGAGTCGTTCACCACACGCAGCGTCGACCAGATCTGGAAGGGACCCGAGCCGACCTCCAGCTTGCGCACGAGCGTCAAGTCGCCGGCCTTGAGCGTGAGGCGCACGGCGCGCGGGCTGAGCC
>JBEVNG010000557.1:0-17897 GCA_040508235.1 Polyangiales bacterium | reverse complement strand
ACCCGCTGCACCTCGGCATGCTCGGCATGCACGGCACCGCCTACGCCAACAAGGCGATCATCGGCTGCGACCTGATCATGGCGATCGGCGCGCGCTGGGACGACCGCATCACCGGCAAGCTCGACGAGTTCTGCCCGGACGCGATGAAGCTCCACGTCGACATCGACCGCGCCGAGTTCAACAAGATCATCCGTCCGGACGTCAGCCTGCACGGCGACGCGCGGCGTGTGATCGAAGACCTGATCCCGTACGTCGAGCGCTGCGAGAGCGACGACTGGGTCGCGCAGACCGCCAAGTGGCGCACGCAGTTCCCGCTCAAGTACAAGGCCGAGGGCGGGCTCAAGGCGCAGCACGTGCTCGACCGCCTCGACGCGCTGATCGACGGCAAGGACGTGGTCACCACCGACGTCGGCCAGCATCAGATGTGGGCCGCGCAGTTCATCCGCACGCGCAAGAACCGCCACTGGCTCAGCTCCGGCGGCGCCGGCACCATGGGCTTCGGCTTCCCCGCGGCCATCGGCGCGGCCTTCGCGCTCGGTCGCGACAAGCCGGTCTGGGCAGTGGTCGGCGACGGCGGCTTCCAGATGACGCTCTGCGAGCTGGCCACGGCGCAGATCCACAAGCTGCCCGTGAAGGTCGTGATCATCAACAACAACTACCTGGGCATGGTGCGCCAGTGGCAGGAGCTGTTCTTCGAGAACCGCTACAGCGGCGTCGATCTCGAGGGCAACCCCGACTTCGTGAAGCTCGCGGAGGCGTACGGCATCAAGGCCTTCCGCATCAAGCGCCCGGGTGACGTCGACAAGGTCCTCAAGCAGGCCGCCGAGTACATGGATGGGCCGTGCGTGATCGAGGCCGAGGTCGTGAAGGAGGACAACGTCTTCCCGATGATCCCCGCCGGCGCGCCAATCAGCGCGATGCTGATCGAACGCCCCAAGACCAAGCTCGACAAGCCCACGGGAAGCACCTGACATGCGCTACGAAATCCAGAGCCAAGGCGTGCACACCATCTCGCTCTACGTGGCGAACAAGCCCGGCGTGCTGGTGCGCGTCGCGCTGGTGTTCTCGCGGCGCGGCTACAACATCGAGAGCCTGGTCGTCAGCAACGCCAAGGAAGAAGGCTACGCGCGCATGACCATCACCTGCTCGGGAGACGAGGAAGTCTTCGAGCAGATCATCAAGCAGCTGGCCAAGCTGATCGACGTGGTGCGCGCCGAGGACCACACGGACCAGGACATGGTCGAGACCGAGGTCGCGCTGATCAAGGTCGCGGTCAAGCTCGAGGATCGCGGCGAGGTGCTGCAGATCGCCGAGCACTACAAGGCCAAGGTGGTCGACTTCAAGGCCGACCAGCTGCTCCTGCGTGCCTACGGCGACAGCAAGAAGCTCGACAACATGATGAACCTGCTCAACGGCTACGACGTCCGCGAGGTCGTGCGCTCCGGCAAGATCGTCATGGCGCGCGGCGCCGCCAAGACCTAATCGGGCTCGTCCTCGAGGCTAGCGGCTTCGAGATCCAGCGCCAGCGCGCGGTCCAGCGTGAGCTCGTGCTCCACGGTGGCCTCGCGCTGCACGCGCAGCAGCGTGAGCCGCTGCACGGCCACGATCGAGCGGCGCGCCTCGCGGTAGCGCGCCTCTTCCGAGGCCGGCGCACTCGCTGCCGTCAGCTCGTCGTAGTGCGCCAACAAGCGCGCGAACGTCGACTGCTGCGCGACCTCGCGCGCGTACTTCTGGCGTAGGTGCTCCGCCGCCGCGCGCGCCAGCAGCAGCTCCAGCCGGGAACGCTGCTCGTGCGGCTCGCCCTCGGGTTCAAAGCGCAGCCAGCGGATGATCGCGGGCAAGCTCAGCCCCTGCAGCACCAGCGTCGACAGGATCACCACGAAGGTGATGAACAGGCACAGCGCGCGTTGTGGGAACGGCTCCCCCGAGTCGAGCAGCAGCGGGATCGAGAGCGCGGAGGCCAGCGACACCACCCCGCGCATGCCCGACCACGCGACCAGGAACACCACCCGCGGATCGGGCGGCAGCGGCTGTGCACGGCGGCGCGCCGGCGACAGCCGCATGATGTACGCGGACACGAAGGTCCAGCCGATGCGCACCACGATCACGGTCGCGCTGACGATCAAGCCGTAGGCGATCGCGCTCCATACCGGCACGTCCCCGAGCCCCCCGACCATCATCGGCAGCTGCAGACCGATCAGGATGAAGACCAGCCCGTTGAGCAGGAAGCTGAGCGTCGACCAGACGCCGTTGGCCTGGACGCGCGAGCTCGGGCGCAGGAACTCGTGAGCGCGGAACGAGAGGTAGAGTCCGCCCGCGACCACCGCCAGCACGCCCGAGCAGTGGACCTGCTCCGCGATCAAGTACATCAGGTACGGCGTCATCACCGTCAGGGCCGCGTCGACACCCGCCGACAGCGGCAGGTGCTGGTGGATCCAGAACACGACGCGCGCGAGCAGCAGCCCGATCGCCACGCCCACCACGGACACCACCACGAACTGCAGCGCGGCCTCGCCGGCCGAGAAGCGACCCGTGAGGATGGTGGCCAGCGCGAAGCGGAACACGATCAAGCTGGACGCGTCGTTGATCAGGCTCTCGCCCTCCAGGATCACTAGCGCGGACTTGGGCACGCGCAGCCCCTTGAACACCGAGGCGGCGGCGACGGCGTCCGGCGGCGAGATGATGCCGCCGAGCAGGAAGCCCCAGGCCCACGGGAAGCCGAGCGCACGCCCGAGCAGCGCCGTGACGCACGACGTGAAGAACACCAGGCCCACGGCCTGGATGAAGATGGCGCGGCGGTTCTCCCAGAAGTCGTGCCACGACGTATCCCAGGCGGACTCGTAGAGCAGCGGCGGAAGGAACACCAGGAACACCAGGTCCGGCTCCAGCCGGATCTCCGGCAGACCCGGGATCAGGCTGATGGCGAGGCCACCCAGCACCAGCAGGATTGGAAACGACACACGCAGCTTGCTGCTCAGGACGTGCAGCAAGCCAATGGCGAACAGCAACGACAGGACCAGCAGGACTTGGTGGTGCATAGTGCGTGCTCGTCAGCCCTTACTGGCGGAAGCGGATCCGCGCAAACGACGAGGGAGAGCGATGAGGCGACTGATCTTGGGGCTGGGCTTGTTGCTGGTCGCATGCGGAGACGACGACGAGGAGACCTCCGGCGGGCTCGACGGCGGCACGCTGATCGACGCCAGCATGCCCGCTCCGCCCGACGCCAGCTTCGACGCCGGCGTGCCCGATGCCAGCCACGACGCGGGCCCCACCCTGTGCGGCAAGTACGGCGGCGCGGCGGGCATCGAGCGCGCCATCAAGCAGTTCGTGATCGTCGAGCTGGCCACCGACTGCGACGTCGGCCCGCACTTCACCATGCTGTCGAGCAACCGCCTCGCGCGCTTCAGCGACTGCCTCGCGTACCAGGCGCAAGAGCTGTTCGGCTGCCCCGGCGTCACCTACGCGGGCAGCAAGTCGTACAACGACCTGCCCTGCCGCGACATGAAGACCGCGCACGCGGGGCTGCGCCTCAGCAGCGGCGACTTCGACGCCGTGATCGCCGATGTCGCCAGCGGCCTGCTCAAGGCGGGCGTGGCGCAGGCCGACATCAACCAGGTCGCGCCCGCGTTGCTGAGCCTCGAGCCGCAGATCGTCGAGGCCGAGGGTGAGCAGCCCACGATGGCGTGCGGAGGCGCGGATGCGGGCCGTTGAGCGGCTGCCCTGGTACCTCGGCGGCGCGTTCGCGATCTCGCTCGGCGTGGTCGCGGTCGCGCACACCCCGCTCGGCAAGCCGTTGCTCGCCGGGATCGGCTGCCCCGTGCTTCAGGCCAAGCCGCACGAGCTGGAGCGGGCGCGCACGCAGGCGCTCGCGCAGCGCGCCGGCAGCGAGCGGGAGCGCACCCGCCCTGCCCTGGGAGTCTTGCTGGCGCGTGGAGGACCCGCGCGCTTCGACTTCGAGCTCGGCGAGAGCACGCGCGCGCACGTCGAGGCCAGCATCACGCGCCGCGGAGGTCGCTGCCAGGCCGAGCGCGCCGACACCGCCCTGCGCTGCACGCTGGCGGACGTGGATGGTCTGTTCGCGCAGTTCGCGGACGACAAGCTGGTGGCGCTCGATCTGTTCCGCACCGTCACGGACACCACGCGCGCGCTCAGCTGGCTACGGACGCTCGAGCGCGACCTGTCCGCGCGCGTCGGCGAGGCCACCGCGCACTTTGGGACGTTCGACGCCAGCGCGCTGCGCGACCGCTTCGCGCAGAGCATCGTGGAGTATCGCTACGCCGGCTACGTCGCGCAGATCAGCGCGCTCAACACCGGCGCCGCGATCAAGCTGCGCGAGCAGTATCAATACCTGCCCGGCAGCTGATCTTCACTTCTTGATCTCGAGCAGCGTGACGTCGAAGACGAGCATGCCCGCGGGGGCGCCCGGACGACCGCCGTAGGCGAGCTCCTCGGGGATCCAGAAGCGACGCGTCTCGCCGACCACCATCAGCTGCACGCCCTCGGTCCAGCCCTTGATCACGCCATTCAGCGGGAACTCGGCCGGCTGGCCGCGCGTGACCGAGCTGTCGAACATCTTGCCGTCCGTGGTCCAGCCCGAGTAGTCGACCTTGACCAGGCTGGTCTCGCTCGGGTGGTCGGTGCCGGTGCCCTTGGTGAGCACCTTGGAGAACAGGCCGCTGGCGGTCTTCTGCGCATCCTTGGGCGCCGCCTTCACGTCCTTGGGCGTCTCGGGCGTGACCACGTCGAGCAGCTCGATGTCGAACACCAGCGTGCCGGTGGGGCGACCGGGGCGGTCGTTGTACGCGAGCTCCTTGGGGATCCAGAACCGGCGCTTCTCGCCGACCTGCATCAGCTGCACGCCCTCGCCCCAGCCCTTGATCACGCCATCGAGCGCGAACACGGCCGGCTCGTTGCGCGTGACCGAGCTGTCGAACATCTCGCCGTTGGTGCTCCAGCCGGTGTAGTGCACGCGCACCGTGTCGGTGGCCTTGGGCTTCTTGCCGCCCTTGCCCTTCTCCAGGATCTTGGAGGCCAGGCCGCTGGCGGTCTTCTCCGCATCGGCCGGCGCCGCGGCGACGTCCGCCGGCACGGTGGGCGGATCGGGCATCTTCTTGGTGCTGAGCAGCTCGACCTCGAACACGAGCATGCCGGCGGGCGCGCCGAGCTGTCCCTTGTAGGCGAGCTCCTCGGGGATCCAGAACCGACGCTTCTCGCCTTCGACCATCAGCGCCACGCCCTCGGTCCAGCCGGGGATCACGCGGTTGAGCGGGAACTTGGCCGGCTCGGGCTGCTGCCCGGGCATACGCGCGACCAACGAGCTGTCGAACATCTTCCCGTCCGTGGTCCAGCCCGTGTAGTTCACGGTGACCTCGTCCCAGGCGCGGGGCTTCTCGGAGCCGGTGCCCTTGGTCAGCACCTTGCTGGCCAGGCCACTCGCGGTCTTCTCCGCATCGGCCGGCGGCGCGGCGACGTCCGCGGGCGCCGGCAGTCCTTCGGGCTTGGGCATGTCGGGGATTCCTTTGTTGGCGGCGTTGGCAGCGGTCGACGCGGCGTCGGCCGATGCGTCCTTGAGCGGCAGCTTGGCCTTGCGCTTGGCCTGACAGGCCGTCATCACGAGCGCGAAAGCGAGCAGCCAGTGGGTTGCACGTAGCGACATGGGCGAGCGTGGTAGCACGCGCCGACGCTGCGGCATTCCGGCCTGCCGCAGTCTTGCTCGCTCCCGCGAAGTTTCCGGGCCGCTTCGCGGGCGACAGCTTTTCGCGTGATCGCGCGCACTGCCATCGGGCTTGTCACGCGCTCGTGGCAACGAGCATCGGCGCACGGCACCTCGCGCCGATTTTTTGCGCGCATACTTCGCGTTCGAGCGCGGCACACGGTTGAACGCTCGGTCGGTTTTCGATACAGGAAGGAATGCGCATTCGACTCGCGCTCGCGACCTTGCAAGTCGGGCTGTTGGTGAGCTCGCTGAGCGGCTGCGGCCACATGCGCGTGGGCTCCGCCCCGCGTGAGATCCGCAGCAGCGCACGCGCCGAGCGGCACTTGCCTCGAGAAGAAGGGCGTCCTCACGCGCCGACACCGCTGGCCGCCAACGTGGTCCCGCCGCATCCGTACATGGCGCGCCACGGCGCCAGCTGCATGCACTCGGATCCGTACACCACCAACACGTACGAGTGGTCCGGTCCGCTCGGGCATGACGTCGAGGTGCAGTCGCGCTCGATGGGCTTCCTCGGCGGCGAGTGTCCCACCATCAACTTCGACAGCCACGGGCGCATCATCACCGTGTGCGTGCGCGATCGCCGGCCGTCGCTGGTGATGCTCGACCCCAAGACGCTCACGCTGCTCGATCGCCACCCGCTGCCGCGCCGACGCACCCCGCTGCTGCGCCTACGCAAGATGCTCTCGGACACCTCAGGCGGCGCGTACTTCTACCTCGATCAGCACGATCGCGCGGTGGTCGGCACGGCCGATGGCACCATCGACGTGATCGGCGTCGAGGAGACGCCCGACGGCCCGCGCTTCGCGCTGCACGAGAGCATGGACCTGGCGGCCCACCTCGAGCGCGAAGATGGCAGCGTCGACAAGATCACCGCGGTGCTGCCCGACTACGCGGGTACGTACTGGTTCTCCACCCGCTACGGCAAGGTGGGCACGGTCTCGCCCGAGCACGGCGTGCAGGTCGTGGAGCTGCCCGGCGAGCAGCTGCAGAACGCCTTCAGCGTCGCCACCGACGGCGTGTATGCGGTCACGGATCACGCGCTCTACCGCTTCATCGCGGGGGCCAACGGTGCACCGCTGATCTCGTGGCGCGAGGTCTACGACCGCGGCCATCGCCAGAAGCTCGGCCAGATCAACCAGGGCTCGGGCACCACCCCCACCCTGCTGGGCGACGACTACGTCGCGATCGCGGACAACGCCGAGCCGCGCATGAACGTGCTCGTCTACAAGCGCGATCGCGGGCAGGCCGTGTGCAAGACGCCCGTGTTCTCGCCCGGCGCCAGCGCCACCGAGAACACGCTGATCGGCCATGGCCGCTCGCTGGTGGTCGAGAACAACGCCGGCTACGACATCTTCCGCACCATGCGCCGCGGCAAGACCAGCGCCCCCGGCATCGCGCGCATCGACGTGCGCCCGGACGGCACGGGCTGCGACGTGGTCTGGGAGAGCCAGGAGATCTCGCAGACCACGGTGCCCAAGCTGTCGGCCAAGAACGGGCTGATCTACCTGTACACCAAGAAGCCCAACGCCCCGCGCAACGCGGACGCGTACTACTTCACCGCGGTCGACTTCAACACTGGCCGCACCGTGTACCGCGTCCTGACCGGCACCGGCGTTCGCTACGACAACAACTGGGCGGCCATCTCGCTCGCGCCCGACGGCAGCGCCTACGTCGGCGTGCTGAACGGCCTCTTGCGGGTCAGCGACAACCAGGCGTCCGTGCCCCCGCCGCCGAACACCGGCTTCGCCGCGCTCGGCATGCGTCTGCGATAGAGTACATCCGCGGTACAGGGCCCGTGTACACTCCATGTCCAGGCGGGGCCACCGGCTGACGAAACCACGAGGTTTTCCGGCCGGCATGGCGCTCGCTAAGCCCGGAGCACCATGGATTCGACGCCTTCGCCGCTACGCCGTCAGGGATTCCGCGCCTTCTTCGCCACCCAGCTGCTCACCGCGTTCAACGACAACCTGTTCAAGAACGCGGTGGTGATCTGGATCAGCGCCACCCAGGCGAGCCTGTTCGGCGTCTCGCCGGCCGCGATGATCAGCCTGTGCTCGGCGGTGTTCATCGCACCCTTCTTCCTGTTCTCGGCCAGCGCGGGCCAGCTCTCGGACCGCCGCGAGAAGACCTCGGTGGTGCGCGCGGTGAAGATCGCCGAGATCGCGATCATGGCGCTGGCGGGCGCCGGCTTCGTCCTGCACTCGCTGGCCACGCTGATGGGCGCGCTGTTCCTGATGGGCACGCACTCCGCGTTCTTCGGGCCCGTGAAGTACAGCATCCTGCCGCAGCTGGTGGCGACCGAGCAGCTGGTCGAGGGCACCGCGCTGGTGGAGATGGGCACGTTCCTCGCCATCCTGCTGGGCACGCTCGGCGGTGGAATCCTGGTGCTGATGCCGCAGGGCGAGCTCTACGTCGCGCTCACGGTCGCGGGCGTGGCGCTGATCGGCTTCGCGCTCAGCACGCGTGTGCCGCGGCTCGCGGAGGGTGACCCCAGCGTGCGCGTCGACCTCAACCCGGTCACGCCGACGTTCGAGATCCTGCGCATCGTCAAGAAGACGCGCGCGGTGTTCCTGTCGGTGCTCGGCATCTCTTGGTTCTGGTTCTTCGGTGCGGTGCTGCTGAGCGTGCTGCCGGTGTTCGCGCGCGAGGCCCTGCATGCGCACGAGCACGTGGTGACGCTGTTCCTGGCCGTGTTCTGCGTGGGCATCGCGCTCGGCTCGGTGGGTACCGAGCGCATCTCGGGCAAGAACCTGGAGCTCGGCCTGGTACCGTTCGGTTCGATCGGCCTGACCTTGTTCACGCTCGATCTGTACTTCGTCGACACGGTCTCCGGCGCGGGCGAGCTGATGGGGCTGGAGGCGTTCCTGGAGACGGCGCAGTCGACGCGCATCCTGATCGATCTGTTCGGTCTGTCGGTGTTCGGCGGCTTCTTCTCGGTGCCGCTCTACACGCTGATCCAGGAGCGCTCGGCCCCCAAGGAGCGCTCGCGCGTGGTCGCGGGCAACAACATCCTCAACGCGCTGTTCATGGCGATCGGCGCCGGCATGCTGGCCTGGCTGTTCTCGCTCGGCCTGCGCGTGCAGACGATGTTCCTGATCCTGGCGTTGCTGTCGGCGGCGGCGGCGGCCTACATCTACACGCTGCTGCCCGAGTTCTTGATCCGCTTCCTCGCGTTCTTGCTCGGCCGCGTGATGTACAGGCTCAAGGTCAGCGGCCACGAGAACATCCCGGAGACCGGCGGCGCGGTGCTCGTGTGCAACCACGTCGCGTTCAACGACTTCCTGATCATCGCGGGCTCGGTGCGTCGCCCGGTGCGCTTCGTGATGGACCACAACATGTTCAAGCTGCCGGTGGTGTCGAGCATCTGCCGCGCCGGCAAGGTGATCCCGATCGCGCCCGCGCACGAGAACGCCTCGCTGATGGAGAGCGCGTTCGTGAAGATCGCCGAGGAGCTGCGCGCGGGTGAGCTCGTGTGCATCTACCCGGAGGGCAAGATCACCAAGAACGGCGAGATGAACGCGTTCAAGGCGGGCATCGAGCGCATCCTGCGCGAGACGCCGGTGCCGGTGGTGCCGATGGCGCTCGACGGGCTGTGGGGCAGCTTCTTCAGCCGCAAGGGCGGGCCCGCGATGTCCAAGCTGCCGCGCCGCTTCCGCGCCAAGCTCACGCTGACCATCGACAAGCCGCTGCCGGCGACCACCAGCGCCAAGGAGCTGGAGGACAAGGTGCGCGCGATGCTGCCCGCGTCCACGCCGGCCCCGGTCGCGGCCGAATGAAGCTCGATCGCGAGCTCCTGTCGCTGGTGGCGCGCGCGGCGTTCGCGAACCCGTTCAGCGAGGAGCGCGACCAGCTGGACGCCGCGATCGGCGAGACCGACGCCGCCGATCCGCACGTGCTGGCGCGCGCGTCGGCCCGGCTCGGCAAGCGGCTGGAGGGGGTCGCGTCGCTGCGCGACTACAGCGCCGAGGATCGGGCGATCCTGTTCCCGGCGCTGTTGTTCGACGTGTTCCATCGCTACATCGGCGAGCTCGACGCGCTGATCGAGAAGCCCGGCAAGGTGCGCTTCGCGCGTGCGTTGCTGAGCGCGCTGAGCGAGCGCGGCGTCGACGCCAAGGTGGCGCGGCGTGCCCTGGAGCTGTTCTACCAGATGCGTCGCGCCCACCTCGCGATCGGCACGCGCCTGATCGGCGGCGGCGCCAGCATGCGCAGGCTGCGCGAGGCGCTCTGGAACAGCGTGTTCACCCACGACGTGCTGCGCTACGAGCGCACGCTCTGGACCAAGCTGGAGGACTTCTCGATCCTGCTGATCGGCGAGACCGGCACCGGCAAGGGAGAGGCCGCCCGCGCCATCGGCCAGGCCGGCTTCATCCCGTTCGACGACGTCAGGCAGGAGTTCGTCGCGCGCGCCGACTCGCTGTTCGTGCCGGTCAACCTCAGCGCCTACGCGGAGAGCTTGATCGAGTCCGAGCTGTTCGGGCACAAGCGCGGCGCGTTCACCGGGGCGATCGACGATCGCGAGGGCGCCTTCGCGCGCGTGCCGGCGCACGGCACGCTGTTCCTCGACGAGATCGGTGAGGTGAGCCCCGCGATCCAGGTGAAGCTGCTGCGCGTGCTTCAGGAGCGCGCGTTCCTGCCGGTGGGCGCGCGCGAGGAGCGACGTTTCGCGGGGCGCGTGGTGGCCGCGACGCACCGACCGCTGGCCAGCCTGCGCGGCGAGGGCCGCATGCGCGACGACTTCTACTACCGCATCGCCACCCACACGATCACCGTGCCGAGCCTGCACGAGCGCCTGCGCGAGAGCGCGGACGAGCTGCCTCGGCTGGTCGGGCACATGTGCGCGCAGATCGCGGGCGAGCCGGTCGCGGAGCTGAGCGCCAGCGTGGTCGACGTGATCCGTCGAGAGCTCCCGGGGCATCGCTTCCCCGGCAACGTGCGCGAGCTGGAGCAGAGCGTGCGCCGCGTGTTGATGACCGGGCACTGTGCGAGCGAGCCCACGCTGGCGCAGGAGCCACCCGAGCTGACGCGCGGAGAACTGACCGCGGAGGAGCTGGTGCGCGCATACTGCCAGCGGTTGTACGCACGCAGCGGGAGCTACGTGCAGGTGGCGCAGGTGACCGGGCTGGACCGGCGCACCGTGCGTCGATACTTGACCGCGGCAAGGGGTTAGAACGTGCGCTGGCTAGGCTTGTTGGCGGGTGCGGTCCTGGGCAGCGCGGTCTTCGACGCAGAAGGCCTGTTCGCGGGGGCGATCTTCGGCTTCCTGGTGGGCTACGTGGTCGAGCGCGAGCGGCGCCGCATGCGCGAGCTCCGGGAGCGTGGCTCGCTGCCTGTCGCCGTGCCGCTTCCCGGCACGACCACGCTCGAGCAGCGGCTCGAAGCGCTGACGCTCCGCGTGGTCTCGCTGGAGCGTGAGCTCGCCGCGCTGCGTGCCCCCGCGGCCTCGACGCTCGACACGCCGGCGCCCGTCATCGAGCCGCTCGCGGTCGAGGCGCCGGACGAGCGGGGCTACGTCGAACCCGAAGCAGCGAGCCCTGCCCCGGTCAGTCAGGTCGAGGAGCAGGAGCGCTTCGAGCAGGCTGCACGCGAACCGATGATCGACCCGCGGCCGCCCGCGCCCACGCCCGACCCGTGGGTCGAGGCGGTGCGCAGCTTCGTGTTCGGCGGCAACACCGTGGTGCGCGCGGGTGTGCTGGTGCTGACGGTGGGCGTCGGCCTGCTGGTGAAGTACGCGGCCGAGAACTCGATCCTCCCGCTGGAGCTGCGGCTCGGCGTGGCGGCCATGATCGGCCTCGCGCTGGTCGTGCTCGGCTACCGCCTGCGTACGACCCGCCCCGGCTTCGCGACCGCGCTGCAAGGGGGCGGCGTGGCGGCGATGTACCTGGTCACGTTCTTTGCTTTCTATGCGTACCACTTGCTGCCGGGTGCGCTGACGCTCGGCCTGCTGGTCGCGATCGCCGCCTTCTCCACCATCCTGGCGGTGGTCCAGGACGCCGTGCAGCTGGCGGTGTTCGGGGCCATCGGCGGCTTCCTGGCGCCGCTGCTCGCCTCCACCGGCGGCGGCTCGCACGTCGCGCTGTTCTCGTACTACGCGCTGCTCAACGCCGCGATCGCCGGCAGCGCGCTGTACCGCTCGTGGCGGCTGCTGAACTGGACCGGCTTCCTGTTCACGTTCGGCGTCGCATCCGCCTGGGGCGCGCTCAAGTACGAGCCCGCCCACATGTTCAGCTCGGCCGGCTTCCTGGCGCTGTTCTTCGCGTTCTACGTGCTGGTGGGCACGCTGTTCGCGCTGCGCCGTCCGGGCGAGCAGCGCGGTGCGATCGACACCACGCTGACGTTCGGCACGCCGCTGGCCACGCTCGCGTTGGCGGGCAGCCTGTTCCACGAGCAGCCGATGTACCTGGCGCTGTGGTGTGTCGGCATGGCGGGCGTGTACTTGGCCGTCGCCGGGCTGCTGATCGCGCGCAAGGATCAGGCGCTGCGCGCGCTCGCGCAGGCGTACATCGCGGTCGGCGTCGGGGTAGCCACGCTGGCGATCCCGTTCGCGCTGGAGAACGCGCTCGGCACCGCACTGGCCTGGGCCGCGGAGGCGACCGGCCTGGTCTGGGTCGGCCTGCGCCAGCAGCGCCTGCGCACGCGCGTCGCCGGCTACGTGTTGTTCTCGGCCGCCGTGATCTCGCTGGCGCTGCGCCACGACCTCGGCGTGTACCGCTCGCACGCGCCGTTCCTGGCCTTGATCGCGATCGGTGCCTGGTTCGCGAGCGCGTGCATCGAGCGCGCCTTGCAGCTGCGCGACACCGAGCGCCTGCTCGGCCGCGTGCTGCTCGTGCTCGGCTTCGTGCTCTGGCTCGGCGCCTGGCACGTGGTGATCACGCCGGGCTCGGGCGCGCTCCATCACGCGCTGGCGCTGCGCCTCGGCGCACACGCCCTCGACATGGTCGCGCTGGAGTGGCTCGGGCTGCGGCTCGGCTTTCAGGGCCTGCGTCAGTACCCTCGCTACGGCTTCGCGGTGCTGCTGGCGCTGAGCCTGGTCGCGATCGACGCGCGCGACGGCTGGGTGCACTTCGCCTGGGCGGTCGCGATCCTCGCCAGCTACTGGCCGCTGTACCGCCAGCTGGTGGGTGCCACCGCGCTGCACGCGATCAGCGCCTGGGTGATCGCGATCTGGGCCGTCGATCTGGGGAGCCTGCTCTCGTCCGGGCTGGCCGATGGCTGGCAGGTCGCGCTGCACGTGGTGCCGGCGTTGTTGCCGGTCGCCCTCGCGGTGACAGCGCGCCCGGCCTGGCCGTTTGGCGAGCACACGCGCGCCTACAGGCTGTGGGCCGCGCTGCCCCTGCTGGCGTTGATCGAGCTTGGTCTGTTGATCGCGCAGGCGGCGAGCAATGGCGATGCGGCGCCGCTGCCGTACCTGCCGTTGCTGAACCCGCTCGACCTCGCGCAGCTGTTCTGGCTGGCGGCGCTGATCGCGCTCGCACGCACGGCGGAGCTGGAGAAGCGGCGCAACGTCGCCTACGGCGTGGCGGGGCTCGCGCTGTTCGTCGCGCTCAACGGCGCCATCGTGCGCACCGCGCATCACTGGGGCGGCGTGCCGTTCCGCGAGTTCGAGTTCCCGACCGATCCGCTGGTGCAGGGCGCGTTCTCGATCCTGTGGACGGTGTCGGCGCTGATCGCGATGTTGCTCGCCAACAAGCGCGCGCTGCGGGCGCCGTGGATGGCCGGCGCGGGCCTGCTGGCCGTGGTGGTCGGCAAGCTGTTCCTGCTCGACCTCGACGGCTTGAGCTCGGGCCTGAAGATCGTCACCTTCCTGGCGGTGGGAGTGCTCTTGCTGCTGATCGGATACTTCGCGCCGGTGCCGCCGGCCAACGCGGAGCCTGCGCGATGAAGCGACTGGCCTTGTTGAGTATGTTGGTCAGCTCGACCGCGCTCGCGACGCCCGCGCGCGAGGAGTTCGCGTACGGGGTCGAGCTGGCGCCGCTGTCGACGCAGCCGTTCCATCGTTATCCGCTGCCGGACTCGGTGCTGCGCATGCTGGTCACGCGCGAGCTGACCGACCTGTGCGTGTTCGATGCCGACGGCGCGCCGCGCGCGCACGCCGTGGTGTGGCCGGACGCGCCCGTCGCCGCCGCGAGCGAGCAAGCGGTGCCCGTGTTCCCGCTGGAGATCAGCCGCGACACCGAGGGCGTGGAGGTGAAGATCGAGCGCGACCTCGCAGGGCAGATCCTGCGCACGCTCTCGCAGCCGCTGCCCGACGCCAAGGTGCGCGCGTACCTGCTCGACGCGCATGCGCTCGCGGGTCCGCTGCACGGGCTGACGCTCTCGCTGGCGAACGTGCCCGAGAACGTGATGCTCGACGTGCGCCTCGAGGCGAGCCAGGACCTGGTCAGCTTCGCGCCGCTGACGCGCGCCACGCTGGCGCAGCTCACGCACGCTGGAGCCAGCCTCACGCGCAATTTCATCGAGCTGCCCGCCACCTCTCCCGCTTACCTGCGCATCAGCTTCGACTCCAGCGCGATCACGCTCGAGAAGGTGAGTGCGCGCATCCAGCCCGCCGCGCCCTCGTTGCCGCAGCAGTCCATCGAGCTCGACGCGATGCCGGGCGAGAGCGACGCCACCGCCAAGCAAGAGTTCCGCTTCCTGGTCCCGTACGGGCTGCGCGCCACACGCTACAGCGTGCTGCTGCCGAGTGGCACGCAGCTGGTCCAGGGCGGTCTGTTCGGGGCCGACGCCGAGGACGCGCCGCTGCTGGCGCTCGACCGCCAGCTCTATCGCACGCCCGCCAGCACGTACCCGCTGGTGGAGTCGCGCGTGCGGGTGCTGGAGCTGCGCGTCGACGACGCTGGTGGCGGCGTACGCGCCGGCGCGCCCAGGCTGCGCGTCGACTACCTGGCGCCGTCGGTGCTGTTCGCGGGCGACGGCAAGCCACCCTTCACGCTCGCCTACGGCAGCGCGCGCGCACGCTGCACGCCCCTGGCCGGCGATACCTTGAACGTCGAGGCGCCTGCCACCGCGAGCGTGCGCGCCGTGCGCACACGACCGCTCGGCAGCTCCAAGCTGCTGACCCAGCACGAAGACCCCGGCGCCTCGCTGCGCGTGTACGGGTTATGGGCGGCCCTGTTGGTGGCCGTCGGCGTGCTGGGCGTGATCGCGCGACGCCTGCTGCGCAGCGTGTAACCTTGCCGCATGCGCGAGCGACGGCCTCCCATGACGCGGATCAGGCGGCTGCTGCTCGGGGCGCTGGCGCTCACGCTGGTGTTCCTGGGCGTGGTGCTCGTGCAGGCATGGCCGGCCTTTGGGGCCCGCGCGGAGGGCGTGCGGCGCGCCCGCATGGAGCAGAGTCCGCAGTGGCATGACGGCTCGTTCGTGAACCCGGAGCCGATCATCAACCACGTGGGCACGATGCTCGACGGCATGCTGCACGTCAGCGAGCACGCCAGTCCCACCTCGTTGCAGGCGGCGCCGCTCGAGCCCGCTGCGCTGCGCAGTCCGCCCGCCTCCGGGGTACGCATCACCTGGTTCGGGCACTCGACGACGTTGATCGAGCTCGATGGCCAGCGCGTGCTGACGGACCCGTCGTGGAGCGAGCGCTCGTCGCCGATCGCGTGGCTCGGTCCGCGCCACTGGTTCCGGCCGCCGATCGCGCTCGCGGAGCTGCCGCCGATCGACGCCGTCGTGATCTCGCACGATCACTACGACCACCTCGACCACGGCACGCTGGTCGCGATGAAGGACTGGCCGACCAAGTTCGTGGTGCCGCTCGGCATCGGCGCGTACCTGGAGGGCTGGGGCATCGCGGCCGACAAGATCATCGAGCTCGACTGGTGGGAGCGCGCGGAGGTCGGCGCACTGACCATCGTCTGCACACCCGCGCGCCACGCGTCGGGGCGCACGCCGTTCGATCGCGATCAGACGCTGTGGGCCAGCTACGCGCTGCTGGGCTCCGCGCACCGCGTCTACTTCTCGGGCGACACCGGCATGTTCAACGCGCTGCGCGAGATCGGGCGCAAGCTCGGGCCGTTCGACGTGACGATGATCGAGGTGGGCCAGTACCACGGCGGCTGGCCCGACTGGCACATCGGCCCGGAGCAAGCCATGAGCGCGCACCAGCAGCTGCGCGGCAAGGCGTTCTTCCCGATCCACTGGGGCGGCCTGCAGCTGGCCTACCACGGCTGGACCGAGCCGGTAGAGCGCGTGCGCGCGGCCGCCGGCAGCACGCCGGTCGTCATCCCGCGTCCCGGTCAGCCGGTGGAGCCACTCACGTCGCCGGCTCTGGCGCCGTGGTGGCCCAAGCTACCGTTCGAGAGCGCCCAAGACGCGCCCATCGTCTCCAGTGGACTGCGCCCTTGAAGACTCTCGCCACGGAGGAGCGCTCGACGCGGGCACACGCAGCGACGCGCGCGCCATGCACGCCTCCAATGCCGTGCCGGCTGCAGGCGCGGATGCGCGTGTAGACGCCTACACGTGCGACAAGCCCCGCTCAGCGGCCGAACTCGTGCCCGCGCGGATCGCCTTCCAGCTCGCCGAGGCGGCGCAGGAACTTGTACGTGTAGATGCCGGTGTTGTTGTCGGGCCAGGTGAGCTTCACGCCGTAGCTACCGACCTCCTCGATGTCGAGCAGCTCGGTGGCGCCACCGGGGATGTAGCGCAGCGGGCCTTGATGGCCCTGCCACAACGCCGACGGGCAGAAGCCGCGCAGCACGTCGTTGTCGTAGTGGGTGACCTTGCCGTCGGCCCACTCGATCTCGACGTTCTGCGAGCCCTTGGGAGCGCGGAACTCCACGGGCTGAAAGCGCGGCTCGTCGCTCATTTGGACCACGGCTCCAGTCCGCTCAGGAAGCTCTCGATCGAGAGCTCGCCGAGCTCGCCCTTGTCGCGCGAGCGCACGTTGATCGACTTGTTCTCCAGCTCCTTCTCGCCGACCACCACCACGTACGGCAGCTTCTGCAAGCTGGCCTCGCGGATCTTGTAGCCGACGCGATCGTCGCTGAGGTTGATCTCGACGCGCAGCCCGAGGTCGAGCAGCTTCTCCTGCACCTCGCGGCCGTAGGCGTTGAACTTCTCGCTGATTGGGATCACCTGCACCTGCACCGGCGCGAGCCAGAGCGGGAAGGCGCCCGCGTAGTTCTCGATGATGATGCCCAGGAAGCGCTCCAGCGAGCCGTAGCCCGCGCGGTGCAACATCACCGGCGTGTGCTTCTGCCCGTCGGCGCCCACGTACGTGAGGCCGAAGCGCTCCGGCATCTGGAAGTCGACCTGGATCGTGCCGCACTGCCACGAGCGCTTGAGCACGTCGCGGATGTGGAAGTCGATCTTCGGTCCGTAGAACGCGCCGTCGCCGGGGTTGAGCACGTACTCGACGCCCTTGGACGTGAGCGCGTTCTGCAGCGCCGTCTCCGCCTTCTCCCACATCTCGTCCGAGCCGAGGCTCTTGGCCGGGCGCGTGCTGAGCTCCATGCGCACGTCGCTGAGATCGAACGCGCCGTACAGCTCGCGGAAGAAGTCGATCAGCATCGAGATCTCGCTCTCGATCTGGTCGGGCGTGACGAAGTGGTGCGCGTCGTCCTGCGTGAACGACTGCACGCGGAACAGACCGTGGCGCACGCCGCTGAGCTCGCGCCGATGCACCAGGCCCCTCTCCGCGATGCGCAGCGGGAACTCGTTGTGCGAGTGCAGCTTGGTGCCGTACAGCACGCAGTGGCCGGGGCAGTTCATCGGCTTGACCGCGAGCGGACGCTCCTCTTCCACGTCCTTCACCTCGTCCGGGTGCACCGGATCGCGAAGCTTGAGCTTCGTGAAGAACATGTTCTCCAGGTAGTGATCGTAGTGGCCGCTCTTGTGCCAGAGCTCCTCGCTCAGCACGATCGGCGTCTTGACCTCCTGGTAGCCGCGACGGCGCAACAGCTTGCGCATGTAGTCGGTCAGCACCGTGAACAGCGTGGTGCCGCGCTGGTGGTAGAACGGGAAGCCGGGCGCTTCTTCGTGGAAGCTGAACAGGTCGAGCTTCTGGCCGAGCACGCGGTGATCGCGCTTCTTGGCCTCCTCGATCATGTTCAAGTAGTCCTTGAGATCGGCCTTGTCGAAGAAGGCCGTCCCGTAGACGCGCTGCAGCTGTTCCTTGGTGGCATCGGCGCGCCAGAACGAGCCGCTCACCTTGGTGAGCTTGACGTTCTTCAGCCAGCCCGTGTTC
>JBEVNG010000551.1:0-9375 GCA_040508235.1 Polyangiales bacterium | reverse complement strand
GGCGCGAGCGCGGGCGTCAGCGCCGCCGACGTCCAGCCGATCAAGTAAGGTCCCTCGCCCGCGCGCAACGCGAGCCAGCCCTCGGTGCGGTTCACCACCTCCACCGTGTACGCTTCCTGCTGCGCGGGCAGCTCGCCGACCGCACCCGCGCCGGGCGCGTCGAACAGAGGCACGACCGTGTTCGCGGGCACCGTGTAGGCGCTCCCTGGATCCGGACGGGGTGCCTCGCGCGGCGCGCTCTGCGCGGCGAGTCCTTCGCTGGGGTAGCTGCCGTCGTAGCGCGGGCCGAACGGCTGTCCGTGCAGCTTGGCCTGCGCGCTTACACGCAGCCGCGTGCCCTCGCTGCCGGTGACGAGCACCACATCATCGGGCGCCACGTAGACCGGCGTGCCGCGCAGGCGACCGCGACGCTGCACGCGCAGTGCGAGCACGCGCTGATCGACGTAGCCACGCGCACGCAGCGCGCCGTCGATGCGCACCGGGACACGACCCTCGCGAACGCGCCCGATCACCTGCACCGCCACGCGCCGAGACAGATAGCCGATCTGCGCGGAGCTCGCCTCGCTGCCCAGGAAGAGCGCCGGCTGATCCCCCGCCTCGATCAACACCTGCGAAGGCAAGTGCGCGCAGCTCGTACAGAGCCCGAGCGCGATCAGGGTGATCGCGCGGACTGCGCCGATACGGGGACGCACGCGTATTTGCGATCTCGGGTCCATCGGTGACCGCTGCTTTTGCCACGATACTCGCGTCGCTCGCGTTGTCAGCAGCTTTCGAGGGTGCGTCACCTCGCCGCACATCGCGTTAAGGCGACAGCGGTACGAAGTTGGGATGACGCGCGTTCACTTGCTGCGGCGCGTCGTCTGTTTCAGGTTCCGCGGGAAGTGATTCGATGGCTTGCTTTCACGCGCGCTGCGTGCGCGCAGTTCTTGATGCTCTCGGTCGGCGTCGGATGTGTCCGGGCAGGTGACGTGGCGGGACTGATCGCGGTCCCCAAGCTCCCGCTCCCGGTGCTGTCTCCGCTGCCCGACTCTCCGACCGCCGAGCAAGTGCGCGCGACGGTCGACGCAAATCGTGGTGCGCTGCAGCGCTGCTACGATGACTGGCTCGCGCAGCACCCGCTGCGCGGCAACTCGATGTTCGTGGTCGACGTTGCACTCAGCATCTCGCCCGAGGGCGCCAGCGAGCAGATGTCGCTGCGCGGCCTCGATGATCAAGCGAAGCTCGCGACCTGCATCGAGGCAGAGCTCAGCGGCTGGCAGTTCGCGCGCTCGCAGCTGGGCGCCGAGCTGCACGTGCCGCTGGTGCTGGCGGGACGTCAGCGCGGTGGCTCCTCGGCCGGCACGGTCTCGCCGCGCGCGCTGCACCAGACCATGGTCGCCCAGCGCGCGTCGCTGTCGCCGTGCTTCTCCACGATCGAAGGTGCGCCGCCGCCGCTGAGCGCGAGCTTGAGCATCGACGCCAGCGGCAACACGCGCGTCGCGCAGCTCCGTGGCGCCGATCGACAGCCCGGCCTGAAGACGTGCCTGCGCGACGCGATGCTCGCCTGGCGCTTCCCGCGCGCGAGCAAGGGAGCCGAGTTCGCGTTCCCGCTCTAAAGCAGGGAGCCGCGGAGCAGCGGCTCGACGCGACCGCCGACCAGCACGTCGTCGCCGCGGGTCTTCACGTGGAGCATGCCGCGGCGCGCCACGCCCTGCACGATCGTGAACGGACCGTCGTGCTCCAGCAGCGCGGGTAGAGCGGCGGCCGCGCCCCCGGTGGCGACGTCTTCGTGGCCTTCGAGCGAGGTCGTGAACACCCGCATGCGCAGCGTCTCGCCGTCGCGCGCGAGCAGGCACAAGCCGGACAAGCCGCTCGCGCGCAGCCAGTTGAACGCGACATCGGGCAGCAGCTGCAGCGAGTCGAGCTGCGCGAGGCTCATGCGTGCGTAGGCGCGCTTGCGGCCGGTGTCGAACACGCGTGCGTCGTCGCCCCACGGCGTGCGTACGTCGCCGCCGTCGATGACGCTGTCGCGCGCGCTGATCACCCAGGCGCGCTCGCCGTCGAGCTCGACCTCCAGCTCGCGATCGATCAGCGCGAAGCGCGTGCGTGGTGCACCGAGCACGTGCGCGGCCGCGAGCAGCGCCTGGTAGCAGACCGTCAGCGACTCCGACGGAGAGTAGAAGCGCACGCGCTCGCCCGCCACGAACGCGGTCGCCGGCAGGCCGAGCTTGGTGGCAAGGGCTTGCGCTTGGTGATCGTCGAACACGCCGCGGAGCACAGCGGTGGGACTGCCGGCGGCGTCTCCCTCGCAGAAGACAGCGAGCAGCTGCGCATCGGACATGTCAGCGCTGCAGGGGGCGCAGCTTGATGCCGAGGAAGTCGGCGATCTTCTGGGCCTGCGGACGCGGGATGCTGGGCAAGCGCTCCTCGACCACGGCGCGGGCACGCGCATGCGGCTCGCCCTTGAGCGCGGGCAGCACGATCTCGGTCCAGCGGATCAGCAGCTTGGGCTCCGCCTCGCCGAGCGCGCGTGCGAGCGCGGGCTCCAGCCGCTTTTGGTACGCGACCGACGCGGTGCACAGACCGGCGAACGTGCGCACCAGGCCGTCCTTGCCTTCTTCCGTGGTGTGCTCCCAGTTCTGGGTCAGCACGGGCAGCTGCTTGGCCACCTTGGCGGGCGCGATGCGCGAGAGCGGCGCGAGGGCCGATGCACTCGACGCGACCACACGCTTGTTCTTGGCCAACAGCAGCCGTGAGAAGCGCTCGATCAACGGCACCAGCAGCTCCGGCTTGGCGTCCGCCAGCTCCTGGATCAGGCGCGCGGCCTGGTTGGCCGTGGCCTCGCGATCATCCTCGAGCGCGACCGCGTGACGCAAGACGGCTTGCGTATCGTTGCTGGCGATCAGCTCGTTGGCGAGCGCCTGCACCGCGCTCGGCGCGCGCTCCTTCTTGGCCTCGAGATCCTCCGCGGCTGGCGCGGGCAGTTCCGGCTCGGGTGGAGGAGGCGGCGCCTTGGCGGGTGTCGACGCGGGCTTGGCAGCCACGGGTGCGGCGCCCTTGGCCACGAGCGCGCCGCCCGGTGAGCTCTTGCGTTCCGGAGCCCCGTTGGCGCTCGGCTTCTTGTTGGCTTTGGTGGGCGTCATGGCGATTCGCGCGAGCCAGCGTGGGTCGGGCGGGGGTGTGCGCCGCGCGAGTCACTCGACTCGCCAGCGCCTCCCGTAGTGTGGGCCGGGCGCGCGTGTTCCGCGAGGACGGAGCGCGCAAGGGTTGGGCCATCGGTGTCGAGCGCGGCGATCATCTTGGGGAGCGATACGTCGTAGCGATAGGCGGTCCCCATGTGGCCCCCGTCGAACTCTTCGTGCTCGACCGCAGCTCCCGCGCTGCGCAGTTGGCCCGCCAAAATGCGGGCTCCGAACTGCAAACCATACTCGTCGGATCTACCGGCGTCGAGAAAAACGAGGCGGGCGTCCGTCAGCGTTTTCAGCGACTTGCCCTCCGATTTGCCCTGCGCCAGCCGCACCGGATCGGCGTCCAGCCAGCGCTCCCAGAGCGCCGGAATGAGCGTGGCGGTGTACGGCTCGACGGGCAGGGTTCCATCCGCGTAGGCGTGCGCGAGTGCGAGCATCTCCAGCGCGTGGAACTCCGCCTGGGAGCGCGGCGGCCTATCCGAGAGCGACGTCAGGAATCCGCTCGGGCCACCGTGCTTCTCGTACACCGGCAGCACCTCGGTGAAGCGACCGCGCAGCGTGAGCTCGAACGCGCAGTCGCCGGCGTGGCTGCCGATGACCGCGAAGCGCTCCGGGCGATCGAAGCCCATGCGCAGCGCTCCGAAGCCGCCCGACGACTTGCCGACGATCGCGCGCGAGCCGCGCGTGCCGACGGTGCGGTAGCGCGCATCGACCAGCGTCAGCACGTCGTCCGCGAGGTAGCGCTGGTAGTCACCCTGCGCGCCGGAGTCGACGTACTGGCTACCCCCGAGGCGCGTGAAGCAGTCCGGCAGCACCAGGATTGCTTCGCCGCAGCCCTGGCCAAGCAGCCGCTCGTAGCGCTCGAAGAGGTTGGGCTCCCAGGGCTTGAAGTTGAGCAGCGACGCGTTGGTGGAGGCGAAGCCGGGCAGCACCATGACCACGGGATAACGGCGTGCGCTCTCGGCGTAGCCATGCGGCAGGTACACCAGCAGCTCGCGCTCGGTGGGGTCGCCCAGGGCGTTGCCCGCAAGCGCGGCGCCCTGAAAGCGAACCCGATCCACCGTACCCAGCAACATCGCCGAGTTCTAGCACGCGAGACGGCGGCGCCCGGTACGAGCGCCCGCATTTCGCGTCGTTAGGCGCTACATCCGCTCCACGGTCTGGATGCCGAGTAGACCCAGGCCGCGCTGGAGTTGACGCGCGGTGAGGGCACACAGCGCGAGTCGGCTGACGCGCTCGGCGCCCTCCGCCTTGAGCACCGGGCAGGCCTCGAAGAACGTGCTGTAGGCGCGCGCCAGCGCGTACAGGTGATCGGTGACCAGGTGAGGCAGGCCGCTCTCGGTGGCCTGGTGCACGACCTCGCCGAAGCGCGCGAGCGTGCGCGCCAGCGCCTGCTCTTCACGCGCCACCAGCGCGATGGGCCCCTGCGCGCTCTCCAGCGCCAGCTCCCCCTTGCGGAAGATGCTGCGCACGCGCGCGTAGGCGTACTGCAGGTACGGACCCGCGTTGCCCTGGAAGCTGATCATCTTGTCGAAGTCGAACTGGTAGTCGCTGGCGCGGTTCTGGTGCAGGTCGGCGTACTTCACGGCGCCGATGCCCACGGCGCGCGAGAGCGCGGTCAGCTCGCTGTCGTCGAGGTCGAGCTTGCCCTCGGCCTTGGCCTCCTGCAGCCGCAAGAGCGCGCGCTGCTCCGCCTCGTCGAGCAGGGAGGCGAGGGTGATCGCCTTGCCGCTGGCGTCGCGCGTCTTGAGCGGCTTGCCGTCCTTGCCGAGCACGCTGCCAAAGCCCAGGTGCTCGGCGCGCAGGCTGCTCAGGCCCATCAGCCGCGCCACCGCGAACACCTGCTTGAAGTGCAGCGACTGGCGCATGTCGACCACGTAGATGGCGCGCTGGGCCTGCTGCTGCTCGGCGCGGTAGCGCAGCGTGGCGAGATCCGTGGTGCTGTACAGGAACGCGCCGTCCTGCTTCTGCACGATCAGCGGCTCCTTCTGCTTCTTGAGCTCGTCGGCGACCTCGAGCTCGGCGAAGAAGATGCACTTGGCGCCCTGGTCGACGGTGACCAGCCGCTTGCTCTCCAGCAGCCCGACCGTGTCGGCGAGCATGCCGTTGTAGAAGCTCTCGCCGTGCCAGGTGTCGAACTTCACCTCCAGCCGGTCGTAGACCTTGTTGAGCTCGAGCTTGGTGATGTCGACGAAGCGCTGCCAGAGCCGGGTGTTCTCGGGGTCGCCGTTCTGCAGCTTGGCCAGCTCGGCGCGCGCATCGCTGGCGAACGCGGGGTCGCTCTTGGCGCGCTCGCTCGACTGCTTGTAGATGCGCTCCAGCTCGACGATCGGATCCTGCTCCAGCGCCGCGGCGTCACCGAACTCGCGCATGCCCACGATCAGCAGGCCGAACTGCGTGCCCCAGTCACCCAGGTGGTTGTCGCCGATCACCTCGTGGCCGACGAAGCGGAGCAGCCGTACCAGCGCGTCGCCGATGATGGTCGAGCGCAGGTGGCCGACGTGCATCTGCTTGGCGATGTTGGGGCCGGAGAAGTCGACGACCACACGCTCGCCGTGCTCGGCCACCGGCACGCCATCGCGCGCGTGGTCACAGGCTTGTTCGTCGAGCACGTGCGCCAACCAGCTGTCCGAGAGGTGCAGGTTGATGAAGCCGGGGCCCGCCACCTCCGCCTTGGCGATCGCGCCCGCGGTCAGCTCGCGTGTCAGCTCGGCGGCGACCTTCTCCGCCAACGCGCGCGGGTTCTGCTTGAGCTGCTTGCTCAATGGCAGCACGCCGTTGATCTGATAGTCCCCGTGCTTGGAGTCCGACGTCGGGCGCAGGGCGGCGTCGGCCTCGGTACCGAGAGCACGCAAAATTGCCGCGCGTCCAAGACCGTCGAGAAATCGTTCGATGCGCATGGTGGGCTGCCATAGCACGCCCGACCCCGGAGCCCTGCGCGTGCGTGCCGTAGATGTGCACACGATCCGAGCGAAACCGAGTTGCCAACCGCCGGGCCAAGGAGCTACCCTAAGTTTACATCAGCAACATTGCCGCGCCGGAGCCCTCGCGTAGGGCTTTTCGGCGCGGGTTTGCACAGGCGTGGCTTGCATCGTCTCCCGCCTGTGTTCCATGGATAGGACCTGTTTGGAGCCGCGACCAAGGTGCGCGGCAGCCGCGAGGAGAGAGCGATGTCCCAGCCCATCAATCGGTACAAGGCAGATCTGCGCGATTTCGAGTTCTTGCTGTTCGAGCAGTTCAACATCGACGAGCTGCTCAAGGACCCGAAGTACGCCGATTGGGGCAAGGAACAGATCGAGATGGTGATCAACGAGGCGTATCGCTTCGTGAAGGAGTACCTCGGTCCGCTCAATGCCACCGGCGACAAGGAAGGCTGCAAGATCGTCGACGGCCGCGTGCAGGTCCCGACCGGCTTCAAGGCCGCCTGGAAGGCGCTCTACGAGAACGGCTGGAAGGGCATCGCCGAGTCGCCGGACCACGGCGGCCAGGGTGCACCGCGCCTGCTCCAGATCTGCGTCGAGGAGATGATCAGCGGCTCCAACACCGCGTTCTCGATGTACCCCGGCCTGACGCTCGGCGCGGCCGAGGTGATTGCGTCCGTGGGCACGCCCGAGCAGCACGAGAAGTACTCGTCGAAGATGTTCGTGGGCAAGTGGGGCGGCACGATGTGTCTCACCGAGCCGCACGCGGGTAGCGACGTCGGCGCGGCGACCACCAGCGCCAAGAAGAACGCGGACGGCACGTACAGCATCCGCGGCACCAAGATCTTCATCTCGGGTGGTGATCACGACATGGGCGAGAACATCGTCCACCTCGTGCTCGCGCGCATCGAGGGCGCCAAGGCCGGCACCAAGGGCCTGTCGCTGTTCATCGTGCCGCGTCAGCGCCTCGACGGCTCGGACAACGACGTCACCGTGCCGTCGATCGAGCACAAGATGGGCATCAACGGCTCGGCCACCTGCGTGATCAACTTCGGCGACAACGACGCCTGCGTCGGCGAGCTCGTCGGGACCGTCGAGCACCAGGGCATGGCGCAGATGTTCCTGATGATGAACGGCGCGCGCATCGGCGTCGGTCTGCAGGGCCTCAGCTGCGCGGCCTCCGCGTACTTGAACGCCGCCGACTACGCCAAGGACCGCAAGCAGGGTCCGAGCATCAAGAACTTCAAGGACGCCAACGCGCCCAAGGTCAACATCATCGAGCACCCCGACGTCCGTCGCATGCTCATCGAGATGAAGGCCAAGGTCGAGGGCACGCGCGCGCTCGGCGCCAAGCTGACCAACCACATGGAGTGGGCGGCGCGGCTCGCGGGCAAGGACGACGCCAAGGCCGGCTACCACCACGGTCAGGTCGAGCTGCTGACGCCGCTGTACAAGAGCTACGGCTCGGACATCGGCTTCGAGGTCTCGGCGCTCGCCATCCAGTCGATGGGCGGCGCGGGCTTCCTCAAGGATCACCCGGTCGAGCAGTACTGCCGCGACGCGAAGATCTTCGCGATCTACGAGGGTACCAACCACATCCAGGCGCTCGACCTCGTGGGCCGCAAGCTGGCGCAGAACGGCGGCGCCAACGTGCGCGCGTTCCTCGGCGACGTGCAGGCCTTCGTGGCCGCCAACAAGGAGCACCCCGCGCTCGGTCCGTCGGTCGCGCTGCTCGGCAAGGCGGCGGAGGCCGTGGGCGGCACGGTGATGAAGTTCGTGCAGTGGAACTCGAGCGGCAAGTTCGAGCAGACGCCCCTGGTCGCCAACCGCTTCCTGAACATGATGGCCGAGACCGTGATCGGCTGGCTGCTGCTCGACCAGGCCCGCATCGCGCTCGGCAAGTCCGAGGGCGCCAGCGGCAACGACAAGGCGTTCTACGAGGGCAAGCGCTACGCGGCGCAGTTCTTCGCGCAGAACGTGCTCCCCAACGTGGTGGGCGCCGCCCGTATCATCGCCGCCGAGGACAGCTCGGCGTTGCAGATCCCGGACGAAGCGCTCGGAACCGTCTGACCTATCTCCATCGTAGGCACACCCCCCAAGACCGTTGGCGTCGTACTCGCGGAGCGTCGTCGTCGCCGACCACGTCAACGTCAACGGTAGGGGGAGCCGGACTGGTCAGGCGGTACACCAACGCCGGCCGCTTCGGCACCGGTCCTTAGGCGCCAAACATCGGTACGCCAGGGCCAACCGGAGGCCGTGCGAGAAAACCGGCATGACAGCCATTGGCCTGTCGTCCATAGTTTCGCGTTCGTAACGCTCGGAAGGCGCAACGGCACGGCTGGGTACGCAGGCGCTTTGCGCCGCGAAAACCCCAGGGTCACTGGGAGATAGCATCGATGCAGGCAGCACCGCAGACCGTCGAGTCGGTCGTCATTCGCTTCGCTGGCGACTCCGGCGATGGCATGCAGCTCACCGGAACGCAGTTCACGGAGACCTCGGCCCTCGCTGGCAACGACCTGGCCACGTTCCCGGACTTCCCGGCGGAGATCCGCGCGCCCGCGGGCAGCCTCGCGGGTGTCTCGGGCTTCCAGGTGCACATCTCCTCGATGGAGGTGTTCACACCGGGTGACGAGCCGGACGTGCTGATCGCGATGAACCCCGCCGCGCTCAAGGCCAACCTCAAGGACCTGCGCAAGGGCGGCGTCCTGATCCTCGACAGCGACCAGTTCAACGAGAAGAACCTCGCGCGCGTCGGCTACAAGACCAACCCGATGGAGGACGGCACGCTCAACGGCTGGCACGTGCACCAGGTGGACATCACCGGCATCACGCTCAAGGCCATCGAGGGCAGCGGCCTCAACCAGCGCGCCGCCGTGCGCTCGAAGAACTTCTTCGCGCTCGGCCTCGTGTACTGGATGTACAACCGCTCGCTCGAGCACACGCTCGCGTGGATCGACGCCAAGTTCAAGGGCAAGGAAGACATCGCCGAGGCCAACCGGCGCGCCCTGAAGGCCGGCTACCACTACGGCGAGACCGTCGAGGTCTTCGCCCACACCTTCCAGATCGAGCAGGCCTCGATCGAGCCGGGTGTCTACAAGAACATCTCGGGCAACGAGGCCCTGGCGCTCGGCCTGGTGGCGGCCGCGGAGCTGAGCGGGCTCGACCCGTTCCTCGGCAGCTACCCCATCACGCCGGCGTCCGACATCCTGCACGCGCTCTCACGCTACAAGAACATGGGCGTGCGCACGTTCCAGGCCGAGGACGAGATCGCCGCCGTGGCGGCCGCT
>JBEVNG010000546.1:0-6949 GCA_040508235.1 Polyangiales bacterium | reverse complement strand
ATGTGTGAGAAGTACGGCTGGGAGCAGGGCTCGGTCGTCGACTACGCGAGCAAGAAGCCGTTCGACCTCGTGATCTGCCAGGGTGTGCTGCCGTACCTCGACAAGGCCGACGCCAAGCGCGCGCTGCTGAACCTGGCCAGCCTGTGCTCGGGGGCGCTGTACCTGGAGGCCGTCACCAGCGACGACGTCGACGCGGGCGTGATCGACACCAAGCGCACGGACGCCAGCATGCAGCTGCGACCGGGCAGCTTCTACAAGCGCGCGCTGGCCCCCTACTTCCAGCACGTCGGCGGCGGCGTTTGGTTGTCCCGGCGCGCCAACGCGGTGCTCTATCATCTCGAGCAACCCTGATGGACTTCTCGGAGTTCGACGCGCGCATCGACGCGGTGGGCAGCGAGTACGCCTGTGCGCAGCTCGGCCCGCTGCTGGCCGAGGAGCGCCGCAACAAGATCGAGCAGGTGCTGCGCGGCCGGCTCGACTCGCTGCACGTGGCGGTGGAGCGGCCCGCGGACCCCTACAACGCGGCCGCGATCGTGCGCACGGCGGAGGCGGTTGGTGCGCTGCACGTGCACGTCGTGGCCTCGGTCGAGGAGGCCCTGCACGCGCGCAAGACCACGCAGGGCTCGTTCAACTGGCTGCACACCTACCACCACGCGACGCTCGATGGCCTCAAGGTGCTGCAGCGTCGCGGCGTGCGGCTGTGCGGCGCGATGATGGACGGCGCGCTGACGCTGGAGGAGCTGCCGATCGACCGGCCGCTGTGCCTGTTGTTCGGAAACGAGGGGGTCGGTCTGTCGCCCGAGGCGCGCGCGGCCTGCGACCTCACGTTCCGCATCCCGATGTACGGCATGAGCGAGAGCCTCAACCTCTCGGTCAGCGCCGCGCTGTCGCTCTACGACGTGGCCCGCCGCAAGCGCGCCGCGCTGGGTCAGCCCGGGGATCTGGTCGGCGAGCGCCTGATGCTGGAGCGCGCGCGCTACTACGCCCGCTGCGTCGATGCGCGCACGTTGGATGCGCTGTGACTACACGGAGACTGCACGTTCGCCACACGCGCTCCGGCGCGTGATTCGATATCATCGTGGGCGATGCGCGGGCCCCACGACGATGTGCACGATCTCGCGGGATTGAGCGAGCTGTCGGGGGACGCGCTGCGGGCGCAGTTCCGGCGCGCGCTGGCCAACCTCGCGCAGGCGGCGGTCAAGCGCGCGCTGCCGCTGGAGGGCCTCGACCCGGAGTCGCTCGCGGCGGGCGTGCAGAACGCGCTGTCGCAGGGGCTGTTCGAGGATCTGAGCTGGCTGTCGGCGCCCAGCGCGGCGTCGGCGCTGTACGAGATCGCCTCGGCGCTGGCGCCGAGCCCGCTGCGCGATCAGCTCAACCAGCGGGTGGTCGAGCAGCTGGCGCAGGCGGATGCGCCCACGTTCGTCGCGCTGGCCACGTCGCTGGCGCAGAACGGCAAGGGTGGTCTGACCAGCGAGCGCATGCGCTCGCGCGTGGCGCTGGCGCTTAGCTTGCCCATAGGCACCGGCGCGCGCGTCGATGCGCTGGCGCTGGCGCTGATCTCGCAACCCGATCACGCGCGCGACTGGGTCGACAAGCCGTCGATGGGCTCCCTCCCTTCGCGTCGCTTGGCGGCGCGCTTGTTGGAGCGCGCGGCCCGCGAAGCCGCACGCCGCTTCACCACCGGTGACGACGTGGGCCTGCGCGCGCTGGAGACCGCGCCGGTGCAGGCGGCGTGGCAGCGCTTGCTCAAGGATCGCGAGTCGCTGGTGTGGCGCCACGTCGCCACCGCGCGCGGCTTGCTGGCGGCCGCGATCCCGAGCGTCGCCGAGGAGATCGAGCAGCTGCTCGATCCCGCGCTGACGCCGACCGAGTGGCGTCGCGGCGCGGCCTCGCTCGCGGCCAGCATCGCGGTGATGCCGGGCAAGGCGCTAGAGAGCGCGGAGATGGCGCTGAGCGGCGCGGTCGCCAAGCGTGATCCAGGCATCGGCGCGGCCATGATCATGGGCCTCGCACGTGCGGTCGAGGCGGAGCCCGAGGTCGCCGAGCGCCTGCTCGTGCCGTGCCTGCGCGTGGGCGGCACCGAGGCGGCCGAGGCGTTCCTGGAGCTGTGCGACGAGGGCCTGGGTGATGGCTTCGGCCAGGAGGCGGTGGGGTTCGTGCGCGCCGCGCTGAGCCAGCAGCTGACGAGTGGGCAGGCGGACGACGGCGCGGCCGCGCTGCTGGAGTGGCTGCTGCGCCGCTTCTCGCGCCACCCCAGCGAGTACGCGCTCGACAGCGCGGTGCGGCGCGCGCTCTATGCGTTCGCGGGCGAGGGCGCGGGCTCCGCCGTGCAGGCCGCGACCGAGGCGCTGGCCGTCGCGCACAACGCGCTGGAGGCGCTCAACGCCTGTGACCTCGAGACGCGCGAGGGTCGCAAGGAGAGTGTGCAGTTGCTGCACGAGCTCGACGTCGGCCTGCTGCAGGGCGCCACCTTGAGCGACTTGCTCGCGCTCGGCGACGATCACCAGGAAGCCCGCCTGCACGAGCACTTCGAGCAGGTCACCGACTGGTTGGTGGCGCACGAGCAGACGCCGATCGGGGAGGGCGCGCTGGCGCACCCGGCGCTGCGTATGCGCCGCGTGCGCTCGCTGCTGCACATGGTCGACGCGGACGGCAGCTACGGCGACGCCTGGATCGAGGAGCGCAAGCCACGTCGGCTGCGCACGGTGCGCGTGTTGCTCAACCGCGTGCGCAAGGATCAACCGTCGCCGCTGCGGCGCGCGGTGCTAGCGTGTCTGGCGCGCGCGTTCGACGCGCTGGTGCGCGAGGAGCTGTTCGAGCAGTCGGACGTGCTGATGTGCGCTTGCTTGTACGTGCGCGATCCGCGCGACGTGGCGACGCTGGCCGAGGCGAGCATGATGCCGGAGCTGTCGCGCGGACTGCTCGCGCTGGCCAAGCTGGCGGAGCCCGCGAAGGAAGCCGATCCGGTGCTGGCGCGTCGTGGGATGATCGCCAACCTGGCGGGCCTGGTGCAGGCGCTGCCGGCGGCGCACTCGCCGCGCGTGTCGCTGCTGCGCTGGGCGCTGCTGCGCGTGCATCAAGGCCTGGCCGCGCTGGAGGAGGCGCGCACGATGACCGACGTGGTCGGGCTCAAGGGCGCGCGCGCCACGCTGTCCGAGCTGGCCGAGGCGCTGCTGGCGATCGCGCAGCTGGTGGCGGGTACACGTCGCCGTCTGTCGCCCAACGCGCAGGCGCGCTCGCCGCTGGTCGCGCGCGGTGTGCTCGACCTCGGCGCGGCGTTCGATCAGGCGGTGGCCAACCGCGAGCCCGAGCACCTGGCGGCGCCGTTCGTGGAGCTGGAGGCGAGCGCGAGCGCGGAGCTGCCGGAGCTGTTCTCGACGCCGGTGCTCGCGACGCTGGGTGCGCTCAAGGCGCTGCCAGTGATGCCGCAGCGCAAGCCCAGCGGCGGGCGTGCGCAGCGCGTGTCGACGCCGTCCGAGGATCTGCTGCCGACCTGGATCCCGGTCAGCCGCATCATGGGTGGCTTCTACGTGCACGCGCCCATCGGGCAGGGCGGCTCCGGCTCCGTGTTCGTCGCCTGCCGCTCGGAGCAGCGCAACGATCCGGACGCGGAGCTGTTCGCGCTCAAGGTGCCCGAGTACGACGGAACGGTGGCGCAGGTGCTGTCCGAGCAGGACTTCCTGCGCATGTTCCGCGAGGAGGCGTCGGCGCTGCTGACGCTGCCGGAGGAGCGCAACCTGGCACGCTTCGTCACGTTCGACGCCGGCGTGCGGCCCAAGCCGATCCTGGTGATGGAGTTCGTGCGCGGGCCCAGCCTGGAGAAGCTGATCGCGCAGCGCGCGCTCGACCTCGACGCCGCCTTCGGCACGCTGGTGGGTGTGACCGAGGGGCTTTCGGCGATGCACAAGGTCGGGCTGGCGCACCTCGACCTCAAGCCCTCCAACGTGATCGTGCGCGGCGACGACGGCGCGCCGGTGTTGGTGGACTTCGGCCTGGCGGGGCGTCGCCTGCGTCCGGCCTGCGGCACCGCGAACTACGCCGCGCCGGAGATCTGGAGCACGGCCGCCGCGCAGGCGGAGACCGACCCGCGCCCCGCCGATGTGTACGCGCTCGGCTGCTTCGCCTACGAGCTACTCACCGGCTCGCCGCTGTTCCACGGCGACAGCGAGCGCGCGATCGTGGCCGCCCACCGCGGACACGATGGCAAGCCGGCCGCGGTGGAGGCGCTCAGCCTGCAAGCGGCGACGCGGCCGCTCGCCAGCTGGCTCTCGATGTGTCTGCGCATGCGCGCCAAGGATCGGACTGGCGTGGCGGAGCTCGCCGCGCACTTGCCGACCGTGCGCGCCGCGCTGGGACAGCGCAGCTGGCCGCTGATCAGTTTGCGGTGACGGTGCCCTTCATGCCCAGGCTCTCGTGGCCCGGGAGCGAGCAGAAGATCACGTACGAGCCCGTGCTGACGGTGACCTGGAAGCGCCCGGTCTCGCCGGGGTCCAGGGTCTCGGTCTTGCCGAGCACCGCCTGATCGCTGCCTCGCAGCACCAGGTCGTGCTGCGAGCGGCCATCGTTGCGCGCGCACAGCGTGATCGCGCCGCTGGTCACGGTCGGGTTGGCCGGCACGAACTTGAAGTCCTGCAGCGAGATGGTCGCGCTGCAGCTGGGGTCCGGCGCGGCATCGACCACCACCGTCGCATCCGACGCCGAGGCGTCGAGGTCGTGGCCATGGTCGTGCCCCGCGTCGACGCTGCTGTCGGCGACCGGCGTGCCGCTGTCCCCCACGGGGGCGCCATCGCCGTTGTTGTCGTCGTCAGCGTCGTCGCCGCACGCGGCGATCGCGAGCAGCCCACAGGTCAGAACGAATGCACGCATGGACTGGCTCGCGATCGTCATGCTCAGAAGCTTCCCGGCAGCTTGCCGACGATGCCCTTGGACAGCGCGTCGCCGAGCTTCTGCATGTGCTGGCCCGCGATGCGGTCCTTGGACACGACGGTGGTCGCGTTGGCGGGCGTGTTGCTTGCCTTGAGCGCAACCTGGGCGTCGACCACCTCGGCGGTGTGCGTCACGTGCATGCCGACCTCGGGGCTCCACTGGGCGGCCGGCGTGCCGGTCGCGACCTCGAGCAGGGCCGAGAACTGCGGCACATACATGCCGGTGAGCTTGCCGACGGCCGCCGTCTTGCCCTCGGCGTTGCCGGCGGCAGCCGCCTGCGTGTACTCGACGAAGAAGCCGTTGTGCGCGCTCCAGATGCTGTTGAACTGCGTCTCGGCCGCGGCGCCGTAGAGCGGGTTCAGCGCCTTGCCGATGTCGGTGCCGTTGGTGTTCAGCGCAGCGCCCGCCGCGGTGAACTCGTCGGTGCGGCCGTTGATCGCCGCGCCGGTGGCGAAGGAGGCGAGGTACAGGTGCTCCTGCAGCGCCTGGTTGAGAGCGACGCGGAACAGCGCCGCCTTCGAGGCCGCATCACCGGGGAAGTCCGCCGGCTTCTGCTTGGCCACGCCCTGCGCGAGCGGGTTGCCGAGCATCGCCATGTGCGCGAACGCGGCGCGGGTGGCGGCGTACTCCGCCGTGTAGTTCTTGGCGCCCTGCGCGTCGACGATCGCCTTGGTGCCGGTCACGTGCTCGGTGACCAGAGGCGTGATCGCGGTCACCGGCAGGCCGGTCGCCGTGGAGACCAGGCCGGAGAACTGCGGCACGTACTTGGTGGTCAGGTCGTTGACGGCCTGCGTCTTCTTGGCCTCGTCGTTGGTGGCGACGCCGACGGTGTACTCGACGAAGAAGCCGTTGTGCGCGCTCCAGATGCCGTTGAAGGTGGTCTTGGCGGCATCGCCGAAGGCCTGGCCGACCAGTTCCCCGAGGTCGAGGCCGTTCTGGTTCAGCAGCGCCGCGTAGGCGTCGTACTCGGGCTTGGCGGGTTCGCCGCGCAGCGCCGCGCCGGTGGTCTTGGCCGCGATGATCAAGTGCTCGCCGAGCAGCAAGTTGATGGTCACCGCGAGGTCCGCGGCCTTGCTGGAGACGTTCTGCTGCGGCGTCAGCGGCACCGCGGCGTCGGCGGACGTGGCGTCGAGGTTCGCATCGAGCAGCGTGTTGCCGCTGTCGATGGCGGCGTCGACGCTGCCGTCCGGGCGGTTGTTGTTCTGGTCGTCGTTGCCGTCGTCGTCGCCACAGCCGACCGCGCCCATCGAAAGAAGGCTCGCCGAGAGCAGAGCCGTAGACAGCTGTCGCTTAATGATTTGTCGCACGTGAATCCTCCCCACGGATCACTCCGCCTGAGCGGAGCCCGGCGTGAGTCCGTTTCATACGTGCAGGGAGTCGTCCTGGATTCCTTACCTTTGACGATTGACAAAAATGCTCGTGAGGCATTCTTGCGGTCACCGAACCGGGAGTTCCCGATCGGGGTGGCGCGCACCGAGGCCAAGCTCCCCGCCGCTCAGGGGCAAAGCTGTCCGCAGACGATGCTGCCGTCTGCACAAGACAGACTGACCAGCGCGCCGCAGCTCGCGAAGCTGCACGTGCTGCCGGCGTTGCACTTGATGCGGCAGGCCGCTCCGAGTGCGCAGTTCACCTGGTTGCAGCCGGAGCCGGTGCAGTTGAACGTGCAATTCGAACCGGTGGGACAGTCGCCGCCGCAGTTGGTGGTGTTGGTGCAGTTCGTGGTGCAGTCCGAGCGATAGGCACAGTGGTGGCGACAGCTGCCGACGCCGCTGCAGTTGGTCTGGCAGGTGTTCTGCTGACTGCACGAAGTCCGGCAGCTCTGCTTGGCGTTGCACTCGAACTGACAGTCCAGGGTCGCGGTGTCGTCCGGATCGGGCGGCTCGCTGCAAGTCAGGTCGCAGCCGCTGCCGGTGCAGGGCGTGACCACGACACAACCGTAAGGTCCACAGGCATCCGCGCCGGCATCGCGTCCCGCGTCGACCGCGGCATCACGTCCCGCGTCCACGCTCGCATCGCGCCCGGC
>JBEVNG010000544.1:0-6698 GCA_040508235.1 Polyangiales bacterium | reverse complement strand
ATGATCTCGCAGGACCTGAGCGAGTTCGCGCTGCACGTGCGCGCGATCCTGGGGCTGCCGATCCCGAACATCCGCCAGCACGGCGCCAGCGCGTCGTACGTGGTGCTCGGCGAGGGCCACAGCGATGCGCTCTCGTACGAGGTCGACACCGCCGCGTTGGAGCTGCCCGACACCAGCCTGCGCCTGTTCGGCAAGCCCACCCTGCGTGGACAGCGCAGGCTCGGCGTGGGTCTCGCACGTGGTGAGACCATCCAGGAAGCCCGCGACAAGGCCAAGCAGGTCGCCAGCTCGGTACGCGTGGTACCGTGAGGCGATGAGCGAGCTCGTCTTCAAGATCGCGCCACGCGCCGAGTGGGAAGCCGCCGTGCAGGCGGGGGTCTACCGCGGCAGCCAGCACGACCTGCGCGACGGGTTCATCCACTTCTCCCGCCAAAGTCAGGTCAGCGGCGTGCTGCTCCGCCACTTCGCGGGGCAGGAAGATCTGCTGTTGATCAGCCTGCGCGCGGACGATCTGGGGCCGAGCTTGAAGTTCGAGCGCTCGTTCAGCGGGGAAGAGTTTCCGCACCTGTACGGGGAGCTGGATCCTCGTCTGGCGGTCGAGGTTCGGCCCATCGGGGCCTGAGCCACTCGAACAGCGCGGCGATCAACAGCGCCCACGAGCTGCCGAACGCGAGCCCACTCGCGACGTCGCTGGGGTAGTGCACACCCAGGTACATGCGCGTGAAGCCGATCAGCAGCGCGAAAGCGCAGCACGAGGACAGCAGCCAGACGCGGTTCGCGAGCGTGCGCAGGTGCGGCATGAACACCATCGCCATGCCGACCATCAGCGCGGACGTACCCGACGAGTGGCCACTCGGGAACGAGTAACCGGAGACCTCGAGCAGACGATGCGCCATCTCGGGTCGTTCGCGTGCGAACCAGGTCTTGGTGAGGAACGTCCAGAGCATGACGCCCACCATCGTCAGCACGAACTGCAGCGCGCCGCGCCGGTCGCCCAGCCGCAGCAAGCCCACGAACGTGCACAGCGAGACCAGGGACAGCACCGTGACCGAGCCGATGGCCGTCAGATCGACCGCGCGCATCGTCAGCATCGGCGTACGCCAGCCGCGCAGATACGTAAGCACGCCGCGGTCGAACGCGAGCAAGTCGTCGTCGTCCACGATCTCGTCCGCCAGCTCCATGAACGTGGCGAGGCCCGCGGCGGCGAACGCGAGCAAGAGCAACCAGCGCCGCTCCGGCGCGAGCAACCAGCGCGAAGCGCCGAGGGTGTGCGAACGCCATTGGTTCCAGGGCACGCGAACAGTCTTCCCTTCACGCGCGAAGTTGGCAAACTCGAAGGACATGGCGCGCGCGGGAGAAGAGGCGAAGGTGATCGCCGCGGTCGAGCGGCTGGGTGCGCTGCTCGTGTACCCGCTCGCCAACCGCGCAGACATTCCCTCGCTCTGGAGCGTGCTCTACCCACGCAGCGAGATGCGCTGGGCCTGGGACTCCGAGGCGGACCCGCGCGTGTCGCACGTGTGGATCCTGCGCGAGCAGATCGCGCGCGGGCGCAAGGTGGTCTACTCCAAGTGGTTCCGCGGGCGCGCGGTGTTCTTCTCGCAGCCGCTGTTCCTGGCCATGCTCGCCACGCTGAAGCCGTGGCAGCGCGAGCGCTCGCAGGAGGCGCGCGAGATCCTGCAGGTGCTGGAAGACGACTCGCCGCAGTCGAGCAAGGACCTGCGCCGCAACGCGGGCCTGCGCGGTAAGGAGAGCGAGCGCGTGTGGACGCGCGCCACCAAGGAGCTGTGGGAGCAGCTCACGATCGTCGGCACTGGCGAGGTCCCGGATGGCGCCTTCCCGTCGCTGGAGATCGGCGCCACGCGCTGGATCTTCGAGGACCTGTGGGAAGAGGCGCAGCGTACGCAGCCAGATGCCGCGCTGCTCGAGGCCCAGCTGCCGGCCTCGAGCGCGTTCGGCAAGTTCTGGCGGCAGACCCTGCGCTGATTCAGGGGACCTGCAGGCAGAGGCGCGCGGTGTCGGCGCACTCGCCCGCGGCGGTGATGTCGAGCGACAGGCACAGGCGCAGCTCGAGGGTGCACTTCACGGGCGCGGGCAGGTTGTCGATCAGGCCGCCGTCGACGCCACCGAGACCGGGCAGACCGGGCAGACCCGGAAGGCCAGGCAGACCCGGCAAGCCCGGGTCCGTGATGCTGCCGCCGTCGAGGCTGGGCTCGCCGGCATCGCTCTCGGCGCCACCGTCCGCGACCGCGCCGCCGCCGTTGAGCGCCGCATCCGCGCACGCCTCGTAGCTGTCGCGGCAGGTGTCCTCGTCGGTGCCGTCGAGCAGACAGACGCGACCGTCCTCGCGACAGGCCTCGACCTGCTGGGCGATGTTCTGCGTGCGCTGGGCGGCGTCGCGCAGGCACTCGCCGAGCGTGTCGTTGCAGGCGATGCGCGCGTCGAGGTCGCTTGCGTTGTCGGCGCAGTCGCGCGCGGTCGCCTGGCAGTCGGCGATGGGGTTCTCCAGCGCGGAGCGAAGTCCCTCGGGACGATCGAACTCCTGCGGGCGCTCGGTCTTGGCGGCGTCGCTGTCGGCACAGCCGGTGATCACGGCCAAGAGAAGAGCGGCCGGCGCGGCGGCGAAAGTCAGTTTGGACATCGAGGTCTCCGATCGAGAAATGAAGAAAGAAGGGACCGGCTCGGGAGCGGTCACCCCAGATGTGAACCTGGAGTGGGGAGGGGCAAGATTTTCTATGATGGCAAGATCGCCGTCGGACCGTGAGCACGACCCTCAAGGCGGCGAAATCACGGCACAAGTCGCGAACGCTCAGGATCGGCGAATACCGCCCATGGCGGACAGTTCCAGGGGCGCTCGGGGGCGCCCGTTTCGCTCAGCTGGGCCGGCTCATGCGCGCGAACTGATCTTTGCTGGGACCGTCCTGCAGCTCCAGGCCGGGACTCGGCTGGATCAGCTGCACGTGCGCGGCCTGCAGCGACATCGCGGTCCCCGCGCCCTCGACGATCTCCATGATCCGCAGCAGCAGCTCCTGGCGGATGTCGGCGAACGCGCCCCAGTCGCGCGTGTCGAAGTACGCCTCGACCGCGAGGTCGAGCGAGGACGGACCGTACTTCTCGAAGCGCACCGCCGCCGAGCCCGGGAACAGCTTGTCCTGGCTCTGCAGCAGATCCTTCACGCCCTGGATCACCGCGCGAACCTGCGCGGCGCTGCTGGTGCGCACGAGCCCGAGCGTCAGCGAGAAGCGCAGTCGATCGCGGCGCGCGAACGTCTCCAGCTGCATCTCGGCGAGCTTGCCGTTGGGGATGCTGATCACGGTGCGGTCCGGCGTGCGGAACTTGGTCGAGCGCAGGCCGATCAGCTCGCAGGTGCCGGTGAAGTCGCCGACCTTGACCAGGTCGCCTTCGCGGAACGGTTGATCGGCGCCGATCGAGAACGCGCCGAACAGGTTCTCGACCGTCTTCTGCGCGGCGAGCGCGAGCGCGAGGCCGCCGACACCGAGGCCGGCGAGCACGCTCGCGATCGGGAAGCCGAGCTGCGACAGGATGGCGACCACCGCGATCGCCGTCAGCGCGGCCTTGGTGACGCGCGAGCCGAGCGAGATCAGCGAGCCCGAGGTCTGCCGCACGGCGCCCCACGACGAGCGAAGGATGGTGTCCGCCGCGACGTCGATCACGCCGGACAGCGCGAAGAAGAAGCCAACGAAGAACAGCGTCTTCAGCATCGCCAGCATGAACTTCTCGGCCGGCGTGTAGAGCGCGAGGTAGGGCAGGCAGAAGTACACCAGCGCCAGCGCCCACCACAGCGCGATCGGCTTGCGCAGGCGCTGCACCAGCACGTCGTCCCAGGACACGCGGCTACGCGCGGCGAACCACGCCATCACGCGCGTGGTCAGCGCGCTGAGCAACAGCGACAGGCCCCAGCTCGAGAGCACCACCAGCGGCAGCGCCAGCCACTGCCAGTACAGCAGGGAGCGTGGTCCGGTGCGCAGCAAGCGCGGCGGCATGTGCTCGAGCATCCAGCGGTCGTCGAGCCGCTCGTACCAGCTGTCGATGCGCCCGACGGTGCCGCGCGAGAACAACCAGATCAGGTCGTCTTCCCGGCGTCGGCGCACGATGCGCACGGGCTCCGCGACTCCCTGCGCACTCTCGATCTGCCCAACCTGATCGGTCAGCCCAGGCAGGCCGTCATCGGGCGTGCCGCTCGCCAGCGGTGACAGCGACTCGACGTCGATCCAGGCGCGTCGATCGAGCACGGCCTGCAGCTTGCGCGCGAGCTCGGCGCCCTGGGGCTTGTCGAGGGGCGCAAGCTCCAGGTAGTCGGCCGCCCGTTCGTAGTCACCGGAGCGTGCGAGTGACAGGAACTTGACCATCGATGCACGTGGCGAGTCGGGCGAATAGTTCTCCTCGGGTTCGCCGGCATCGCCGATGGCCTCGGCGAGCACATCCTGCGCTCGAACTGCTGCGCACGCGAAGGAAGCCACGAAAACAAGCGCGACCAGGCAGGCGGCCTTGATGCGGAATGAACGGTTGGTCATCACGCTGGGGTCTCCTAGAGAGGTGGGCTCACCTATCGCGGGAGGGGCCTCATCGCAAGCGCGCCGGCACCCACGCGCAGCGAGCAGTTGTGTCGGCCGCCCAGAATGAGTATGGGGAGAGAGTGAAGAGGGGGTTGCGAGCTTTTCATCGGCGAGCCGCGCGATTACTTGACGCGTCGTCCGTGATTGCCTGTGCCCGCGTATTCGTACTCATCAGGAGAGCATGCCCATGAAGAAAGCCTGGATCGTTCAGTTGGTGATCGCGTCGAGCCTGTTGCTGGGCGCTGCCGCCTGCAAGAAGAAGGCGGAGCACGGCGAGGGTCGCCTCGAGTCCGCCGGAGAAGAGATCGAGGACACGGCGAAGGACGCGAGCGACGCGACCGAAGAGGCCGTCGAGGACACCGGCGACAAGGTCGAAGAGGCCAGCGAGAAGTGAGCCCTCCCGCCGGGCACGTGCCCGGCGGTGCCCACGTCTCCAGAGACCCCGGAGCGGCCCAAAAGCGGGCTTTTCCGGGGTTTTCCCGTTAACGGGCCGCCGGCACATCGGTTGCTCAAGGGGTCTTCGCAGCGCGCCCAGCCGCGCGCTTGACGGAGACACCATGCGGATTCGTAGAACGGTCGCTGTGGCGACGCTCGCGGCGAGCCTAGTCGCTTGTGAAGATGTCGAAATCGACGAGCCGAAGGACGGTACCGACCCTGCGCCGGTCCAGGTCCAGGCGGACGCTGGCGCGCGGCCGATCACCGCGCCGACCAACCCCGACGCGGGCGTGTTCAACGGTCCCGTGGCGAAGAAACCGAGCCGTGGTGCCGCGCTGGCGCTGTCGGCGGACCAGAGCGTGGTCGCGGTGGTGAACCGCGACGTCGGCACGCTCAGCGTGCTGAAGGTGAAGTACAGCGAGGGCGCCAACACCGTCACCGAGCCGAGCTGCGAGGTGCAGCTCGGCGTCGGCTCGGAGCCGTGGCAGGTGGTGATCGCCCCCGACGACGACACCGCGTTCGTGGTGCTGCGCAAGGAGCAGAAGCTCGTGCGCGTGAAGCACATCAAGGGCGAGGCGGTGGTCGACGGCACGGTGCAGGTGGGCTCGGAGCCGACCTCGCTCGCGCTCAGCCCGAGCGGTCGCACCGCCTACGTGACGAGCTGGGCCAACGGTGATGTCGGCGTGATCGACACGGCGGCGATGACGGTCACCGGCACGGTCGATCTCAACGGCGCGCTCGCCAAGACCGGCTACCTCGGCGGCGTGAAGGCACGCCCGGCGCTGGCGCACCCGCGCTCGATCACCGTCACCAACGACCTCGACAACGACGATGGCGACGAGACGCTGCTGATCAACGAGTTCTTCTCGCAGCAGGTGGCGGAGCTGCAGCCCGACGGCCTCAACGCGGACGTCAATCGCGCGGGCATCGTCTACGCGGTCAAGGTCGCGAGCGGTGAGGTCGCCACGATCAACCTCGCGTCGTTGCCCGACATCGGCTTCAAGGACACCGCCGGCAACACCGCCGGCTGCTTCCCGAACCAGCTGCAGTCGATCACGATCAACGGCGGCTTCGCGTACGTGGTGTCGGTGTGCGCGGCGCCGGAAGGTCCGGAGGGGCTCAAGGCGACCACCACGGCGTGCACCACGGTCGCCGACTGCGCGTCGCTGAACTTGATCGATCCGGTCTGCGATGTGCTCGCGTTTGGCAAGACGCCGGTGTGTCAGGACGTCGCCAGCTTCAAGACCGCCACCTCGCCGGTGATCTCCGTGATCGACCTGGCGACGCAGAAGGAAGTGCCCGACTCGGCGCGCAACCTTAACAAGGCGTTCACGGACTTCTTCGCGAAGAGCGGCGTGGCCCAGGCCGCGCAGCGCTTCCCGCTGTTCGCGAACGATCTGGAGTTCGTGCCGGGCACCGGCGTGGGCTACGTGACGGGCAATGGCATCGACGCGACGTTCCGCGTGGTGTTCGACGCCGCCACGGGCAAGCTCGCGGAGGTGGGTGCGACCACCGCGCCGTTCCTCAACCTGAACCCGGCCGGCATCAAGGCCGGCTTCGGCGGCAAGGGGCCGATCGGCATCGCGATCGGCAGCGCGGACAAGAAGCTGGCGTTCGTCGCCAACGACATCACGCGCAACCTGACCGCGCTCGACTTCAACACGCAGGGCGTGCTCGGTGGTGTCGACG
>JBEVNG010000520.1:0-10966 GCA_040508235.1 Polyangiales bacterium | reverse complement strand
GATCGACCGACCGTGGTCGCGCTGCTGGAGCGCGCCGAGGCCGGCGCCCCACCCTGAGCGCTTGACGAGACACGTCTCGTTCGATAGACAGGCGCGTGGACAGACCCGCGACGCGGTTTGGAATCTGGGCGCTGGTGCACGGCAGTCGTGGTGCCCACGGAGATCCCGACGAGCCCTATGACGCATCGTGGGAGCGCAACCGCGACCTGGTCCTGGAGGCCGAGCGGCTCGGCTTCGACCTGACCCTGTTCGCGCAGCACACCGCCAACCCGCGCGACGACTTGCTCGACGAGCTGGAGCCATGGACCGCCACCGCGGCGCTCGCGGCGCTCACCCATCGCATCGAGCTGATCGCGGCGATCAAGCCGCTGCTCTACCACCCCGTGGTGCTGGCCAAGCTGGCGCTGCAGATCGAGCACATCAGCAAGGGTCGCTTTGCCCTCAACCTGGTCAACGCTTGGAACCGCAGCGAGCTGCTGAACGCCGGCATCGCCTTTCCCGCGCACGATCAACGCTACGCCTACGGGCGGGAGTGGCTCAGCATCGTGGAGCCCCTGCTGCGCGGCGAGCGCGTCGATCACCAGGGCCCGCACTTTCAGGTGCGCGACTACGTGCTGCGCCCCGCAGGGAAGTATCGCCCGCGGCCGCGCATCTACGTCGGCGGCGAGTCCGAGCCCGCGCGCAGCCTGGTCGCCGAGCACGGCGACGTCTGGTTCATCAACGGCCGCCCCTTGAACGAGCTGGAGCCGATGCTGGCCGACCTGCGCGCACGACCGCGCGTGGGCGAGCCGCTGCGCTTCGGGTTGTCCGCGTTCGTGATCGCGCGCGAGACCCGCGCCGAGGCGCAAGAGCACTACCGGCACCTGCTCGCGCTCGCGGAGCTGGATGCACAGCGCCCGCGTCGACGACCGCGCGACGTCGACCCCGAGGTGGTCATGCATCAGGTGCACGCGCATCGAAAGACCATCGGCACCAACGGCGCCTCGTCCGCGGACCTGATCGGCAGCTACGACGAGGTGATCGAGCGCATCCGCGCCTTCGCGCGCGCGGGCGTCGACACGTTCCTGCTGATGTTCCAGCCGTTCGAGCGCGACATGCGCGGCTTTGCCGAGCACATCCTGCCGCACGTTCGCTAGTGCCCTACGCGCTCCGCGATCTTCAGCCGGCTCGGGATCAGCCCGAGCTCCAGGAAGGTGTCCGCGACGCGCTGCTGCTCGGCGATCATCGCCGCGTCGAGCGGGCGCACGGTCACCCTGCCGCGGCGCGCGAACATGCGCTGCACGGTGTCGAGGGCGAGGCCGCTCTGCGCGGCGTACAACCGCGCGGCCTCGTCCTGGTGCGCCTGCAACCACGCCTCGCACTCCTCCAGCGCCGCGAGCAACTGGCGCACCGCCTGCGGCCGCTTCACCAGCGCGGGCGACGCCAGGTAGAACGCCGGGTTGCCGCTCAGTGAAGCTCCGTCGCTGAGCACGCGCGTCGGCAGCGCCGCCTCGGCCGCCGCGTAGTACGGATCCCAGATCGCCCAGGCGTCCACGTCGCCGCGCTGGAAGGCGGCGCGCGCGTCGGCGGGCGTCAGGTAGACCGGGGTCACGTCGCGCCAGCGCAGGCTTGCCTTGGTCAGCGCGCGCGCCACCAGGTAGTGCGCGCTCGAGCCCTTCTGCAGCGCGATCTTCCGGCCACGCAGCTGCGCCAGGCTGTGCAGCGGACTGTCGGGCGGCACCAGGATCGCCGAGCTGTGCGGCTTGGGCGGCTCCGCCCCGACGTAGAACAGCTCCTTGCCGGCCGCCTGCGCGAACACGGGCGGCGCGTCACCCGTCATGCCGAAGTCGACGCCGCCTACCGCGAGCGCCTCCAGCAACTGCGGCCCCGCCGGGAACTCCGCCCACTCGACCTGCTCCGCCAGCACGCCCCGCTGCCGCAGCAGCACCAGCAACAACGAGCTGCGCTGCAGGCCCACGCGTAACTTCGACGCCGCGTGCGCGCGCCCCACCGCGAGCGCCACGCCGGCGAGCAGCCAGGCACGCCGGGTGATCTGCGACCTTCGCGAGCTCATGACATCTGTCTTTAGAACGAGACGCGTCGCATGGCCAGCTGCCTACGCCGCGCGGCGGGCTGATCACGGCACGTGGACGCGCTCCGCGAGACGGACGACCTCAGTCGTGCAGGCGCAGGTAGCCGAGCGAGTACATGTTGTCGCCGCCGTAGGGGCGCACGACGAAGTTGTCGAAGCCCCCGCTGTGCGCGGCCTCCGGGATCTCGATGCGACGCGTGCGCATCAAGCCCGCCTCCAGCGCGGTGCTGTCGACCGTGCCGAGCACCTTGTTGCCGCTCCGGAACTCCAGCACGTAGCCGTCGTTGCCGTCGAAGCACAGCTCCATGCTGCGCGCGTGCGTGCCCTTCGGGACGTCGACGCGCATGCCCTCCTTCGCGATCACGAGCGTGCCGGTGGCATCCCATTGCGACAGCTCCTTCACCGGCTCGCTGGCCTCCTCGAAGCTGGCCTGACGCTGGGCCGGGAGCCTGTACTTCTCGCGATCGATCAGCGAGTCGTACATGCCCAAGTTCAGCGCGACCAACGTCCGAAGGCGGCTGAAGCTGAACAGCGGCCCCGAGATCACCTCGCGCAGGTGCCCGTAGTACTCGCACAGGCGCTTGTCGCGCATGGTGCACGGAGCGCCCAGCTCCTGGTTGGAGTACTCGAGGTAGCCGGACGGGATCTTGCGCAGGTAGTGGCCCACCCGCCAGTCGTCCTGGTGGCGCATCGGCAGCCGCGCCAGCAGCGGGTCCGTCAGCGCCAGGGCATCGACGATGTGCACCGTGGGGCCCGCGAAGAAGCCCATCACGCCGACGTTCTGGTGCAGGTACAGCTTCTCCTCGCGCGCCTGCAGCCCGAGCCCCTCACGCGCCCAGCCGTGCGACGGCAACGCGCGCGTTCGCGAGCTCATCACCAGCGACATGTCGTCGCGGTACACGGCGCGCTCGTCGGCGACGCCGCTGACCAGGTAGCCGTGCTGCAGCTTCTCCTGAGCCAGCGGATGCACGAGCAGGAAGCCGAGCGGCAGCCCCACCATCAAGGCGCGCAGCGGGTCCTCCAGCGGCAGCTCCGAGATCGCGATCAAGCAGACGCCGGTGAAGAACGGGATCGTGAAGAAGCGACCCTGCATGAAGTCGCCGCCGATGTTGATGACGTAGAGCGTGTAGAGCACGATGCCGAGCGCGAGCAGCATGTTGCGTCGCTGCCGCTGCACGAGCGCCACCGCCACCGCGGCGAGCGCCACCAAGTGCAGCACCAGATCCCACGACAGCGTGTTGCTCCAGTAGACCAGGCCCTGCGCGATCACCTCGATCCGCGGCAGGCCCGTGTTGAGCTTGGCGTAGGCGGTGTTGGGGAACGGGAAGCCGTAATAGAAGATCGAGAACAGCTCCCACGCGATCAGCGGCGAGAAGCCGAGCGCGAGCGAGCGCAGGGTCGGCTTGGGGCCCACCGCCTCCAGCTCCAGCCAGCTCGCGTGCGCGAGCGCGGGCGCGACCACCAGGATGGCGTCGATGCGGTTGCAGGCCAACAGCGCGGCGGTCAGCGCCAGCTTCCAGAGCGGCGCCTCGCGCGCGGCGTACAGCCCGACGAACACGATCAGCAGCAGGTGCGAGAGCGGGTTCTCCAGGCCGCTGGTCGAGAAGTCGAGGAACCCGTGCGACAGCGTGAGCAGCACGACCGCCGCCACCGCGTGGCCCGCCGTGCGCGCGAAGTGCACCAGCGTCAGCACCGCCGCCGTGGTGGTCAGCATGCCGATCGCGATCGTGGTGTAGAACGCCTCGCGCGTGACCAGGTAGCCGGCGCTGAGCAGCAGCATCCACAGCGGGTGCGTGTACGACTGCACGCGCTCGTTGATGTTCCAGCGCAGCCCGTAGCCGTGGATCCAGTTGTCGACCGTGCGCAGCGTGATGTACGCGTCCTCGGTCACCCAGCTGACCCGCAGCGCGAGCCCCAACAAGACCACCACCGCGCCGATGGCCAGCCACTTCGGCCGTACGGCCGAAACTACTTGCGGTTGCTCCATGCTCGGCGCCGTCATTAGCACGGACAAGCCATGCTCCCCAGTTACGGCAGGCCGAATGCGCCCCGACTCGTCCGAGTTGGCTCAGTCCGACAGGTAGCGAACCCCGGTCAGCTGCTCCGAGTGGGACCACAGCTTGGTGGCCAGCGAGGCGTCGTGCGCCTGCTTGTTGAGGCGCGCTCGCCCCACGGCGCCCGCGATCTCGAGCCAGCCGCTCGGCCCGTAGTACTCGCCACCGAGCACGTCGCTGCCGTAGGCGGCGTGCAGAATCGGCGCCGCGGCCTGCGCGACCGAGGGCAGCATCGGCGCCACCTTCTTCACGAACCACTTGCCGAGCGCGCTCTTGTAGTTGGCGGCGGTCATCGCGAACGCGCCCTCGGTGGGCGCGAAGCCCGGGTGCGCGCTGAGCGCGATGATCTTGCTGCCGCGCGTGCGCAGCCGCCGGTTGAGCTCCAACGTGTACGCCATCAGCGCGAGCTTGCTGCGCCCGTAGGCGGCCCACTTCTGGTAGCCGGTCTGGAAGTTCAGCTCGTCGAGGCGCAGCCGGAACAGCCGGTGCGCGAGGCTGCCGACGAACACGATGCGCGAGCCCTCGGCGTCGCGGAAGAACGGCGTCAGCACACCGGTCAGCGCGAACGGACCGAGGTAGTTGGTGGCGAAGTGCATCTCGTGGCCCGCGTCCGTACGCGCCAGCGGCACGCCAAACACACCGGCGTTGTGGATCAGGAGATCGAGCTGGCCCGCATGCTGACTCACCAGCGCACCAAGCCCACGGATCGAGGCCGGGCTCGCGAGATCGAGCGGCAGGATCGTCGCGCGTGCGCCAGGCACGTCGGCGAGGAGCTGCTCGCGCGCGCGCTCGGCGCGGTCGGGGCTGCGGCACGCCATCAAGACGTGCGCACCCTGGCGAGCGAGCGTGGCCGAGAGCTGATAACCGAGGCCCGCGTTGGCTCCCGTCACCAACGCGACCTTGTGTTCAAGAGGGGGACGCATCGTCGCTTCTATAAGCCATGTGCTCGGAACTCATTCGGAAGTTCCGGACTCTGAGCGAGTGCTGCCAGCATCTGACCAGAGCTGATCAACTGCGCGCTAACAGTCATGGTCAGCTTGTCCGCGACGCGCAAGCGGGCGTGCGGTCGGTATCGACGTTCACGATCCGTTCGACTAGGGTCCTCGAATTGTGATTGTCCTGCGCGCCAGCCGAGTCTCCAAGACGTATCGAAGCGGAGGTTCCGCGGTGAGTGCGGTCCGCGATGTCTCGCTCGAGCTCGCGAGCGCGGAGACGCTGGCGATCGTGGGTCCGTCCGGCTCCGGAAAGTCCACCTTACTTAATCTGCTGGGTGGACTCGACAGACCCGAACAAGGTCAGATCGAGATCGACGGCGTCGATGTCTCCACGCTGGACGAGGACGGACGCACGCGCCTGCGGCGGGCCAAGATCGGCCTGGTCTTCCAGTTCTTCAACCTGCTGCCGCTGCTGAGCGCGCGCGAGAACGTCGCGCTGCCGCTGCAGCTGGCGGGCATGGCCGCGCGCGAATCGGAGCGGCGTGCGGACGAGCTGCTGGAGCGCGTCGGCCTCTTGCGCCGTGCCCACCATCATCCCGATCAGCTGAGCGGCGGCGAGATGCAGCGCGTCGCGGTCGCCCGCGCGCTGGCGCCACGACCGCGGCTGATGCTCGCGGACGAGCCGACCGGAAACCTCGACACCAAGACCGGAGCCACGGTGCTGGAGCTGCTGCGCAGCGCGGCCGCCGCCGATGGCTGTGCGCTGCTGCTGATCACGCACGATCCCCGCGCCGCGGAGGCCTGCGGGCGTGTGATCACCTTCGCGGACGGCACCATCGTGCACGACAGCGCCAGCGTGCTCCCGGAGGTCGCGGCATGCGGCACCTGATCCGCTACATCGCGCTCCGGCACCTCACCGCCTCGCCCGGACGCACCTTACTCACGCTGCTCGGCATCACGCTCGGCGTGGCGCTGGTGTTCGCCATCGAGCTGGTCAACGGCTCGGTGCTGGCCTCGTTCCGCCAGAGCGTCGACCAGATGGCGGGCAAGACCGCGCTGATCGTGGGCGATGGCACCGGCGTCGACGAGGAGCTGCTCGACGTCATCAAGGGCGTCGAGGGCGTCGAGGTGGCGGCACCCGTGATCCAGGAGTCGATGCGCGACACCCGGACGGGCGCGCAGCTGGCCGTGCTCGCGGTCGACTCGCTGACCGACCGCGCCGTGCGCGACTACGAGGGTCCACGCGTGCAGATCGGCGACGAGCTCGCGTTCCTGAACGACCCGCGCGGCCTGCTGGTCTCCACCAGCTACGCCAAGAAGCACGGCCTGCGCGAGGGCGCGACGATGGCGCTGGAGACCCTGCACGGGCCCGCCACCTTCACCGTGCGCGGCATGCTCGCGCCGACCGGTCCACTCAAGGTCTTTGGCGGCGACGTGGTGATGATGGACGTGTTCGCCGCGCAGATCGCGTTCGAGCGCGGTCGCCGCTTCGACCGCGTCGACATCGTGCCCAGCGAGGGCAGCGACGTCGAGGTCCTCGCGGAGCGTATCCGTGGCGCGATCAGCCAGCGCGCGACCGTGAACCGCCCTCAGCAGCGCGCGGCCGATGCCGAGCAGATCGTCGCGGGCTTTCGGCTCGGGCTCTCGATCGCATCGCTGGTGGCGATGATGGTCGGCGGCTTCATCGTCTACAACGCGCTCGCGATCGCGGTCGCCCAGCGCCGGCGCGAGATCGGCATCCTGCGCGCACTCGGGGCGACGCGCGGCCAGATCGTGGCGCTGTTCGTCGGCGAGGGCGTGCTGCTCGGCGCCGTGGGCTCGTGCCTCGGCGTGATGCTCGGGCTGCTGCTCGGACGCAGCACGCTGCAGCTTGTCGCGGCCAGCATCTCGGAGATGTACGTGGCGGTGCAGTCGGACGAGCTGTTCCTGACGCCGCGGCAGTTCGTGATCGGCGCGGCCGTCGGGGTCGGCACCTCGTTCGCGGCGGCGCTGCTGCCCGCGCGTCGTGCCAGCGCGGTGGAGCCCGCGTCCGCGATGCGCAAGACGGTCGTGACCGCCGACGGGGGCCTCACCACGGCGCGCCGCGCCGGGCTGGCCAGCCTCGGCTTCGCGCTGCTGGCGGCGGTCGTCGCCTACGTCGCGCACCAGCGCTCGGACTTCGTGCTCGGCGCGGGCGTGTCGGTGTTCCTGGCTTTCTCGGTGGCCTTCATCACGCCGCTGCTCGCGCGCTGGATCAGCGCCCTGGCGCGGCGGCTCGCCAGGGGCCAGCCGCCCGCGGTGCGGCTCGGCGTGCTCAGCTTCGAGCGCAACAGCGTGCGCAACGCGATCGCGATCGCCGCGCTGGCGATGGCGCTCGGCAACGTGGTCAACATCGGCTGCTTCCTGGAGTCGATCAAGGTCAACACCCAGCACTGGTTCGACCGCACGCTCAAGTCGGACATCGTGGTGTTCGCGGGCGAGAAGGTGGGCGCCAAGATCGAGCATCCCCTGCCCGGCTCGATGCTCGGCGAGCTGGCGGCGCTGCCCGGCGTGGAGTTCGTCAACCCGCTGCGCATGGCGCGCCAGAGCCTGCAGGGAAAACCTTACTATCTGTTCGCCTACAACCTCCCCGAGTACAGCCGGCACGACGAGGTGCCGGTGGTCGAGGGGGAGCTCGCCAGCGCCCTGGTGGAGATCGAGGCAGGGCGCGGCCTCGCGGCCAGCGAGCAGTTCTCCAAGGAGTTCAACGTGCACCTCGGCGACCAGGTCACGCTGCAGACGCCCCAGGGTCCGCGCGCCTTCCGCATCGCGCTTGTCTACGTCGACTACTCGGCCGAGCTCGGCATCCTGACCACCACGCGCGAGGTCTACCTGAGCATCTGGAAGGACACGCTCGTCGACTGGTACGGTCTGTACCTGCGGCCCGGCACGGCCATGGAGCCGCTGCGTGCACGCATCAGCCGTGAGCTCGGCAAGCGCCACCAGCTGATGGTGCTCGGCAACGCCGACTACAAGGCCGAGGTGCTGGCGACCTTCGACCGCTCGTTCACGCTCATGCGGGCGATGGAGCTGGTGGCGCTGATCGTTGCCCTGCTCGGCATCGTGAACACGCTGGTGGTCTCGGTAATCGACCGCACCGTCGAGCTCGGCATCCTCAAGGCGATCGGCGCGGTGCGCCAGCAAGTGCGCAGCATGTTCGTCGTCGAGGCCTTCCTGATCGGCCTGGCCGCGGCCGTGCTCGGGCTCGTCGCCGGCGTGGGCTTCTCGCTCTACACCGTCAAGGAGCTGCTGCGCTTCCAGATGGGCTGGCAGATCGAGTGGCAGCTGTCGCTGCGCACGGTGCTGGAGACCGTGGCCGCCGCGCAGCTGGTGGCGCTGCTCGGCGCGTGGTTCCCCACCCGCTCCGCCAGCGAGCTGGACGTGGTGGACGCGCTCGGATACGAGTGAACGAGGAGTCTCCCCGCATGCCCTGGGTCTATCTGTACGTCGCGATCGCGCTCGAGGTCGCGGGCACCACCAGCCTCAAGCTCTCGCGCGGCTTCGAGGAGCTGCTGCCCTCCGTGCTCGCGATGGGCTTCTACGGCCTGAGCCTGGTCAGCCTGAACATGGCACTCAAGACGCTGCCCGTCGGCATGGCGTACGCCATCTGGTCAGGCCTCGGCACGATGGCCGTGGCCACCATCGGCATCCTCTACTTTCGCGAGCCTCCGAGCGTCGCGAAGCTGGTCTGCCTGGCGCTTATCATCGTCGGCGTGGTGGGGCTCAACCTCACCGGCGCCCGCCACTGATCACTCCGCGGGAGCGGCGCCCTGCGCGAGCAGGCGCGCGCGGATCATACGCGCGAAGAACGGTCGCTCCAGCGAGGCGCGCAGGCCGACGCGTCGAAAGCCGAGCTCGTAGTCCGGCGGCCGACGTGCTTCCAGGTCGCTGACCAGGTTGAAGAAGGTGAACATCACCTTGAACAACACCAGCGCCGCCAGCCGCGCCCAGCCGCGCTCCGGGTACTGGAAGTCCACGAACAACCAGCGCCCCTGCGGCGCGAGGAACGGGTGCAGTCGCGTCACCACGCGCGTGCAGTTCTCGTCGCCGAAGCATGCCAGGAAGAAGTTGGTCGCGATCACGTCGAAGTGACCGTCCTCCGCGCCGAGCGACTGCTCGGTGCCGTGGCGAAACTCGACGCGATGCAGGTGCTCGGGTGCCTCGCGCTCGACCAGCGCGCGCGACTTGCGCAGCATGTCCTTGGACAGCTCTAGGTACACGACCTGCTTGGCCGTGGTGCGCTTGAGCAGCTCCAGCAAGAACCAGCCCGTGCCGCCTCCGATGATCAGCACCTTGTCGGCACCGTCGATCTGCGGCAGCAACTCCAGCTGCGAGCGGCGGATGGCGCCCGCGAACACCAGGCCCGCGAGGGAGTCGTAGATCGTCGATACGGCGTCGAAGTCGTTCCTGGCGAGCTTGGTCATAAGTCCCCATCTCCAGCGGTCGGTCGGTTCCATATCAGGCGCGGCGAGATCGCGGCGCTCGGATGCGCGGCGGCGTCCGGCAGGTAGCGGCGCTCGCGATCGCGCGCGGCAAACAGAAACAGCGAGGTCAGCAGCGAGCCCAGCGTGCCGATGGCGACCATGGTCCACTCGAGCGGCCCCTCGATACGCGCCGCGCCACCCGCCGCCAGCTGCAGACAGCTCGCCGCGAACGTGAACATCGTCAGCAGACTCACGGCCAGCGCTCGCGCACGACGCATGCCCTTGCCGAGCAGCAGCAGACCGCCGATCGTCAGCACGTCGAGACCGACGCGCGCGAGCTTGGCCTCGGCCGACGCGAACCAGTGATCCTGCGAAAGCCAGGCGAACGCCGACGTCCAGATCATGCTGCCGTAGGCGAGCCAGCGCGCGCTGTCGGTGGCGCGCTGGATCGCCGAGTTCCAGGCGAACGCGAGCACGCCACCCGGCATGAACGCGCGCGCGGCATCGAGCAGCGCGAGCAGCGTCAGATCGCGCTTCGGGTACACCAGGTACACCGGCTGCCAGGCGGCGGGACCGAGCTTGCCCTTGAACTTGCGCAGCCCGTCGTAGTTGTAGAACTCGCCCGTCAGCCGGCGCAGCCACTGCAGGGGCTTGGAGGTCACGCCGCTGAGCGGGCACATGCCAAAGGTCACGTACGGGCTGCCTTCGGCCGCGAACGTGCGCATCGCCAGATCGAACAGCAGCTCCACCGTGCCGTTGGGCGCGTTGGGCAGCCGCAGCATCGTCTCCAGGAACCAGCCCTCGCGTGCGCACACGGGGATCGCCACCAGCGTCGCGACCACGCTGCCCTGGTGCTCGGCGACGAAGAAGCGTCGTTCGTGCGCGAGGTGCCACGGGTCGACGTGCACCATGAAGCCCATCGGCGCGACCTTGCGCGTGTCGAGCCAGTGCGCGATCACGGCATCGACCCCGCGCCGGGTGGCGCCACGCGGGTCCGCGAGCTCCGCCTGGCTCGCGAGCCGCACCGTCACGCGCGCGCTCTTCTGATCGCGTCGCAGCTGCCCACGCATGCGGCTCGACAGCTTGTTCGGCCAGTCGCGCGGATCCCACACCGGCAGCTCGCCGATCTGCAGCGCCTCGAACGAGGCATCGCGTGGCAGCTCGCGCTCGGTGGCAAAGAAGCGCACACGCTTGCCGTGCGCGCGGGCCTCGCGCGCGAACGCCTCCATGACCTCCAGCTCGCGCTGATCCGCGGCCAGGCCGCCACCCACCGTCACCCAGGCATCTCCCAGCTCCGCGTAGGCGACGCAGGCATCACGCGTGGCGTCGAACCAGTAGCGAAGCCCGGGAGTGAGCGCCTGAAAGGACGACGCTGAGCGTCCATGCGCGCGCACAAGTGCCATCGCATCGATGTGAGACACGGCTCCTGCCTTCGTCAGTCGCGCGCGAACGCACGACATGCGC
>JBEVNG010000478.1:0-13823 GCA_040508235.1 Polyangiales bacterium | reverse complement strand
GCGGGGTGCGCCTTGCACAGCTCCTCGGCCAGCACCGGCTGCTTGATGGCGACGGTGCCCAGCACCACGCGTGCGGCGCCGCGCTGAAACCACTGCTCGGCGGCCTCGCGCGTACGGATGCCGCCCGCGACCTGCACCTTCAGCGAGGGCGCACGGCGAACGATCGCCTCCAGCACCGCGTGGTTGCCCGGCTTGCCGGCGCGGGCACCGTCGAGGTCCACCACGTGCAGCTTGCGGGCACCGAGCGCTGCCAGCTTCTCGGCCTGGGCCGCCGGATCGTCGGCGAACACGGTGACCTTGTCGTAGTCGCCGCGGTGCAGGCGCACGACCTTGCCGTCGAGCACGTCGATCGAGGGAATCAGCTCCATCCCTGCCCCCTCACGAAGCGACTCAACAGCAAGTGGCCCTCTTCCTGGCTCTTCTCCGGGTGAAACTGGCACGCGAACACGTTGTCGCGCGCGACCGCCGCGCAGAAGTCCACGCCGTAGTGCACGCGGCCCACGATCAGCGAGGGATCGTCGGGCACGCAGACGAACGAGTGCGTGTGGTAAAACCAGGCCTTGGGTGGCAGCGCGGGGTGGCTGCCCTCGACCTCGTTCCAGCCGTTGTGCGGGACCTTCAGCGACGTGCCGTCGGCGTCGAGCAGCGGCTTGGCAAAGCGCTTCACCTGCCCGCCAAAGTGGCCGAGGCCGGCCGCACCGGGCGCCTCGTCGCTGCCGTCGAACAGCACCTGCATGCCCAGGCAGATGCCCAAAAACGGCGTGCCAGCGCGGAGGATCTCGCGCAGCGCAGGGCCGAAGCCGCGCTCGAGCGCGATCGCGCTGTCGCGGAATGCGCCCTGCCCCGGCACGATCACCTTGTCTGCTCTGCGCAGCGCGTCGGGGTCGGCCGTGAGGGTGGCGACGCCCCCCGCACGCTCGACCGCGCGCGCGACGCTGCGCAAGTTGCCCAGGCCGAGATCTGCGATCACGACGGATGAAGAACGAGAGGCCATGTCACTCCGAGAGGGTGCCCTTGGTGGACGGCACGCCGAGCACGCGGGGGTCGCGCTCGGTGGCCTCGCGCAGCGCACGCGCCAGCGCCTTGAACGAGATCTCGATGATGTGGTGGAGGTTGTCGCCCTCGTGCAGCTTCACGTGCAGGTTGCACTGGAGACCGCGAGCGAAGCCCTCGAAGAAGATCTCACACAGCTCGGTGTCGAAGGTGCCGAGCTTGGCCTTGGGGATCGGCACCCGCCACACGAAGAACGGCCGCCCCGACAGGTCGAGCGCGCAGGTCACGAGCGCCTCGTCCATGGGCAAGGTCGCCGAGCCGTAGCGGCGAATGCCGCGCTTGTCGCCAAGCGCGTCCGCGAACGCCTTGCCGAGCGCGATGCCGAGGTCCTCGGTGGTGTGGTGGCCGTCGATCTCGACGTCGCCCTTGGCGTCGATCACGAGGTCGAACAAGCCGTGCCGCGAGAGCTGCTCGACCATGTGGGTCAGGAACGGCAGCGGGGTCTCGATGCGGTACTTGCCGCTGCCATCGAGGTCGAGCTCGACGCGGATCTGGGTCTCGGAGGTCTTGCGCTCTACTGTGGCCGTGCGGGACATCTCGGGCCGGACGATAGCACGCCGGCTGCTCTCGCCTCGTGCGGGGACCCGTACCGTTTCGCGTGGCTGGAACAGAGAGCGGGTGCGCTGCGCTGCTACGGGTACGGGGGCTAGCTTTGGGGGGGGAGGGTCATCTTTTGCTCAACCTCCGCGAGAAGAGCGGTGATCTGCACGTTTCCCGTGTCCTTCGACAGCGCCATCTTGAGGTTCACCTTGGCGTTGCCCCAGTCGCGGGCCTTGAAGGCCTGCTCGGCCTTGGTGGCGAACGGGCGGGCCATGGGGTTCTTCACGCGAATGGGCCAGGCGCCGGTGGCCACGGGGGGCGGTGGGGGCTCCTGGTTGGCGTCGAAGCGGAGGTTGCCCTCTGCCAGCTGGGCGTCGTAGGCCTTGCGGCGGCGCGGGTCGGTCAGGACCTTGTAGGCCTCGGCCCCGCGCCTGTAGATCTGAGCCGCCCGCTCCACGTGCACCTTCTCGGCGCCCGAGCGCAGGAACTTGTCCGGGTGATAGCGGGCCGCGAACTCGTGGAACGCGCGCCGGACCTGGTCGGCCGTGGCGCCCTGATCCACCTGCAGCAGCGTGTAGTAGTCGAGCTGCTCCAGGGGATCTTGCGCTTGGCCCATGGTCATCCGACCAGCGCTTGCTGGCGTTGCTGCATGCGCGCGATCTCTTCGGGTTGCACGGCACCCACCAGGTCGACGCGGATGCTCTGCTCGGCGCCGGTGGCGATGTCCTTGGCGCGCACCTGCAGCGTGCCGTCCGCGTCCATCACGAACGTCACCTCGATCTTGGTCTTGCCGCGCGGCGTGCGGTTCAGGTTGGACAGCTCGACCGCGCCGAGCTCCTGGTTCTCCACCAGCTTGCGCGACTCGCCCTGGCACACGCGCGCGCGCACACTGTCCTGGAAGTCCTGGCTGGTGATGAAGATGCGGCTCTGCTCGACCGGGATCGCCGCGTTGCGCTCGATGATCACCTCGGTGTAGCCGGCCACCGTCTCGATGCGCAGCGTCTGCGGCGTCACGTCGAGCAGCAGCGGCGCCTGCGACGTGTCGGGCAGCGCGATCGTCTCCAACACCGGATCGGAGTCGAGATCGACCGTGTGATCGTCGTTGGCGGGACGCTCCAGATCCTGCAGCGAGTCGAGGTCGATGGTGGCGCCGTGCAGGCCGGTCGACTCCTCCTCGATCAGGTCGAGCACGTCGGCTTCCATGGTGTTGCCCATCACCATCGCAGGGGGCGGCTGCGTGCTCACGCGCGGCGCGGGTGCGCGCTTGGGCTGGAACGCCGGGCCCGCCTTGACCGCTTCCACGGCGGGCAAGCTCGCCTTGGGCATCTTGCGCAGCGCCACGCGGCCGATCGCCGTCGGCGGCTCCACCGCGTGCTCCGGCTGCGCCGCCAGCGAGGCGCCCTGGATCGCCGCGCCCTGTGCCACCACGAGGTCCGGATCGATCGACGCCAGCGGCGTACGCCCGAAGTAGTCCGCCACCATGCTGCGCACCGCTGGCATACGCGAGCTACCCCCGACCAGGATCACCTGATCGATCTGCGTCGGCCGGAGCCCCGCGGTTCGCATCGCCTCCTCGCAGACGTCGAACGTGCGCGTGATCAGCGGCGCCGCGATCGCCTCCAGGTGCGCGCGCGAGAGCGAGAAGCGCAGGTCGATGGACGCGCCGCCCGAGCCGTAGCCGATCTCCTCCACCGTCAGCTCGACGTCGTCCGTGTTCGAGAGCTGGCACTTGGCCCACTCGCCGGCCGCGCGCAGCCGCTCGTAGGCCTGCAGGTCGCCACGCGCGTCGAAGCGATGCTGCGCGAGCAGCGCGGCCACCATCTCGTCCGCGATCAGCACGTCGATGTCGTCGCCGCCGAGGAAGGTGTCACCCGCGGTCGCGACCACCTCGAAGACGTCGCCCGCGAGATCGAGGATGGTGAGATCGAACGTACCGCCGCCCAGATCGTAGACCGCCACGCGCTCGCGCTTGTTGTTCGCGCCGCAGCCGTAGGCCAGCGCGGCGGCCGTGGGCTCGTTCAGGATGCGCAGCACCTCGAGCCCGGCCACGCGTCCCGCGGCCTTGGTCGCCGAGCGCTGCAGCTCGTTGAAGTTCGCCGGCACGGTGACGACCGCGCGTCGACACGGCTCCTTGAGCGCCTCCTCCGCCTGCGCGCGCACGCCGCGCAGCACGAACGCGCTGATCTCGGGCAGCGTGTAGGTCTCGCCGCGCGCGACCACCAGCGGGCCGCCGGTGGGGCCTTCCTGGAAGGTGAACGGGAAGCGCTCGCGCGCACGCCGCACCTCCTCGCTGCGGAACGGGCGTCCGATCAAGCGCTTGATCGAGTACACGGTGTTGGCCGCATCCACCAGCCGGCGCTCGCGAGCGGGATAGCCCGCCAGCACGCTGCCGCTGGGATGGAACGACACCACCGACGGAAACAACTTGTTGCCTTCGGCATCCGGCAACACCTCGACCCTGCCGCCACGTGCGACGGCGACCACCGAGTTGGTGGTCCCCAGGTCGATCCCCAAGACCGGGCTCCCCATGGCCTGGAAGCGTATCACGGGGACTTGCCCACCTAGCTAGGGAGAACTTGCCCCCTGCCTCACCTCGGCGAAGAGTGTGCGCACATGGCCGGCACGAGTCTTCTCGCCTTGCTCGACGACATCGCCAGCGTGCTGGACGACGTCGCCGCGCTCACCAAAGTCGCCACCAAGAAGACGGCCGGCGTGCTGGGGGACGACCTCGCCCTCAATGCGGAGCAGGTATCGGGCCTGCAGGCCGAGCGCGAGCTGCCGGTGGTGTGGGCGGTCGCCAAGGGCTCGGCCGTCAACAAGCTGATCCTGGTCCCGGCGGCGCTCGCGCTCTCGCAGTGGCTGCCCTGGGCGATCACGCCGCTACTGATGCTGGGCGGCGCGTTCCTGTGCTTCGAGGGCTTCGAGAAGATCGCCCACAAGCTGCTGCACGACGACGATGAGCAAGACGAGGCCGAGCGCAAGGAGCTGCTCGCGCGAGCCTCGGATCCGAATGTCGATCTGGTCGCCTTCGAGAAGGAGAAGATCAAGGGCGCGGTGCGCACCGACTTCGTGCTCTCGGCGGAGATCGTGGTGATCGCGCTCGGCACCGTCACCGACAAGAGCTTCGGCACGCGCGCGGCCGTGCTGGCCTCGATCGCGGTGGTGATGACCGTGGGTGTGTATGGGCTGGTCGCCGGCATCGTGAAGCTCGACGACCTCGGCCTGTACCTGAGCCGCGACGGCAAGCCCGGCTTTCGCACGCGCCTCGGCCGCATGATCCTGCGCGGCGCGCCGTGGCTGATGAAAGGTCTGACCATCGCCGGCACGGTCGCCATGTTCCTGGTCGGCGGCGGCATCCTCGCCCACGGCATCCCCGCGTTCCACCACTTCGAGGATTGGCTGGCCACCGCGGCGGGCGGCGTCGCCTACGTGGGCCCGCTGCTGCACGGCCTGGCGCCGGTCGCGATCAACGGCCTGGTCGGCCTGCTCGCGGGTGCGCTCAGCGTCGGTGTGATCTCGCTGCTCAAGAAGGCAAAGAGCTAGAGAGGCGAAATGCTTGCAAATCCCTACGGATTTAGCGGTTCGTCTCTCTAGATTCCGGTGCGGCCGCGTAGTCGTGCGGCGTACTCGACGGCGGGGATGAACTTGCTGCGCGCCTCGGACTTGGTGACCACGGCGTCGGCCGCGACCTCGTGCGCCAGGCTCTCCAGCTCCTCGATCGCGCGGCCCGAGATCAACACCACGCCGAGGTCCTTGCAGCGCGGGTTTTGACGCAACAGCGTGGCCAGCTTGTCGCCCGACAGCGTGGGCATCGACACGTCGATCACCACCACGTCGATGCGGTTGGCCACCACCACGCGCGTGACGCCGATCGCGCTCGGCAGCGAGTGCACCACGTGCTGCGCGCTCGCGAGCAGCGCGGACAGCTGGGCTCGCACCATGTCGTCGTCATCCACGACCAGCACGCGTAGCTTAGCCATGCGCCTCCTTGCGCGCGCGCTGCGCGAGCTCGCCGCGCACGCGTTTCTCCAGCTCGATCACGCCCTGCACCAGCTGCGTGAGCTTCGCCTCCGCCTGTTCGTTCTCGTTCTGCTCGACCGCGTGCTGGATCGCCTGCGCGAGCGCGGCCTGCGCGTCCGCACCCACCGTCAGCAGGCTGCCCTTGAGCTTGTGGGCCAGCGCGCGCGCCTCTTCGCGCTCGGACAGCGCAACCGCCGCGTCGAGCTGCTCCAGCTGCATCGGCACTTGCTCCAGGAACAGCTGCAGGAGCGCGCTGGAGCTGTCGCCGAGGCCATCGTCCGCGCGCTCCGGCTCCGGCGCGTCGCCCACAACCGTGCCCTCCAGCCAGCGCTCCAGCGCCTTTTGCAGCGCCTGCGGTCGCAGCGGCTTGGTCAGGTAGTCGTCCATGCCGGCGCTGATCACGCGGTCGCGCTCGCCCTCCAGCGCGTGCGCGGTGAGCGCGACGATCACGGTGTGCTTGCCCTGCTCCCGCTCGCGCACGATGCGCGTCGCGGTGTAGCCGTCCATGACGGGCATCTGGCAGTCCATGAACACCAGCGCGTAGTCGCCGCGCAGGATCGCCTCGACCGCTTGCTGGCCGTCGAACGCCTGGTCGATGTCGCAGCCGAACAACGCCAGCTGCTCGGCGGCCACGAACTGGTTCATCTGGTTGTCGTCGACCACCAGCACACGCTGCCCGCGGTAGCTGCGCGCCTGCGAGCGCAGCTGGTTGTTGGCGGGCCGCACCCTGCCCGGCTCCAGCACGCCGGCCATGGTCTCGTAGAGCGCGGACATGCGCACCGGCTGCGCCAGCTGCGCGGTCACGTCGTGCTGCGAGGGCTTGGCGCGCGTCTGCGCGAGCAAGATCACCGGCGGCCGCGACGGCAGCTTGCGCAGCGTCGCCAGCGCCTCCCTGCCCGCCTCCCCGCTCTGCGACTCCGCCACGATCACCACGTCGATGGCCGGGCCCTGGAGCGCGGACTCGACCTCGGCCAGCGAGGCCGCGTGCACCACCTCCATGCCCCAGGCCGCGAAGTGCTCGGTCAGCGCGCCGCGCGCGTGCACGTTCTCGCAGCAGAGCAGCGCGCGCTTGCCCAGGCTGGTGGCCTGCCCACGCACCGCGCTCGTCGCGTCGAGCACGCGCACCGGCAGCTCGAACCAGAACACACTGCCCTTGCCGAGCTCGCTCTCGACGCCCAGCGTTCCGCCCATCAGCCGCACCATCTCCCTCGAGATCGCGAGCCCCAGCCCGGTGCCACCGTGCTTGCGCACCAGCGTGCCGTCGCCCTGCGAGAAGGCCTCGAAGATACGTGCGCGTAGCTCCTCGGCGATGCCCGGCCCGGTGTCCTGCACGCGCACCTTCAGCGTGGTGCGCTGCTCGTCCAGCGGCTGCGCCTCGACCGAGATGTAGACCTCGCCGCGCTCGGTGAACTTGATCGCGTTGCCCACCAGGTTGGTCAGCACCTGGCGCACGCGATCGCCGTCGACCTCGACCTCGCGCGGCACGTTGGGCGCGATGCGATACACGAGGTCGATGCGCTTCTCGTCCGCCTTGCCGGAGAGCAGCTCCGCGACGTCCTGCACCAGCGTCGCGGCCTCGCACGGCGTGGGCACGATCTTGTACTTGCCTGCCTCCAGCTTCGAGAAGTCGAGGATGTCGTTGATGATGCTGAGCAGCGCGCGCGACGAGGCGTCGATCATCTCCGCGTAGCGGCGCAGCTTGTCGCTCAGCGTCATGCCCAGCATCAGCTTGGACAGACCCACCACCGCGTTCATCGGCGTTCGGATCTCGTGGCTCATGTTGGCGAGGAACTGCGCCTTCAAGCGTGCGGCCTCGAGCGCCTGCTCGGTGGTGTGCTCGAGCCGTACGAACGCCTGCTGCGTGAGCCGCAAGACCGGCCAGATGTAGAGCGCCACGAAGCCGAGCGCGAGCAGCATCGCGACGCCGCCACCTGCGAATGCAGCGAGCGACAGCTGCGCACGCAGCGCATCGCCCGCACGCAGACGCGAGGTCGACATCGCGACCGCGACACGTCCCACTTCCGCCCCCTCGATCATCGCTGGTGCCCAGGCTACCAGCCTGTCACCGACACGGTGCACTTCGTTCGCCGTTTGGGACATCGCGGCGATCACTTGTTCCGAAGCTTGGCCGTATCCGAACACGAGCTGGCCGTCCGCGGACAACGCCACGACGTTGAGCACTTCCGGGGAGCGTAAGTAATCACTGGCAGCTTCGCGCACGACGTCCGGATCGTGAATGAGGATGCCGAGCTCCGCCGTGCGACTGAGCTCGACCGCGCCGCGCCGTGCCTTCCACTCCAAGTCCTGGGTAATCGCGGGCGTCAGCGAGTCGAACACGCTGGAGACCAGGTACAGGATCAGCCCCGTGAGGCCCGCGACGATCAGCGCCACCATCGCCAGCAGCGCGATCGACATACGCAGGCTGGAGGTGATGCGCGCGCGTTCGTGGGGACTCACCAGCGCTGGCTGGTTGTCAGGCGTGTTCATGCAACCTCGCTACGGTGCGGACAGCAGGTAGCCCGCGTCCGTGGGCAGCTTGCCGTCGACCTTCAGCACCCTCACGCCGCCCTTCACGATCTTGGTGGACACGTAGGTGATCGCGCCTGGGTACGACGCGACCACGCGCAGTCCGAGCTCCGAGGAAGGGAGCGTGCGCGGCGGCAAACCTTCGTCGCGGATGCGCCGCGTGATCCAGAACTGGGCTACCTCGTCGGGCGCGAGGCCGAGCACCTTGCGGTCGAACAGCTCGCGCTCGAAGCTCTTGAGCGGCGCGTTCAGCGGCAGGAAGCGCTTGCCGTCGGGTGCGGTGGTGGGATCGCCGCGAAAGATGGTGCGCAGCGTCGCGAGCGAGATCTCGCTCAGCTTGAGCTCGCTGCCGACGACGACCGCGAGCGGCGGCCGCGCCTCGGCGCGCACGGGCAGGCGCGCAGGCCAGGCGGCAAGCGCGAGCAACGCAAAGGCGGCCAGCTTGATGAGCTTCATCAGAACGACCACGCGGCCTGGAAGAGCAGCGCGTTGAGCGTGTACTTCACGATCGACGGGCCGCGGAACACGCGGATGTACGCGTACTCGATCTTGAACACGACGCTGTCGATGGGGCTCACGTTCAGGCCGGTGGTGAAGCCGGCCAGGCCGAGCCGTGCGTCGGGCAGCGAGGCGTTGGCGAGCGACAGGTTGCCAGCCTGGAAGGTCGCGAACGGCATCAGCCCATACCAGCTCGTGCGGTAGCCACCGAGCACGTAGCCGGCCCACGAGAACACATCGGCGGACGCCGCCTGCGCGACCGGACCACCCAGCACAGCATGTACCTTGCGTCCCTCCGTGGTGTAGCGCTTCTGCAGCGACATCCACTCCGTCTGCAGGTGCAGGCCGCCGCGCTTGACCAGCAAGTCGGCGGCGAGCGCGAGGCTGTCGGCCTGGGCGTTGATCTCGTCCTTCAGGTCGATGGTGGAAGTGCTGATCGTCGCGGCCGGCGTGGAGACGGTGTCGCGCCCGTAGATGCCGGACACGCCGGAGCGCACGTACGTCTTGCCGAAGTACTCCCAGTACAGACGTCCACCGACCGCCTTGTTGCGGTCGAGATCCTTGTACTCGCTGATCGGACCGTTTCCGTTGGAGAGCGTCAGGTGGTAGCCGAGCGTCTGCTCGTTGTTCACGTTCCAGCGCCCGAAGAACTCCAGGCCGGTCTGACGCTCCGGATACAGGTTGCTGATCAGCGCCAGCGGACGTTGCGCCGGGATGATCACGGGCGTGCCGTGATCGACGTTCCAGACGCCGAACGGCGAAAGATACTGACCACCGCGCACGCTCAGGAAGCGGTGCAGCGTCCACTCCAGGTAGATGCGCTGCATGATGATGCCGCCCCAGCGCGTCACGACCTGTCCGTTCGCGTAGTCGAAGGCGGAGGTGTCGGTCTGCAGGTAGCCGTCCGGCGTGACCGTGAAGTTGCCGTTCGGCAGGTACGTCAGCCGCACCTCAGCCATCGTGCGGAACGACTCGCTCAGGTTCTTGGAGAAGTAGAGGTTGAGGTTGCCGACATAGAACGACTGGTGCCGTCCCTGCGCGACCGCGACCGCACCCTTGGGTCGAAACGTCTGCGAGGAGTTGAAGTCGGCAAAGCCCCAGAAGTGCAGCGAGGTATCGACACGCGGACCGGCGGCGTCGAGGCCGAGCGCCTCCAGCTCCGTGTCGCTGAGCGCCTCCACCGTGGGCCCCGATGCAGGGTCCGGCGGCAGCTCGGTCTGCTCCGGGATCTCGGGCTTCGCTTCCTGCGCGTCTTGCGCGAACAACGGCGCGCACCAGAGCCACGCCAGCAGGCAGAGCGTGCGCTTGTTCATGGGGTCACCCGCACGCCCGGCGCGGGGCAGCTGCCGCTCATCAGCATCGAAGGCGGCGCGCACACCGAGAACAGCCGACCCAGGATCGACTGCAGCGCGGAGTAGTCGCAGCACGCCCACTCGCTCGGGCACGTCGCCTGCTTCTGCGCGCAGCCCTGCAGGATGCAGGTCTTGGTCTGCAGCGTCTCGCAGGCGTTGGCCTCGAAGCCCGCGCAGTCGGCGTCACTCGCGCAGCTCACGCCAAAGCCGGACGGCGGCCGCCTGCAGAAGCGGCCCGCGTCGTTGCTCTCACACGTGTACTCGCTCGGGCAGTCCGCGTTGGCGGTGCAGCCCTGCTTGGAGCAATAGCCGTCGCCCGCCCCACTGCTCACGCAATACGGAAACGCCGCCGTGCAGGGTGTGCTCGCGTTGCAGGCCGCGCCCACCGTACTCGGTGTGCAGCTGCCGCCGGTCGTCTCCTTGGCGAAGCCATCCGCGCACACGCAGGCGCCGTTGAGCGCGAGCTCGTTCAGGCCGCAGGGCGTGCAGCCCGCGCCGTCCGCATTGAAGATCGCGTTCGGCTCGCACACGCAGAGCGCGAAGTCGTGCCCCGGGACCTCGACCTGATGCGCATCACAGCGGTGCTCGTCGATGATGCAGCCCACCATCGCGAGCCCGCCGAGCGCGAGTACCCCCACCCCGTATCGTTCCACGTGCCCCCGCACCGCGATTGCGCCGCGATGTCCCCCCGGACCGCGACGAATTGGCCATGACCACAACTGGTAGACAGCAGTGTTGTGCTCATGGCGAGTATGCGGGAGCCCGTGCGGCGCGTACAACAGTTCGCACGGTCAGGAACGAGTCAGTTGCTGTCGCCAGCTTCGGGCTCGCCGCCGTCCTCCGGCTCGCTGGCTTCCGCGGTGCCGTTGGCCTCCGCGGTACCATCCTCGGACGCGCCCTCGGACGCACCTTCGGCTACTTCCTCGACCGCGACTTCTTCTTCGCGTGCGAGCGGCTCGGCGTCGACGACCTTCTCGTTCTCGCCGACGCGGATCACGCGCACACCCTGGGTGTTTCGCCCGGTCTCGCGGATCTCGGCGACGCGCGTGCGGATGACGACGCCTGCGTCCGTCACGGCCATCAGCTGCTCGTCGGCACGCGTCAGCGCGAGGCGCACCAGCTCGCCGTTGCGCTCGCTCATCTCCATCGCGATGATGCCGAGGCCGCCGCGCCCCTGCACGCGCCACTCCGTGATCGGCGTGCGCTTGCCGTAGCCATTGGCGCTGACGGTCAGCACCTGCTGCTCGTCGTCCTCGATCACATCGACGCCGACGACGCGGTCGCCCTCGCGCAGCTCGATGCCCTTCACGCCCATGGTGTCGCGGCCGGTCGGACGCACCTCGTCGATGTCGAAGCGGATCGACATGCCCTTGGCGGTGCCGATCAGCACGTTCTGGCCACTCTTCACGATGCGCGCGCTGAGCAGGGCATCACCCTCCTCGATCGCGACGCCGATGATGCCGGTGGAGCGGATGTTCGAGTACGCCTCCAGCGAGGTGCGCTTGACCTTGCCGTTGCGCGTGCAGGTGATCAGGTCCGCGCCCTCGACGAACTCGCGGATCGGCACGACTGCCGCCAGACGTTCACCGGCCTCCATGCCGACGAAGTTCACGATCGCGCGCCCACGCGCGGTGCGCGAGCCGGCCGGGATCTCGTACACGCGCTTGAGGTAGACCTTGCCGTTCTCGGCAAAGAACAGGATGTGCGAGTGGCTACGCGCGACGAACAGCTTGACCACGAAGTCTTCTTCGCGCGTCTCCATGCCGCGTGAGCCGCGCCCGCCGCGACCCTGCTCGCGGTACTCGCTGACCGGTACGCGCTTGATGTAGCCAGCGTGGCTGACCGTGACCACGACGTCCTCGTCGGCGATCAGGTCCTCCATGCTGATGTCGCCCTCGGCGGGCACGATCTCGGTGCGGCGCTCGTCGCCGTAGCGCTCGCGGATGTCGAGCAGCTCCTTGCTGATCACCTCCATGAGCAGCTTCTCGCTGGCGAGGATCGCCTTGAGGCGCGCGATGGTGTCCGCCAGCTCGCCGTACTCCTTGGCCAGCTTCTCGCCCTCGAGGCCGGTCAAGCGCGACAGGCGCATCTCCAGGATCGCCTTGGCCTGACGCTCGCTGAGGAAGTAGTCGCCGCGCGCCTTGGCTTCCTCGATCTCGCTGTCGGGACGGCCCGCGCGGCGCACGAACGCCTCCAGGCCCTTGAGCGGCAGCGCCATCAAGCGCGTGCGCGCCGTGTCCGTGTCGGGCGACTCGCGGATGGTCTTGATCACGACGTCGGTCTCGGTGATCGCCATGCCGAGGCCTTCGACGATCTCCCTCTGCGACTCGGCCTCGCGCAGCTCGAAGCGCGTGCGGCGCGTGACCACCTCGCGGCGATGCGAGATAAACTGCTCCAGCATCTCCTTCAGGTTCAGCACCTGCGGACGACCGGCGACGATCGCGAGCTGGATCACGCCGAACGTGCTCTGCATCGCGGTCAGCTGGTACAGCTTGTTGAGCACGATCTGCCCGGGCGCGTCGCGCTTGAGCTCGACCACCATGCGCATGCCGTCGCGATCGCTCTCGTCGCGCATGTCGCTGATGCCCTCGATGCGCTTCTCGCGCACGAGCTCGACGATCTTCTTGAGCAGCTCGGCCTTGTTGACCTGGTACGGCAGCTCGGTGACCACGATCATCTCGCGGTCGTTCTTGTGCGGGATCGGCTCCACGGTGGCGCGCGCGCGCATCACGATGCGGCCGCGACCGGTCTCGATGGCCTGGCGGATGCCGCTGGTGCCGTAGATGAAGCCCGCGGTGGGGAAGTCCGGGCCCTTGACGCCGAGGCGGCCGGTGCCCTCCTCGTCGAGCATAAGGTCGGTGGCGCTGAGCTCGTGGTTGTCGATCAGGCGCAGCGTGGCGTCGATCACCTCGCGCAGGTTGTGCGGCGGGATGTTGGTGGCCATGCCGACCGCGATGCCGCCCGAGCCGTTGACCAGCAGGTTGGGGAAGCGCGTGGGCAGGACCAGCGGCTCACGCTCGCTGTCGTCGAAGTTGGGACCGAAGTCGACGGTGTCCTTGTCGAGGTCCGCGAGCAGCTCGCTCGCGAGCCGGCCCATGCGCACCTCGGTGTAACGCATGGCGGCGGGCGGGTCGCCGTCGACCGAGCCGAAGTTGCCCTGGCCGTCGACCAGCGGGTACCGCAGCGACCAGGTCTGCGCCATGCGCACCAGCGCGTCGTAGACCGACTGATCACCGTGCGGGTGGTACTTACCGAGCACTTCACCAACGACGCGCGCGGACTTCTTATGAGCCTGGTTCCAGACGACGCGGAGCTCTTGCATCGAGTACAGCACGCGCCGGTGAACCGGCTTGAGGCCGTCTTCGACGCGGGGAATGGCGCGCCCGATGATGACGCTCATCGCGTAGTCCAAATAGGACGTGCGCAGCTCGTCTTCGATCGTGACCGCTACCTTCTGCGATTCCGCCATGCGTGGTCTCCAACCCTTCCGATTACAGAGGAAAACTCGGGCGTCCGACGCGAACTACGTCGCTCGGTGCGCACTTCCGGGTCCCCGCGAGCGGGCCGCCGGCCCACCCTCTTTTCAGCCCGCGCGTGTGCGCGCGCGATCACAATACGAGGCGCGGACGGTATCACGCGGCCACGGTTCTTGCTACGCTGCGGCACATGTTGAAGGCCTCCCCTCGCCTGCTGCGCGTCCTCGCCGCCACCGGGCTCGCGCTCGTGTTGGGGAGCTGCGGGACCACGCCGACCCTGCCCCTGCCGCCGCCGGTCGCAAGCGTCGGTTCGCCCAGCCTGCAGGGACTGGTCAAGGTCGAGGGCCAGGCCAACGAC
>JBEVNG010000477.1:0-7983 GCA_040508235.1 Polyangiales bacterium | reverse complement strand
TAAGTACCTCGGCCTCGGCGCCAGCAGCAGCAACGAGGACGTGCTGCGCTGGATCAAGGGCCTGCTGCTCAACAGCATCCGCACCGTGATGGGCCAGGTCCTGGTCGAGCAGCAGACCAGCATGTTGCAGCTGATGGGCCAGCAGCAGACGCTGGCGCTGCGCTTCGCGCAGAACGCTCCGGACCTGAGCGAGATCGGCGCCCGCATCATCACCGTGGGCGAGTTCCAGCTGAACATCAGCGAGGACGACAAGACGAAGCTGTCCGCGGCGCAGGCCGAGATCGGCGCCGCCGAGCGTGCGGCGCGGGTCGCCAACATCGGCATCGCGCAGGCGGCAGCCGAGGCGCACCAGCGCCAGTTCGAGCTCGACCAGCGCTTCAACCAGGACGCGCGCTACGTGAAGGATCTGGCCGGCGACTTCTCGACCTACGCGTCGGGGCAGGCGCTGATCAACGCCAGCCAGGGCGTGGGCAAGGGCGGCGCCGGCAGCGAGGCCGCGCAGCTCGGCCTGGGCATGGCGCTCGCCAGCCAGCTGGCCAAGGGCGTCGGCGGCAGCGCGCCGCCACCCCCCATGCCCGCCGCCGCCAAGGCTCCGGCGCAGGTCGCGTGTCCCAACTGCAAGAAGAACGTCGCGCCCGGCAAGTACTGCAGTGAGTGCGGCTCCTCGCTGGCCAACGCGCCGCGCGTCTGCGCCTCCTGCGGCACCCCCGGCACACCGAGCTCGCGCTTCTGCGCCGAGTGCGGCACGGCCTATCCCGAACCTGCTTAACCGCGTATAGAGGGCTGCACGATGCGATTCTGCCCTCGCTGCGGCAGCCGATACGAACACGAGCGCTTCTGTCCGGAGGACGGCGCGCCCACGCAGCCTCTGCCTGACGCGGGGCCGCCGCGTGATGCGTTGCTGGGCACGCTCATCGACAGCCGCTATCGCGTCGACGCGCAGATCGGCGAGGGCGGCATGGGCGTGGTCTACAAGGCCACGCACGTCGCGTTGAACAAGGTGGTCGCGCTCAAGATCCTGCGCGGCGACATGGCCAAGGAGCCCGAGGTCGTGCAGCGCTTCATGCAGGAAGCGCAGGCCGCCAGTGGCATTGGCCACGAGAACATCATCGACATTCACGACTTCGGCCAGCTGCCCGACGGCACCGCCTACTTCGTGATGGAGTACCTCAACGGGCGCCCGCTCAACGACCTGATCCAGCGTGGTGGCTCGATCCCCACCGCCGACGCGGTCTCGATCCTGCGCCAGGTGGCCAGCGCGCTCGGCGCCGCGCACGACCGCGGGATCGTGCATCGCGACCTCAAGCCCGACAACGTGATCGTGCTGAACCGCGGCGAGCTGACCAACTTCGCCAAGGTGCTCGACTTCGGCATCGCGAAGGTCGGCGCCAGCAAGAACAAGCTCACGCGCACCGGCATGGTGTTCGGAACTCCGCACTACATGTCGCCCGAGCAGGCGGCAGGCCAGAGCGTGGACGCGCGCACGGACATCTACGCGCTCGGCGTGATGATGTACGAAATGTTCACCGGGCGCGTGCCGTTCGAGGCGGACACGTTCATGGGCGTGCTGACCAAGCACATGTTCGAGAAGCCGGCGCCGATGTTCGGCGGCCAGAGCGAGCGTCAGCTGGGCGCGCTCGAGCAGATCACCATGCGCTCGCTGGAGAAGAAGCCGGAGAATCGCTACGCGTCGATGAAGGCGCTGATCGAGGATCTCGACAGCGTGCTCGGCGGAGGCAAGCCGCGTGCGGTGGCCGGGGCACGACCCTCGCTGGAGCTCGCCGATGCGCTGGAGCCGCGCAGCAAGAGCGAGATGAACCTGGAGAAGCGCGCGGAGAAGCGCGCCGCCACCGTGACGCCCTCGCTGGAGCTGGGCGAAGAGGTGGCGCTGCCCACGGGCACGCGCTGGCCGCTCTACGCCGCCGCGGGTGCGGCCGTGCTCGCGCTCCTGCTGCTGGTCGTGTTCATGCGCGGCGAGCATGCGGCTCCCGTCGCAGCCGAGCCCACGGTGGCGGATGCCGGCGTGCAGGACGCGATCACGGTGCGCAGCGAGCCGAGCGGCGCCGAGATCTTCGAAGGTGATCACTTGCTCGGACACACGCCGAGCGAGCTTCCACGACCTGGCGCGGCGCTCGCGATCGAGCTGCGCATGGACGGCTACGACAGCAAGACCGTGTCGCTGCTCGCGAGCTCGCCGGCCAGCGTCGACGTCACGCTCAGCAAGCGCGTCGCCGAGGTGGTGGCGCCGACCCCGACCAAGCCCGTGGAAGCGGCCAAGCCCAAGCCCGCGGTCAAGGCGCCCAAGAAGACGCCGGCCAAGCAGCCCGTGGCCCAGCAGCCCAGCGCGCCCAAGCGCAAGCGCCTTACGAGCGAGGTCGTCGACCCCTGGGCCGAGTGAACCTCAGAAGGCGAGGTTGCCCTTCTGCTTGGCCTCGCCGCTCTTGCCGATACCCTCGATCACGCTGCCGCCCATGTCTTCGTAGCGGAAGCCCTGCTTGACCTGGAAGGCGTTGCCGTCGTCCGCGCGGATGGTCACGTCGACCGGGCCGGGGTCGCCCGAGGGCGTGGTCACGGCGATCGCCTCGGTGCTGCGGATCGTGACGCCCTTGGCCTTGGCAGCGCCGAAGTACACCGTGTAGCCGATGTCGGTGCGAAAGTTCTCGCCCTGGATCTCTACCGTCTGATCGCCAGCGATGTGACCCGCGGCGGGATTCAGACCCTTTACCTTCATCTCCTTGCTGGCCTCACATCCGGCGAGCGACAGCGCCGCCAACGAGAACAGCAATCCAACGGCAACCCGGCGTCCCATTCCAGCCCCCTTCGGGTCAGCGAAATCGCAGATATCCACTGCGAACCGCACACTCAAATCGCCGCCACCATAGTCGAGCACGCGCGAGCAGGTCAACGACGGGTGTACATGCCTTGACACTGGTTCCACGCCGTACGCACACTCGCGAGGGGGCCGTGGCCAAGCAGAATCTCCTCCTCGTCGATGCCGATCCGCGCAGCTTGCGCTTGCTCGAGGTCAGCCTTCGTAAGGCAGGTTTCAGCATCACCACGTGCGGCGATGTCGACAGCGCGCTCGAGCTGGTGGACCTGGTCGAGCCAAACATGATCATCGCGGACACGCGGCTGCCGGGCAAAGACGGCTTCGCGCTGGTCGAGGCGCTGCGCGGAAAGCCCAGTGCATCGCAGATCCCGCTGCTGTTCCTCTCCAGCGATCCCACGGTCGAGGGCAAGGTCCGCGCGCTGCAGCTGGGCATCGAGGACTACCTCACCAAGCCGGCGACCATCCGCGAGATCCTCGCGCGCGTGAAGTACGTCATGGAGCGCAGCGAGCGCGGCGGCATGGGGCGCACCGCCAAGACGCGCTTCTCCGGCTCGCTCGAGGAGATGGGCCTGGTCGATCTGCTGCAGACGATCGACATGAGCCGCAAGTCCGGCGTGCTGCGGCTGTCGTCGGGCAAGCGCCTGGGCAGCATCTTCTTCCATGAGGGGCGCGCGATGGAGGCGGAGCTCGGGCCGCTGCGCGGCGAGCACGCCATCTACCGCTTCCTGCTCTGGAACGAGGGCAGCTTCGAGATCGAGTTCCGCGATGTGAAGCCGGACGACAAGCTCGGCGTGCCGATCCAGGCGTTGCTGATGGAGGGCATGCGCCGGCTGGACGAGTGGGGGAGGCTCCAGGAGCAGCTGCCCGGTCTCGACTGCGTGCTGGAGATCCAGCACGTCGAGCTGGCCGCTCGGCTGAGCGAGATCCCTGACGAGCTGAACGGCGTGCTGCGCGCGTTCGACGGCCAGCGCGACTTGTCCGAAGTGCTCGACGTGGCCGGCGGTGACGACCTCACCAACCTCAACGCGATCGGAAAGCTGTTCTTCGACGGCTTCCTGATGGTCCGTCACCGGACCGACCCCACCGCGGACACGCAAATCGGCGTGCAGGGCGCGATTCCGAGCGACCCTTTCTTGGGCTACGTACCGCAGGAATCGGCACCTCCGGAGCGGCCGATCGAGGTCGTTGGCAAGACGCCGACGTTGCGCGCGGGCTCCAACGTTTCCGCGCAGTTGACTGAACCGGTTCGAGAGGAGAAGACGCGGCCCACCGGGGGGCCCATGCGGGGTGGAAACAGCGATTCGGGTGGAGTCGGGGCAGGTCGTACCTCACTTGCCGTAGTACAACTCAAGCGGGTGCTGGCCATTAGTGAGTCGAATGGTCAGCGCCCCCGAGCTGTCTCGATGGAGATCGGCCCAGTCACGGCGCCAGGCGAGGGCCAAGGACCCGAGTCGAGGTCATCAACTCCAGCTCCCGAAGGCGATGACGAAATGATGAAGAGCAAGCGGAAGGCCGAGAACGCCGCGGAGCAGCCGAGCAACGTCATCCCGCTGCATGGCGCCCGCGAGCAGGGCCAACCCCAGGCGCAGCCGTCGGAGGCGCGCCCGAGCGATCGTGCGCCCGCCGACGATCCGTCCGGCTCCATGGAGCGGAGGGTTCAGCGTAAGGAAGAGGAAGACGACGGTCTGCCCCCCGACCTGTCCATCCCGCCGCCCGCTCCGGCCGCCGTCGCCGCTGCCGCCGCCAAGGCGCACGAGAAGGCCGAGAAGACCGAGCAGCACGACGAAGACGCGGAGACGTTCTTCTCGTCGGCGCCGCCCAAGGCGATCGCCCCCAACGGCGAGCCGTGGGCGGACTTCGATCACGAGCCGATCCATCCGCCCACGCATCGCGGCGCCATGTACTGGACCGCGGGCATCGCTGGAGCCGGGTTGCTGCTGATCGGGGCGTTCCTGCTCTACAACAAGGTGCTGATGCCCACGCCGGAGGAGCTCGGGGCCCCGGCGCCCATCGCGCTGCCGACGCCGGACATGGTCAAGGTCGTACCGAGCGAGCCCACGGCCGAGCCCACGCCCGAGCCGGCCGCCGCGGAAGCTCCCGCCGCGCAAGCTCCCGCCGTAGAAGCCCCCATCGCTCCCGCTGCGGAAGCTCCCGTGGCGGAAGCTCCCGTCGCGGAAGCTCCCGTCGCCGAAGCGCCGACCTCCGCCGCGCCGAGCGCCGGGGCCGCGCAGCTGATCGTGGAGGCGCGCAAGCTCGGCTTCCGCCCGCGCGCGGAGGAGCTGCTGCTCCAGGCCACCAAGGTCGCGCCCACGTCGGCCGAGCCGCTCAGCGCGCTCGCGTTGCTGTACCTGAACCAAGGCAAGAACGCGCAGGCCAAGCAGCGCGCGGAGCAAGCGCTCGCGCTCGACGACAAGAACGACGAAGCGTGGATCGTGCTCGGCGCCGCCGAGGGCGCGGTCGGACGCGCCAAGGCTGCGCGTACCGCCTACATGCGCTGCGCCGCTCTTCCCACCGGCAAGCACGTCGCCGAGTGCAGGCGTTTGGTGCGCTAGCCATCGTGGGCCTGGTACGCTCAGGCCTTCATGACAGCTAGCTTCGTGCATGAAACCGCCGTGATCGACCCCGGCGTCGAGCTCGCGCCAGGGGTGCGAGTCTGGCACTTCAGCCACGTCTCGGAGGGCGCCGTCGTGGGGCCCGGCAGCAGCCTCGGTCAGAACGTGTACGTCGGCCGCGGAGTGCGCATCGGCGCGCGCGTGAAGGTGCAGAACAACGTCTCGCTCTACGAGGGCGTCGAGGTCGAGGACGAGGTGTTCCTCGGTCCGAGCTGCGTGTTCACCAACGTGGTCAACCCGCGCGCGTTCATCGAGCGCAAGAGCGAGTACCGGCGCACCTTCGTCGGGCGCGGCGTCAGCATCGGCGCCAACGCCACCATCGTCTGTGGTCACGACATCGGCGAGTACGCCTTTGTCGGCGCGGGCGCGACCGTCACCCGCGGCGTGCCCGCGTACGCGCTGGTGGTCGGCACGCCGGCCAGGCGCACCGGCTGGATGTGTCGCTGCGGCACCAAGCTGCCCGAGGGCGACAGCGTCGGCTGCGTCGCGTGCGGCGCGCTGTACGTGATCGACGGCGAGCGCTGCATGCCCGACGACGATGCGCTCGCGCCCCGTCCGCGCGTCAGCGAGCGCCCGCGCCTCAGCGAGCCCCTGCGCGTGAGCGAGGTACCTCGGCGTACTTCCTTGCCGCCGCCCGCGAACGACATCGCGCCGCGCGGCACGCTCCGTCCTCAGCCATTCGTCACCGAGGGGGATCCCGTGCCGCCGAGGCCGTCCCTGCGTGCACCCACCATGAGCGTGAAGCCACCCGCGAATGCACCCACCGACCCCGTGAGCGCGCGCGTCAGCGTGCCGCCGCACGGCAAGACGCGCTCGACCATGAACGTGCCGTTCCTCGACCTCGGCATGCAGCATGCGCCGCTGGTGCCCGCGCTCACCGAGGCCTTCGAGCGGGTGCTCGCGAGCAACCACTTCATCCTCGGCCCCGAGGTGGTGCAGCTGGAGGCGGAGCTGTGCGAGAAGCTCAACTTCCCGCATGCGATCGCGGTCAGCAGCGGCACCGATGCGCTGCTGATCGCGCTGATGGCGCTCGGTATCGGTCCGGGCGACGAGGTGATCACCACTCCGTTCTCGTTCTTCGCCACCGCGGGCGCCATCGCACGCGTCGGGGCGCGGCCGGTGTTCGTCGACATCGACCCGGTCACGTTCAACCTCGACGCGAGCCGCGTGCATCAGGCGGTCTCGAGCCGCACCAAGGCGATCTTGCCGGTGCACCTGTTCGGCCAGCCCGCGGACCTCGACGTGCTCGCCACGGTGGCCGCGCGCCACAAGCTCTCGATCATCGAGGACGCCGCGCAGGCGCTCGGCGCATCGCATCAGGGCAAGCCGATCGGCACCTTTGGGCAGTTCGGCTGCTTCTCGTTCTTCCCGTCCAAGAACCTCGGCGGCTTCGGCGACGGCGGCCTGGTCGTGACCAAGGACGCCCAGCTGGCGGAGCGCGCCCGGGTGCTGCGCGCGCATGGAGCGCAGCCCAAGTACCACCACGCGCTGATCGGCGGGAACTTCCGGCTCGACGCGCTGCAGGCCGCGCTCTTGCGCGTGAAGCTGCCCGAGCTGGCGCGGTACACCGACCTGCGCCGCGCGCACGCGCACTTCTACGATCAGCGCTTCGCCGCGCTGGCGCCCGCGCTGCTCGCGCCGCGCTGCATGGAAGTGGGCCACGTCTACAACCAGTACGTGGTGCGCAGCTCGCAGCGCGACGCGCTCAAGCAGGCGCTCGCGGACGCCAACATCGGCACCGAGATCTACTACCCCACGTGCCTGCACGAGCAGCCGTGCTTCGCGGCGCTCGGCCACCGCGAGGGCGACTTCCCGGAGGCAGAGCGCGCAGCACGCGAGTCGCTCGCGCTGCCGGTGTTCCCGGAGCTGCGCGAAGAACAGCGCAACGCCGTCGCGCGCGCCGTGCTCGCCTTCGTCAGCACGCAGAGCGAGTGATCAGCGCGTGAACAGCCGCGCGCGCAGCGCGGGATCGTCCAGCGCGCGCAGTGCATCCTCGAACGGTGGAAACGGCTGCCTGGCCGCGTCGTCGAAGCCGCTCGTGAACAGCTTGGTCCCGGACAGCGCATCCAGCTGCGCGACCAGCTGACGCGCGCTCCACAGCTCGCGCGCGGAGGGCAGAGCGCGCAGCGCGTGCAGGAGCGCGTCGAGCTCCAGGCCCTGGGCGCGCAGCTTCACGTCGAGGTCGAGCCAGTACGCGGCGCCGCCCCAGTACACCTTGCGGTAGTCGCGCGTGAGCTCGAGCCGCGCGCACTCGTCCACCAGCGAGGTCTCGCCGGCCTGGGCGCTCACGCTGCGTAGCGACTCGGCGAGCCGACGGATCGCCTCCTGCTCACTGGGCAGGCCCGCGCGCGCGAGCAGGACCTCCTGGTAATAGGTCGCGAACCCCTCGGACAGCCACGAGTGATCGCGCTCCACGTACGGCAGCAACAGGTGGCTGAGCTCGTGCGGCAGCACCCAGTCGCGCAGCAGCGCCTGTGGCTCGGCGTCTTCACTCACGATCAGCAACACCGAAGCGCTGCCCCCGCGCGCGACCATGCCGAA
>JBEVNG010000411.1:0-11636 GCA_040508235.1 Polyangiales bacterium | reverse complement strand
CCATCTTGATCTTGTTGATCAGCGAGCCGAACTGCGTGTGGCCGAGCGGGTAGTACTCCTCGCCGACGACCTTGCCCTTGAGGTGCTGCTCGATGTGCTTGCGCGCGATCTTGTTCGACGTGCGCGGCCAGATGTAGTCCGAGCCGATCAGGAAGAAGGTCTTGGCGCTCTTCTCCTTGGCCATCCAGTCGAGGCCCGCGATGATCTGCTGGGTCGCTTCCTGACCGGTGTAGAAGACGTTCTTGCTCTGCTCCAGGCCCTCGTAGAAGGTCGGGTAGTACAGCAGACCGTTCTCCTTCTCGAACACCGGCAGCACGGCCTTGCGCGAGGCGGACGTCCAGCAGCCGAACACCGCCGCCACGCGATCGGACACCAAGAGCTTCTTCGCCTTCTCCGCGAAGGTCGGCCAGTCGCTCGCGCCGTCCTCCTGGATCACCTTGATCTTGCGGCCCAGGATGCCGCCCGCCGCGTTGATCTGATCGATCGCGAGCTGCTCGGCCTGGATCGAGCCGGTCTCGCTGATCGCCATCGTGCCGGTCGCGCTGTGCAGCTGGCCGACGATCACTTCCTTCTCGCTCACCGCGAGCGCCTTGGGCGGCGCGGGTGTGGTCGGTGCGCTCTCTCCCGTGGGTGCGGCGGCCTTCGCGGGCGTTGCCTCTTCCTTACCGCAAGCTGTCAGACTCAAACAGACGACCAATGCGATCTTACACAGACTGCTTACGCTGGCGTCCGACGTGACTCGCGCAAAGGGAGTCGTGACCATGTTGCTGCCTCCTGGAGAGCGTCTACTTACTTCGCTCGTTCCATAGGCGTGTACGGGCTTCGTATTTCGATGCCGTGTTGGGAGCGTGCGTCGGTCGTAAAATGAACGATGCTGATCAGCAGGCGATGTGAGCGCCGAGCTGATCGATCAGCTCCGACACCGATGCGCGCGGCAGATCCTTCGCGAGCGTGGCGAGCAACGCGCGCTCCAGCTGCGGGTCGAGTGCGCTCTTCAACATGCCGAGGAAACGCGGCGGTGCGATCAACACCAGGCGCGTGAAACTTCCGATGCGAAAGTCACGCGCGAGGTCCGCGGTCAGCTGCTTGGCGAAGTGAAGGCACGCCGTGTCCCGCGCATCGCGCGAAGGAGCGTACGAGTGTCTTCCGCCGCCCGCGCGACCTGCGCTGCTGCCGGGCCGGTCGGCCTCGAGCTCGCCGTGATGGCGGCGGCCATCTTCGAACTCGACCTCGCCGCGTGGAGTCAGGCCCTTGCCGGGCCCGCGGTTGTCGAACCACCTCGCTCCGGCGTCGTGCGCCACCAGGACGCGCGTCACCGCCATCGCCATTCCCCGTTAGCGATAATGGTACGAGCGTGAGCGCGGGGGCCTGCAATAGCAAGCCCCCTGTGCGTCTCACTCAGGAGATGGCGGCGTTGCGCTGGCGGTCGTCGCCGCTGGCGCGCGCGGGCTGCAGCACGGAGTCCTCGAGATCCGTCAGCGCGTTCATGTAGTTGATGAACGCTTCGTACGGACTCTCGTACGGACTGAAGTACGCGTGCACGTCCCCATCGCTGAACCACTTCGTGCACATGTAGTAGAAGTGATCGCTGGTGGTGAGCTTGCGCCAGAGCGCGAGCAAGGCCGGGTTGTTACGGCGCTTGATGCGCTCGCCGATGATGAAGATGCGCTCCAGGGCGCGGGTCTGCATCTCGTTGCCGCGCCAGGCGGTCAGGTCGCGCTCGGCGTCCGCCCAGGAGACCGTGCGCGGGAACGCCATCGGCGCCACCCAGGGATAGGACGCCACCGTCTCGGAGGGCGTCTTGAAGCTCCAGTCCGGGTGGCGCAGGATCGCCTCCGGCATGTAGTCGAGGAACTGGAAGATCCCGGTCTCCTCCCACTGGTGCTCGCCGAACGTCTCGTAGTCCATGAACAGGTTGACGGTGTCGCCGTTGCCGCTGACCTGGTGCACCCAGTTCGCGAACTTGTCGGCGGTGAGCGGGAAGTCCGCCCAGCCACGGTTCGAGAAGCGGAACGCGATGTCGTCCGACAGCCGGTAGTTCTTCAGCAGCAGGGCCATGTCCTGCCCCTCCGGCGCGCCGTTCGCCTTGTAGACGAAGTTCGGGCTGCGCCAGCCGAGGATGTCGTCGGCGCCCTCGGCGATCATGCCCTTGTAGCCGAGCTTGGCGACCTCGCGGCCGATGCGGTCGTCGTAGATCAGCTCGGTGTTGCGGAAGAACGTGGGCGTCACGCCGAACAGCTGCTTCATCAGCTTGGCGTGCATCTGCACCTGTTCCTTGAACTCGGATACGTCGTAGAGGACCGAGAGCGAGTGGTAGTACGTCTCGCCAACGAACTCGACGCAGCCTGTCTTGGCCAGCTTCTGGAAGCTCTCGACGACCTCGGGTGCGTAGAGCTGCATCTGCTCCAGCGCCACGCCGGTGATGGCGTAGGAGATCTTGAAGCGGCCCTGGTGCCGCTCGATCAGCTCCAGCATCTTGGCGTTGGTCGGCAGGTAGCACTTGCGTGCGACCTTACGCATGACCTCGGCGTTCAGCTTCTCGTCGAAGTAGTTGTGGTCGCGCCCGATCTGGAAGACGTCGTAGTTCCGAACTCGGTAGGGCTGGTGGACCTCGAAGTAGAAACATACGGACGGCATCAGTTTCCCCCTAGCACACGCTGGTATGCGCGTTTGACTTTCACTGCTGCGGCTTCCCAATGCACACGACGTACCTCTTCGCGAGCCATGTCGACGATGCTGGTGCGCAGCTCCGGGTAGCGCAGGATCGCCACAATCTGAGCCGCCAAACGATTGACGTCCCAGAAGTCTACCTTGAGGGCGTGGTTGAGGATCTCGCTGGCCCCCGACTGCCGTGAGAGGACCACGGGCGTCTCGTAGCTCATCGCCTCCAGCGCGGAGATGCCGAATGGCTCGGACACACTGGGCATCACGTACGCGTCCGCGGTCGAGAACAGACGCTCCACGTCCGTGCCGCGCACGAAGCCCGGGAACTCGAATGCCTGCGCGATCCCCAGCTCGTGCACGCGGTGCTGCAACCTGGGCAGCATATCGCCGTTTCCAGCCATCACGAAGCGTGCATTGGGCACCTGCTCCAGCACCTTGGCGGCCGCCTCGACGAAGTAGTCAGGGCCTTTCTGGAAGGTGATGCGCCCGAGGAACAGCACCATCGGACGGTCGTCTTGCGACTCCTCGCGGTAGGCGCTGACGGTCTTGCGCGTGTACGCCCCGTTGTGGACCACGTCGATGTTCTCGAACGGGATGCCGTGCAGCTGGTTGATCATGCGTGCTGTGTAGTGGCTCACGGCCACGACTCGGGTGGCCGCGCGCAGGCCCGCGCCCTCGATGTTGACGATGGTGTGGTTCGCCCCGGCGCCGCTGCGGTCCTGCTCCAGGCTGTGCACGTGCGCGATCATCGGGATGCCATGCAGATGCGCCACACGTGTGGCAGCGGGGAAGGCCATCCAGTCATGGGCGTGGACTACCTGCGGGCGGTGGGTTCGCGACCAGATGGCGACCCGCTCCGCGTAGCGCATGACCTCGCTGAACAGGTCGTCGCCATAGTGCGGGCCCCGTCGGTCGAGCCCCGGTCGCGCATCGCTGGCGCTCGCCGCGGCGCCCGGCTCGAACAGCGGCGCGGTCGGTCCGAGCAACTCGCGCAGGGCGGTGTCGTCACCGGCCTCGAGTGCCTTGATCAAGAACGCGTACTCCTCGGGCCGCATGTACGGCGAGAGGAACGCGGGGATGCGCGTCAGTGCGACCGTCGCCGCGGCCTGCTGCACCGCCGCCGGGGGCTGGCTCGCGGGATCCTCGGCCAGCGTGCCCAGGTCGCCCGCGTAATTGCTCGGCCAGGCCAGCGGGTCGAGCGCGCGCAGCGAGACGTCGGGGCTGCTCAAGCGCATGTGCGGCGCGTGCTCGCCGCCGTAGAGATGCGGCACCACGAAGTCGATGCCGACCCCGAGCGGCGCGAGCGCCGTGGTCAATCCTTCGCATGCCGTGCCGAGCCCGCCACTGATGTGCGGCGGGTACTCCCAGCCAAGCATCAGCACTTCGATCCGTTGCGAGTCGCTCATGCTCTGAATCGAACCTTCCTGGAGTCGAGCGACGCAAGCTAGGCTGCGTTGCGGGTCATTCTTGTACGCCGGTGTTTCAAAGCCGTTTCTCTGTCGTTGTACTTCAGCTCGCTACGCGCTGCGCGGTAGCAAGCTCTAGCGAGTGCAGGACACGGAAGAGCTCCGCGACGCTCCATGCCTGCGCGGGCGCGCCGCCCGGTGCATGGGGCGCGTCGCCGTCGAACACCTCGCTGATCTGACCGAGACATGCCGCGCGCGGCAGGTGCTCGCGGAAATAGGTAAACACATGTTCGAATTGCGCCGCGCACATCTTTGCATCGTGATGCGCGAGCACTGCGTCCGCGTAGACGCCCAGTAGCCACGGCCAGACCGTGCCCTGGTGATAGGCGCGGTCGCGGTCGTCCTGCGTGCCGCGGTACTGGCCGCGATAGTCTGGGTGCGAGCGCGCCAGCGTGCGCAGGCCCGCGGGGGTCAGCAGCTCGCGCGTGACCGTGGCCAGCGCGGACCGACCGAGATGGGCCGGCACGGGCCGATAGGGCAAGCCGAGCGCGAACAGCTGGTTGGGGCGCAGTGCCCAGTCGGGGCGTGATCCATCGTGGCCATCGGCCAGATAGCCGCGCGCATCGTCCCAGTAGCGGCGCAGGAAGTCGGCCTCCGCGCCGCGCACGCGATGGCGAAACGCGCGCGCGAAGCTGCCGCGGCGTCGCTCCGCCCAGGCCAGCGCGAAGTGCGCTGCGTTGTACGCGAGCGCGTCGATCTCGACCGCGTAGCCCGCGCGCGGTGTGACCGGCTGGCCGTCGATCAGCGCGTCCATCCAGGTCAGCGCCCAGGGACCACGCTCCATCCAGATGCCGAGCCGGTCGTCGAAGCGCATGCGCGGGTCGCGCGCATCGGCGATCGCGCTGAGCAGCTCGCACACCGCGGGCATGAAGCGCTCCACGCGGTCCGCGCCGGCCTGCGTGCCCAGCCACTGCACCGCGCGCACGAACAGCAGGCTGGCGTCGATGGAGGAGGTGTTGGCGGGCAGGTCGCCGAGCGCGGGGATGTTGGGCACGAGCCCCTCGATGCGCGCCGCAAGCAAGCCGTCGAGCACGGCGGCGGTACGCTCGAAGTCGCCGCTTGCCAGGTAGAAGCCGGGCAGGGCGAGCAGGGCGTCGCGCCCCCACGGACCAAACCAGGGGAAGCCCGCGATCAGCGTGCTGGTGCCGGCGCGCGTGCGCATGAAGAACTGCTCGCTCGCGCGGGAGAGCTGCTCGGCCAGTCCCTGCGGCGCGCGCTCGTGAGGCGCGGGCTCCGGCCGCAGCGGATCCAGGCCCACCATCAACGTCAGCTCGGCGTCGCCCTGCAGCGAGACCACGAACTGTCCTGGCTCGAACGCGTGCTCGTCCGCCGGATAACCGCGCTCGGCCTCCCACGCGTAGTGCAGGTCGGTCCACCAGCGGCCAGCGCGCTCCAGCTGCACGCTCGCGTTGGCCGGCAGCTCGAGCCGAAAGGCCAGCGTGGGCATGCCCGGATACGGCTGCATGCACACCTCGAGCGCGTCGTCGCTCTCCACCTGCATCAGCGCGCCATCCAAGAAAGGGTTCTCGAAGGTGAGGTCGTGCAAGGTCCGGCAGCGCAACAGCGGCGCGAGCGAAAGCTGCAGCGGCGCCTGCACGCCGCGCACGCTGTAGCGCAGCTCCACCTGACCGTGCGCATCGAGCCGCACGCGACGCGTGATCGTCACCGCTGGCGCCAGCTCCGCGCGCGCTTCGATGCGATAGGTGTGTGCCGCGTGCGGGAAGGGTGTAAACGACACCAGCTCGGCGTCGCCGTCACGGTGTGTCTCGCGCGGATCATTCAGCCGCGCGTGGAAGTCGCCTTGCCGCACGACCTCGCTGACCTCGGCCAGCACGTTCCAGGCGTCGCCATGGCCTGGCTCGCGCACGGTCAGCAGCCCGTGGTACTTGCGGCGCAGCTTGCGGTCGACACAGCCGAGGGCGAACGAGCCGTCGGCACCGGACTCGAGCCACTCGTCGTGCTCCATGCTGTGCACGTGCTTCCCAAACTGCACGTGCGCAAGCGAGAACGATGCGTGAGGGCCGTAATTCGTCCGCGCGTCAGGGCCCCGCGCAATACGTGATGCCGGCCTCGCTCGCGCACAGCGTGCCGAGCACCGAGGCGACACGGTCTACCGCGACCGGCGTGCAGCCGAGCGTCAGCGACGGAGCGGTGTCGAGCGACAGCGGCAAGTTGCGCGCGCTGGCCGGTGCGCCCGTGATCACCTCGCATGCGAGCGACGTCTGCACGGTGGTGCCGCTCGCGTGCGTGCAGGCCAGCCGTCGCGTGCGCGTCAGCCGCAGGTGCGCGGGCTCGCGCGCGTCGTCCATCTGCACCTTTCCGAGTGCACACTCCCACTTGCCGAGGGTGAACGGAACGAGCTCGTCCGAGACCACGCGTGGAGGCTCGCGACCCACCGTGAGCTGCCAGCGAAGATCGTGCAGCGCGGGGGGTGGACTGCTGGGCGTGGGGGGCGGAACGACGACGGGAGGACAGTCGAGAGCGGTGGGGGGTGGCTGGGGGGCCGGGTGAATGCAACCCGCCAACAGGAGCGACATCGCGAACGCGCGCATCGCCGCCGGATACCGCGCGCGGCTCGGTGGACACAAGCCGAATCCAGCCGAGTCCCGGGTGGGCGTGCGCTTAGGGCACCAGGCAGACGCGCGTGAACTGCAGGTCGAGCCGCTGCAGCTCCGCGCGCAGCGCACGCTCGTGCTCGATCAGCTGCGCCGCCGCGGAGGGCGTGGTGGCGACCTCGTGGCCGGTCTCGCGCACGCCCTTGAGCCGCGCCTCGGTGTCGGGGCCGTGCTCCACCAGCGCGCACTGGGCAACTTGACCGTGGCGGGTGGGGAAGCTGACCGGCACGTCGTGCACGCCGGTGATCCGCGCGCGCAGCACGGCGGCGACCGGAGCGCGCATCGGACGCGGCGTGCTGCGGAGCAGCGGGTGCAGGTAGCCCTCTTGATGCGCGGTCTCGTCGCCCGGCTCCGTGAGGGGCAGCGCCTTGGCCCGCGCCAGGCCCCCGATCGGATCGGCGGGATCGAGCGCGTAGCCCACGGCGCCGAGCGTGAGCGCGCAGATGGAGACCAACATCACGCCGGGCAGCGCGCCGCGCAGCACGCGCACGACCAGGCTGTCTTGCTTCTTGGCCGGGCGGCGCGAGTCCGGGCGGCGCTGGAGCGACTTGAACGCCTGGGCATCGACGTCGGGCGCCTTGCCCGCCGCACGCGCGCCGGCCAGCGCACCAAAGCGCTCTGCGTGCACCTCCTCGCGCGGCATCGAGGGCCGCTGCGGCGTGGAGGGCTTGCGCGGCAGGCTCTGGCGCGGACCGGTGCCCAGATCGAGCTCGAGTCCTCCGCCCATGGCGCTCTCGAAGTCGAAGTCGCCGTCGGCGAGCGTGGGTGGCGAGACGACCGCGGGCGTACGCGCGGGCGACAGCGAAGGCAGCGAGGGCGCGAGCGACGGCGTCGACGACGGACCCGTCGGAAGCTTGGCGACCACGCTCTGTCCACGCGGCGCCATGCCGAAGTCGCCCAGCTGGTACGCGGCGGGTGGCGGAGGCGGCGGCTGCGGCATCGAGCCGCGCAGGTTGCGGCTGGTCGGCTGCGGAGCGCGAGGCTTGCCCGGAGGCGGCGGCACGGCCAGCGGTCCGGTGCCCATGCCGGGCGCGGCGAAGGCGCCGGGGTGGGTCTTGGGTGCGGGAAAGCCGCCAGTCTTGGGCGGCAAGGCGAACGCGCCCGTGCCGCCGCCCTTGTTGGCCTTGGGCGGCGAACCTCCCTTGGCCATCGGCAGATCCAGGTCGAGATCGAACGCGCCGCCGCGCGTCGCGGGCAGATCCAGCGGAGCGCGCTCGAGGCGAGGCTGGCTCGCGCGCAGCTCCACCAGCGCGCCCGCGCTCTCCAGTTGATCGCGGATGCGCAGCGCGTTGTCGTTGGCCGCGCCCTCCAGCACCACCGCCGGGAAGGTGCGCGCCAGGGCACGCGCCACCTCCGGAGCCAGCCCGAGGATGCGCTCCAGTGCCTTCTGTGCCGGCTCCTTCGCGTTCAAGCGATAGCCGGTGATCACCACGTCGCTCTGCACGCAGCCCCCTCTGGAATTTCTACCACGGGAGCGAGCGCGTCAGATATCCAAGCGCACGCCGATCTCGATCACCTGGTCCGGAGACAAGCCGTAGTACAGCGCCGCCGGACGGGCGTTGCGGTTCATGAAGGCGAACAAACGCTTGCGCCAGAGCGCCATCTTCGCCTTGCCGGTGGGCTGCACCAGCACGCTGGAGTGGCCGACGAACACGGTCGCCTCGGACGGCACCACGGGCAAGCCCATTTGCGCGCACGTCTCCAGCACGCGGCCCACGGTGGGCGACTCCATGAAGCCGTACTTCGCTTCCACGCGGATGAAGCCGTCGCCGAGGTCCTCGATGGTGGTGCGTTCGGAGTCCGCCACGCGCGGCACGCGCACCGTCTTCATGGTCAGCAAGATCACGCGCTCGTGCAGTGCGTGGCTGTGCTTGACGTAGTGCACGAGGGTGGGAGGTGCGCCCTTGTCGTCGCGCGCCAGGAACACCGACGTGCCCTTCACGCGCACGATGCCCTCGAGCGCGAGCGCGGCGAGGAAGTCGCTCAGCGGGATGTTGAGCGAGATGTGGTGGCGACGCACCGCCTCCGCGCCGGCGTGCCAGCTGGTGGCGATGGCGACGAAGGTGCCGCCCATCAGGATCGGGAACCAGCCGCCGTGCGCGAGCTTGGTCAGGTTGGCGGCCAGGAAGCCGACGTCGATCGAGAGGAACACGAACACCAGCAAGCCGGTCAGCAGGTTGCCCCACATGCGACGCATGGCCGCGAAGAACAGCACGCTGGTGACGACCATGGTGCCGGTCACCGCGATGCCGTACGCCGCGCCGAGAGCCGACGAGGTGCGGAAGCCGATCACGAGGCCGATGCACGAGACCATCAGCAGGGCGTTCACCTGCGGCACGTAGATGCGCCCCTCCATGTCGCCGGAGGTGTGGATGATCGTCATGCGCGGCAGGTAGCCGAGCTGCACCGCCTGCTGGGTGAGCGAGTAGACGCCGCTGATCAGCGCCTGCGCCGCGACCGCGGCGGCGATGGTGGCGATCGCGACCATCGGCAGCAGCAGGCTCGGCGGCACCAGCTCGAAGAAGATGTTTCCGATCGGCTGGCCGGCGTGCATCAGCACGTAGGCGCCCTGGCCGAGGTAGCTGAGCAGCAAGGCCGGGAACACCACCACGTACCAGGCCGTGCGGATCGGGCGCACGCCAAAGTGGCCGAGGTCCGCGTACAGCGCCTCGCCGCCGGTCACGCACAACACCACGCTGCCGAGCACGGTGAAGCCCTCGCCGCTCTCGAACAACAGGCGCATGCCGTGGCGGGGATCGAAGGCGTGGAAGATGCGCGGCTCGCGCAGGATCCACGGCACCGCGGCGGCGGCGATGCTGGCGAACCACAGGAACACGGCCGGCCCGAACAGCGCGCCGATGCGCCCGGTGCCGCGCTTCTGCACCGAGAACAAGCCGATCAGGATCACGATCGAGATCGGCAGCACGAACGGCGTCACGCCGGGCGTGGCGAGCTCCAGGCCCTCCACCGCGGAGAGCACGGAGATGGCGGGCGTGATCATGCCGTCGGCCAGCAGCAAGGCGGCGCCGGCGAGGCCGAGCCACAGCAGCACGCCATGGCGCGCGGACACCGAGCGGCCCTTGCGGCGCGCGAGCGTGAGCAGAGCGAGCACGCCGCCTTCGCCGTTGTGATCGGCGCGCAGGATGAAGGTCAGGTACTTGACCACCACGGTGAGCACCAGCGACCAGACCACGAGCGACACCACGCCGAGCACGTGCGGCTCGGTGGCGCCCACGTGGACCAGGCTCTCGCGCAACGCGTAGAGCGGCGAGGTGCCGATGTCGCCGTAGACGATGCCGAGCGCACCGAGCGAGAGCGCGGCCAGGGAACGGAGGGAGCGCGCTTCGTGACCGTGCTGGTGCGACTCGCTCGCAGCCTGGTCCCCGTTGGGGTTCGCGAGCGATGGAGATGGGACGTCCGGAGAGGACAAAACAAGCCTTTCGGGAGCTCTACACCGGCGGGTGCTCGGGGCGCCCTGTGGTCGGATCATACGCCCGTGACGACGGCCATGCCCGCAAGCTGCGAGGTGCCTCGCCGGTGAGCGGGGGTTTATGAGGAGCGGGTCCCGCTGTCGACCTGGAAGTGCGCGTGGCAGGACGGAAAATGCAGCATGACAGCCTGCATTTTCGGCTTGTTTCCTTGCGCTCTGTGGCCAAATGTCAGGTCTTCGCCCGGAAGCTCTTGCGTCCCCCTCGCGGCTCGGGCTTTCATTCTGTTCCACGCGCCCAAATTCCGGTGGACGCCCCTCGAGTGACCCGGTCAGGAGTTCATGCGCAAGCTCAAGTCTCTGTTCGAACTGCGCGATGGGGAGCTCGTGCCGACGCTGCTCATGTCGGCGTATTTCTTCCTGGTCATCACCACGTTCTGGATGCTCAAGCCGATCAAGAAGTCGGTCTTCCTGAGCTTCTACCGGGGCCGCTCGCTGGAGCTCGCGGCCGGCTCGTTCCACGTGACGCTCGACGGCCCGCAGGCCGAGCTGATGGCCAAGGTCGGCAACATGATCGTCGCCGCGCTGGCGGCGTTGCTGTTCGTGGCGCTGACCAAGCGCTACCGGCGCGAGTGGCTCACCTACGTGTTCGGCGGCCTGTTCGTGGTCGGCTTCGGGCTCTGTACCCGGCTGGTCGACGCGCCGTCCGAGTCGTCCGTGTGGATCTTCTACATGTTCGGCGACCTGTTCAACATGCTGATGGTGGCCGCGTTCTTCGCGTACCTGAACGACAGCGTGTCGCCCGAGATCGCGCGCCGCATCTACGCGTTCATCGTGCTGGGCGGCGTGGCCGGCGGTGTGTTCGGCTCGACCGTGGTCAAGGCCTGCATAGGCTACCTGCCCACCTCGACCTGGCTCTGGACGGCTTGCGCGACGACCAGCGTGATCTTGCTCATCACCTACACGGTGGCGCACCTGGGCATTCCGCGGCGCTCGCGGCCGGACCTCGAGCCGCCGGTGGTGATCACCGCCAGCACGCATACCGGGCGCGCCGGCGCGCGTGTGGTCGCGGCCTCGCCGTACCTGATGGCGATCGCCGGCATGGTCGCGATCTACGAGGTCGTGTCGACGGTGATGGACTACCAGTTCAGCGCCACGCTCAGCCTGTACCTGAAGCCGGGCCAGATCGGCGAGCAGCTGGCGTCGGTGTTCCTGGTGACCAACGTGCTGTCGCTGCTGATCCAGCTGCTGTTCACGCGCTTCGTGATGCAGCGGCTCGGCATCCGCGCCGCGCTCAGCGTGCTGCCGTTCGCCATCGTGGTGGTGGCCGGTGGCTTCGCACTGATGCCGTTCCTGTTGGTCGGCAGATCGCTCAGCATCGCCGACAACGCGCTCAACTACTCCATGAACCAGTCGGCGCGCGAGTCGCTCTACGTGCCCACCGGCGCGGAGAAGTACCAGGCC
>JBEVNG010000302.1:0-16567 GCA_040508235.1 Polyangiales bacterium | reverse complement strand
GTCGTCGAGCGGCATCAAGGCCATCGCCAATGAGCCCTTAACCTCGACTGCGTTATCGACGGCGGCTTCCTGCCCCCACGAAGCCTCGCCGACTGCCCCCTGCTCACTCATCGTGTGCCTCCCAGTAATCTCTAATCAACGTCCAGAAGAGTCGTGTGCGCCGAGGCCCCCAAGCCTCGGCCGAAGATTCAGACCGCCGCGCGGTCCAGACGTGCCTGCACCGTCACGCGGCGCTCGACGTCGCGCAGCTTGTCGACGAGCGACGTTGCCAGCCGACGCGCCTCGTCGATCTCGCGCGCGAGCAACGAGTCCGTGCCCTGCGTGCGCTCCAGCTGCAGCATCAGCTTGTCGAGCTCCTTGCTGAGCCCGTCGATCTCGCCGCCCACCGACAGGAAGCGGCTCTGGATCTGCTCGATGGTGAAGCCCTGCGTCATCAGTCCGCGGATCTGCTGGAGCTGGCGCACCGTGCTGGCCGGGTACAGGCCCTGCGATCCCTGATGCTTGCCCTTGCGTCCGACACGCACGCTGCGCGGGAGCAGGCCGAGCTGGACGTACTTGCGAAACGTCGCCTCGGTCAGCTTTTCGCCCATCGACGTCACCGCCGCGACGATCTGCTGGACGCTCATCCCGGTGGGATGGGCCTGCTCGATCGCCTCGAAGACCGTCTCTCGCTGTGCCGTGCTGCTCAAGCTCGCCCCGTCTTTATTCATGCGAATCGCTTGAATGGAATCATCCGAGAAGAAACGTGCTCGTGCAAGCACGAATGGATTCCATTCAATAGAAAGCCGTCCACTTTCGACCCGGCCGTCAACTTCTCGGAGCCCCCCGGCTCCAGCGAAAAGACAGCGTTCTAGTAAGTCGGGCCCCTACAAGCTGCAGCCCGAACGGCCGTCTACATGTAGGACAAAGTGGAGAACTATCCGAGCAAGGTCAAGCAAGAAAAGCTGGCTGGCTCACCGCTAGCTGGTACTCCGTAACGAACCGGCTCAGAGCAGGAGTGGTCGCGTGCGGGATAGCCGCTGGTTTCGTAGTTTTCGCACGAATCGCGGCGCCGTCGTGGGCCTAGTTCTGGTGACGAGCGCAATTGTGCTCGCTTTCGTGGGTCCACATCTCGCACCTCGTCCTCCCAACGAGCAGTTCGCCAGCGGCCTGAGCAAGCTCGGTATCCCCTCGTCACCAGGCGGAGAATTCCTGCTGGGCGCGGACGGCATGGGTCGCGACGAGCTGTCCAGGTTGCTGCATGGAGGGCGCGTCTCGATGGAGGTGGCCCTCACAGCGACGGCGATCGCGCTCGCGCTCGGCCTGCTGGTGGGCCTGCTCTCCGGGTACTTCGGCGGCTGGTTCGACACGCTCGCGATGCGCACCGTCGACGTGCTGCTGTCGCTGCCGTTCTTGCTGCTCGCGATCGCGCTCAATCGCGCGCTCGCCAAGACGGGCCTCGCCACGCTCTACCTGCTGCTCGGCTTCTTCTCGTGGCCCGCGCTGGCACGCGTGACCCGCGCCAAGGTGCAGCAGGTTCGCCAGCTGGAGTACGTGTCCGCCGCCCGCGCGCTGGGCGCACGACACCCACGCGTGCTGCTGCAGCATGTCTTGCCCAACGTGATCGGCCCGGCGATCGTGCTCGGCACGGGCATGGTCGCGGACATGATCATCATCGAGTCGGCGATGAGCTTCCTCGGCCTCGGCGTGCGACCGCCGCAGGCGAGCTGGGGCTCGATGCTGTACGAGGGCCGCGAGTTCATGCAGCACGCGCCGCACCTGCTGGTCGCGCCGGCGGCGCTGATCACCATCACCGTGTTCGGCTTCAACCTGCTCGGAGAGGGACTGCGCGATGCGCTGGATCCTCGCCGCTAGCCTGCTGCTCTGCGCGGCCTGCCCCGAGCTGCCGAGCGGTCCGCGCTTCGTCGGCGCGGGCAGCGAGACGCCCAGGCGCGGGGGCACGCTGATGCTCTGGGAAGAGGCGCGCGTGCGCACGCTCGACCCGCACACGGCGGGCGACCAGATCTCGCACGTCCTGATCGAGATGATCTACGAGAGCCTGTACGCCTACGATCACGAGGCGAACCTGGTGCCGCGGCTGGCGCAGGAGCTGCCGGAGATCAGCGAGGACGGGCGGACGCTGACGATCTCGCTCCGCCGCGGCGTGCGCTTCCATAACGGGCGCGAGCTCGATGCACGCGACGTGGTGTGGTCGCTGGAGCGCATGTTGAGCGCGGAGCTCCACTCGCCCGGCGCGGGGTACTTCTCGGCCATCGAGGGCGTCGCGGCGTACCAGGCCAAGCAAGCACCGCACGTGCGCGGCCTGCAGGTGCTGGAGCCGTTCCGCGTGCGCATCAGGCTGACGCAGCCCGATCAGAGCTTCGTGTACGCGCTGGCGATGCGCTACGCGTCGCCGGTGCCGCGCGAGGAGCTCGCCAAGCCAGGCGCGAACTTCAAGCGCACCACCTGCGGCACCGGGCCGTTCAAGCTGGTGAGCTGGGACCCGGGCGTGCGGCTGGTGCTGGAGCGGCACGCGCGGTACCACGAGCCGGAGCTGCCGTACCTCGACCGCGTGGTGTTCGAGGAAGGCTTGGTTCGCGCCACCGGCGTGATGCGCTTCCGCAACGGCGAGGTCGACATCGCGACGCGCATGGCGCCCGCCGACGCCGTGTTCATGCGCGCCGGCCCGTGGGCTCGCTACATGACGGTCGGCGAGCGCGCCGACACCTACGGCCTCGTGATGAACAACGAGATGCCACCGTTCGACAACGTGCACGTGCGTCGCGCGGTGGCGTTCGCGATCGATCGCGAGCGCTGGAGCCGCGCGCGCAACGGGCTGATCAAGCCGACCGGCCAGATGCTGCCGCCCAAGGTCGCCGGCTACGATCCCGCGCTGCCGCACGGGCAGCACTTCGATCTCGCGAAGGCGCGCGAGGAGCTGAAGCTCGCGGGGTATCCCGACGGGTTGCCCCAGCCCGTGACGATGTGGCTCAGCGACAACAGCGCCGGGCGCGCGTACTTCGAGCTGGCGCAGGCGGACCTCAGCAAGATCGGCATACAGCTGGAGGCCAAGCAGGTGAGCTTCCCGGTCTACCTGGAGGAGACCGCCAAGCGTGGCAACGCGCAGATGTCGGCCGCGGGCTGGTCGCTCGATTTTCCGGACGCCTCCAACATCATGCACCTGGTCAGCAAGCGCGCGATCGCCGAGCGCGACTCGGACAACCGCGCGTTCTTCTCCGACGACCGCGTGAACGAGCTGCTGGAGCGCGCGATCGTCGAGCGCGACAAGGAGAAGCGACGCGCGATGTACCGCGAGGCGAACGATCGCGTGGCGGAGCTCGCGCCGTGGGCGTTCTTTTGCAACACGGCGGCGCCGCAGGCCTGGCAGCCGTACGTGCGCAACTACTCGCCTCACCCCATCCACTGGATCTACGTCGCCGAGACCTGGCTCGATCTGCCTCGCAAGCGCATCGCGGCCCTGATGCGCCAGCCCGCGCAGCAGCTGGCGAGGATGTTCCCATGACCCTGTTCGTGCTGCGGCGGCTCGCGACCGCGCTGTTCGTGTTGTGGCTGGTGATGAGCGGCGTGTTCCTGCTGGTGAACGTGGTGGGCGATCCCGCGCGCGCCGCGCTGGGCGAGCAAGCCAGCGCCGCGCAGCTGAAGGGCTTCCGCGAGAAGCACCAGCTGAACCGGCCGCTCGGCGAGCGCTACGTCACGTACATGAGCGAGCTGGCGCGGTTCGACCTCGGCAGCTCCTACCAGGACGAGCGCTCGGTGGCGTCGATGATCCTGGGGCGCTTGCCGCGCACGCTGCTGCTCGGGAGCGTGGCCCTGACGTTCGAGCTGCTGCTCGGGTTGGGCGCCGGTGTGCTGGCTGCGATCTACGCCAAGAGCTGGTTCGACACCGCGGTGATGGCGACCAGCTTCGCGGGCATCAGCATGCCGTCGTTCGTGACCGGGCTGTACTTCCTGGGCTACTTCGCGTTCCGGCTGGGCTGGTTTCCGATCGGCGGCTACGGCGTGACGATGCTCGACCACCTCTACCACGCGATCTTGCCGGCGCTGACGCTGGCCGTGATCGGCGCGGCGACCTACGCGCGGCTGATGCGCAGCGAGCTGCTGGAGGCGCTCAAGAGCGACTACGTGCGCACGGCGCGCGCGAAGGGCCTCTCGACCTGGCGCGTGGTGCTGGTGCACGCGGGGCGCAACGCGCTGCTGCCGGTGGTGACGCTGCTCAGCGTGTCGCTGCGCGTGGTGGTGAGCGGCGCGGTGATCACCGAGACCATCTTCGGCTGGCCCGGCATGGGCCGGCTCGCGTACGAGGCGATCAGCGGCTTGGATTTGCCGCTGGTGCTTGGCATCGTATTCGTGGCATGCGCGGTGGTGCAGCTGGGCAACGTGCTGGCGGACCTGGCGGTCGCCGCGCTCGACCCGCGTTTGCGGTAGCCTGTTGGGGAGGAACGAAACGATGCACGTGTACATCGAGAAGCTCGGCCAGTACGTGGGCCAACAGGTGACTCTCAAGGGCTGGGTGCGCGGCATTCGCTCGAGCGGCAAGCTGCACTTCATCACGCTGCGCGACGGCAGCGGCGACGTGCAGTGCGTGATCTTCAAGGGTGACGTGACGCCGGAGCTGTTCGAGCGCGCGGGGCACCTGCGCCAGGAGAGCGCGGTCGCCATCGAGGGGCTGATCAAGGCGCACCCCAAGCACGCCAACGAGTACGAGGTGGCGGTGAGCGGGCTGGAGATCCTGGGTACTCCCAGCGCCGAGTTCCCGATCACGCCCAAGGAGCACGGCACCGACTTCCTGATGGACCACCGCCACCTGTGGCTGCGCTCGCGGCGGCAGCACGCGATCATGCGCGTGCGCCACGAGATCATCGGTGCGGTGCGCGAGTACTTCGACAAGAACGGCTTCACCCTGGTCGACGCGCCGATCTTCACGCCCAACGCGTGCGAGGGCACCAGCACGCTGTTCGAGACCGACTACCACGGCGAGCCGGCGTACCTCACGCAGTCGGGTCAGCTGTACGGCGAGGCGGCGGCGGCGGCGTTCGGCAAGATCTACGTGTTCGGTCCGACCTTCCGCGCGGAGAAGTCCAAGACGCGGCGGCACCTGGCGGAGTTCTGGATGGTGGAGCCGGAGGTCGCGTTCCTCGACCTGCAGGGCGACGCGGAGCTCGCGGAGGACTTCCTCTGCCATGTCGTGCAGCGGGTGCTGGCCAACCGCCGCCCGGAGCTGGCGATCCTGGAGCGCAAGCTGGAGGCCCTGGAGCGCGTGCAGAAGCCGTTCCCGCGCATTCGCTACAAGGAAGCGGCGGAGATCCTCGCCAGCAAGGGCGTCGAGTTCAAGTACGGCGACGACTTCGGCGCGCCCGAGGAGACGATCATCAGCGAACAGTTCGACCGCCCGGTGATCGTGACCCACTACCCGCGCGAGCTGAAGGCGTTCTACTTCAAGAGCGACCCGAGTGATCCGAGCGTCGCCTTGAACATGGATGTGCTCGCGCCGGAGGGCTACGGCGAGATCATCGGCGGGGGTCAGCGCGAGGACGATCTGGCCACGCTCGAGAAGGCGATCGCGGAGCACAAGCTGCCCGAGGAAGCCTTCAGCTGGTACCTCGACCTGCGCCGCTACGGCACCTTCCCGCACGCCGGCTTCGGCCTCGGCATCGAGCGCACGGTGTCCTGGCTGTGCGGCCTCGAGCACGTGCGCGAGACCATCCCCTTCCCGCGCATGCTCAACCGACTGCGCCCGTAGCGCCGCCGCTGTAGGTGCATCGGCTTCGTAACGTCCGCCGCGACGGTCGTAGCGCCGCAAGAGACACTTCGAAGCGCGCTGGTCGAGCGTGCAGCGTTTTTTGGTGGTTCGCCGCACGCGCGCGGGCTTGGCCAAGAACGTGCTTTGCGTCTCGGAACCATGGCGAAGAAGTTTGCGGTTCTTGCGTTTGGCTTGCTTGTGGGCGCCTGTGCGGCGCCCGATGACGATGGTTCCTTCGAAGAGCTCGACGGCGACGTCGAGCTTGGCCGCGCCGATGAGTCGCTGGCCAGCACCAACGGTCTGCGCACCACCAACGGATTGCGTACGACCAACGGACTGCGCACCACCAACGGTCTGCGCACCACCAACGGGCTCGACCCCACGAGCACGCTGCTGACCAGCGCAGAGGGACGCGCCACGCTGACGTACCTCGTACGCTGCGCGCTGCCCGCTGGACAGACGCTCGTGAAGAAGGACGCCAAGGGCGTCTCGTACACCTTCGCCGGCCAGATCGGCGTGGCGCCCGAGTGGGCCGATGGCACCTGCTACACGGCCTGCCAGGAGAGCGTCAGCGCGTGCATGCTCGCGCACGTGAACACCAGCGGGCAGAACGTCTCGCTCTGGCTCGACGGCAACATGCCCGGCATCGGCTGGGGACAGAGCACCGGCCACCCCTACGAGGAAGGCTCGTTCTTCGGTAACCTGTTCTCGGACCCGCCCAAGGCGTACTTCTGCAACGGCAAGGACTTCGATCAGGGCGTGGTGCCCGGTCGCCTCGGCGTCACGCAGTCCAACGCGCCGTACTCGAACCCGTGGGGCCTCAGCGCCGCTTGCAAGGACAGCTGCACACCGCAGGACATCCCCAACCAGGCCGACGGCTACAAGGCCTGCTTCGGCTACAACCACGTCGTGACGGTGTGGCGTAACTTCGACGCCAACTCCAACTACAAGATCTGCAATCGCAGCACGGGTACCTGCCTCGACGCGAGCACCAGCGCGAGCGGCGTGAGTGCCAAGAGCTACACCGGCGCGGCGACGCAGAAGTGGAAGATCCTCCAGGTCAACCCGAAGCAGTACAAGGTGATCAACGTCAGCACCGGCACCGCGCTCACGGTGTCGGGCAAGTCGCCGGCCGACAAGACCGCGATCGTGCATGGCAAGTTCACCGGTGGCGGCGAGCAGCTGTTCGGCTTCACCTCGATGGCGAACAGCACCGGCTTCCACGCGATCAGCCCGGTGTTCAACCCCAAGTCGGTCGTCGCGCTCGGCGCCTCCAACGCGGTGCAAGAGCTGACCTGGACGCTCGCGAACACGCAGCAGTGGTCGCTGCAGCTCGCGAACTGAGCCCGCGTCAGAGCGAGAGCGCGCGCAGGCCGGCGTGCTCCGCGACGTGGTTCAAGAACGAAGCCCGCGCCTCGTCCTCGTCGATCTTCGCGGCCTGCGCATCGAGCCAGGCGCGTGCATCGGCGAGCGCGGCGCGGGCGGCGTCGTGCTGGCCCGCGTCGATCAAGCTCTCGACGTGCCGCAGTCGGACCCAGCCGACCAGCTCGTAGACGCCGTCCTGACGCGAGATCGTCAGCGCCTCGCTGGCCAGCGCAAGCGCGCGCTCGCGCTCGCCACGCCGGCTCGCGAGCGACGAGGCGCGCGCCAGCACGTAGGACGCCGCACCCGGCTCGACCTGCTTCAGCTCGCGCGCGCTGTCGAGCTCACGCTGCGCGGCCTCCAGCTCGCCGCGCTGCTCCAGCACGCCAGCCAGGTAGGCGTGCGCCTCCGCCTGGTATGAGTCGACGCCCGTGCTGCGGTAGCCCTGCAGCGCTTCGCGCAGGCAGGTCTCTGCGCTCGCGAGCGCGTTCTTGCGCAGGAACACCGAGCCCAACATCAGCTGGCCGTACAGCACGTCGCGCTGGGAGCCGAGCCGGCGGCCAAGCTGCACCTGCTCCGTCAGCTCGCGCTCGGCATCGTCGTAGCGCCCCAGCTCGTGCGCGATGTAGCCGGCCAGGCCCGCCGTGTCGGCGACGTCGCGCAAGGCACCCGCGCGCCGCTGCGCCTCCAGGGCGCCTTGCGCGTGACGCAAGGCTTGGCTGGTGTTGCGGGCGAAGAAGGCTTGCATCGCCAGTGCGGAGCCGAGGCACCCCTCCGCGCGGCCGCGTACGGACTCCGGCGATGCGGCGCGAATCAACGCCAGCAGGCGCGCGGCGAGATCATCGCGCGTCAGCCGCAGCGACTCGCTGATCAGGTACGCCACCGCCAGCGCCTGCTCCGACTGCGTCGAGCTGGTGTCGAAGCTCGCGATCATGTCGCTCGCGAACAGGTCGAGCTCGGCGCGCCCCATGCGCAGGTAGGCGACCGCACCCACCTGCGTCGCGCGCCACCACGCTGGATGCGCCGGCACCAGCAGCGCGCGCGCCTGCTCCGCCCAGTCCGCCGCGCCGGCGTCGTCCTCGCTGTAGGAGCGCGCCTCGGCCAGCAGCGCGGCGACCTTGCCGAGCGCCTCGCCGCTCACGCCACACGCGATCGCGCGCTCGCCGCAGCGGGCGACGTCGTCGAGCGAGCCCGACTCGAACGCTTGCTCGGCCGCGCGTGCGTACCACTGCGCCGCCAGCTCGCGCGCCGCGCCGCGCTCGTAGTGGTGGGCCAGCAGCGCCGGCGCCTCGCCTTGCTCTTCCAGCCAGCTGGCCGCGAGGCGATGTGCGAGCTCGCGCTCCTCGTCCGGCAGCAGCTCGTACGCGGCGTCGCGGATCAGCGCGTGCCGGAACTCGAACTCCTGCTCGCCGGCGGGGCCGCGGGCGAAGATGACCTCGCGCTCGCACAGCATCGCGAGCCCACCTTCGAGGTCGAGCCGCGTCTCGTCGGCGTCGAACAGCGCGCGCACGCCGTCGAGCCGGAAGCTCAAGCCGAACACGCTGGCCGCGCGCACCAGCTGCTTGGACTCGTCGCCGAGCGCGTCGAGGCGCGCCTGCACGATGGCGAGGATGCTCTGCGGCAGCGACTCGTCCTGACGCGCGCTCTGCAGCGCGCGCAGCAGCTCCTCGATGAAGAACGGGTTGCCGTCCGCGCGCTGGATGATCAGGTCGCGCAGCGTGGGCGTCAGGCCCTCCGCCGACAGCGCGTCGAGCAAGCGCGCGCACGCCTTGGCGCCGAGCTTGGGCAGACGGATCTCCGTCAGCTCGCGCTCGGCGAACAGGTTCGGGAACGACGCGCGCACCTCGGGACGCGCCAGCGCAAGCACCATCAGTGCGCGCTCCTGGGCGTTGCGCAGGGCGGCTTCGAGGTAGCGCAGGCTCGCCGGATCCGCCCAGTGCAGATCCTCGACGCAGAACAGCACGGGCTGCTTGCTGATCGCCTCCATCCACTCGAGCCAGCTGCTCAGGGTGCGGTCCGCCATCAGCTGATGGTCGGTGCGCGCGGCACGCAGCTGCGGGCTGGCGTCGTGGGGGAACGGCACGCCGATCATCTCGCCGAGGAAGTGGGCCAGCTCCTCGACGCGCGGCGCCGGGACCACGCTGGCGAGGCGCGCGCGGAGCTTGCCGCGCTTGATGTCGATGGCGTCGCTGCCTGCGAGGCCGGCCCATCCCTGGAGCGCGGGAGCGAGCAGACCGAACTGCGTGCCCGCGCGCATGGCGTCACCGCGCGCCGAGAGCAGGGTGAAGCGCGTGCCGCCGCGGCGCAGGCGCTCGAGCAGCTCGTGCAGCAAGCGAGACTTGCCGGCACCCGCCGGCGCGGTGACCAGCACCACGCGCGCGACCGACTCCTCGACGCACTCGTCGAAGCTGAGCTGCAGCTGCGAGAGCTCGCGGTCGCGACCGACGAAGGTCGTGACCTGACCCAGCACCGTGCGTGGCGCGTCGCCGCCGGTCCGCTCGCGCACCAGCGTGCGCGCGTCGCCCGTGCCGGTGATCTCGAAGCGCGCATCGAGCAGCGCGGCGCAGGCGTCGTCGATACGCAGCGCGCCGTCCGGGGTGCTCGCGAGCAGGGCCGCACCCCGCTCGTAGAGCTCGCCCGCGGGCAGCGCATCCCCGACCGTGGCGCGCCCGAGGCACACCGCCAGCCTTGCGTGCTCGCCGAGCAGCTGATGCAACGCGAGCGCGCAGCGTGCGGACGCGACCGCGTGCTCGGTCACGCCCAGACGCTGCGCGGAGGCGAACACGCACGAGCCATCGTGCAGTCGCTCCGCGCGGGCGCCGTGACGCGCGGCCGTCGCGTGCAGCGCCGTCTCCAGCGGCGCCGGCAGCATGCTCAGCTCGCGCACGAACACCGCCGACTGCACGCGCATCTCCAGGCTGTGGCGCCGTCGACTGAGCGTGGCCGCGCCGCCCTTCGGGTACAGCGGCAGCAACACCTCGGAGGTGGCGCTGTCCGCGACGCCGCGCAGCTCCTGCGAGCCGAGCTCGTCCGCGATCGCCGCCAGCTGCTGCGCGATCTCGCGCATGGCGGGGCGCTGCTCGGGCTTCTTGCGCAGCATGCCGTGCACCAGCTCGCGCAGCGCGGACGGCACGTGCGGCGCCACCTGCTCGAGCGGATGCGGCTCCTCGAACACGATCTTGCTCAGGATGGCGAGCGGCTGCGAGGCGAGGAACGGCTCCTCGCCGGTGAGGCAGTGGTAGAGCACGCTGCCAAGCGAGAACACGTCGGTGCGCGCGCCGATGTCGGAGTCCCCGCGCGACTGCTCGGGCGACATGTACAGCGGCGTACCGACCACGAAGCCTGTCTGCGTCAGGTTGTGGCGATCGCTGGAGCGGCGCGCCAGACCGAAGTCGACGATCTTGGCGGCGCTCGGGGCGCCGTCGACCAGGAACAGGTTCGCGGGCTTCAGATCCCGATGTATGACTCCGCGCACCTCGGCGTAGGCGAGGCCCGCGACCACGCGGCGCGCGAACGCGAGCACGTCGCGCACCGGCTGCCGCGAGCGCAGCAGGCGATCCAGCGTGTGGCCCGACAGCCACTCCATGACCAGGTAGCGTTGGCCGTGGTTGGTCGTGCCGTGGGCCACGTAGCGCACGATCGCCGGGTGCGAGAGCTCGGAGAGCACGCTCGCTTCACGCTCGAAGCGCTCCTCCGCGACCTCATCCGCGCGGTTGAGCAGCTTGAAGGCCACGGACTTGTCGGTCTCGCGGTCGCGCGCCTCGTAGACCACACCGTAGCTGCCCTCGCCCACCAGGCGCAGCAGCTCGAAGCGATCCGTGGACGGGCCGGGCATTCCGGGAAGGATAAGGCAAGAGCGCTCGATCCCTCCACACTCGCCATCTAGACCAGGCGCGGTGTTTTTCTACGAGCCGGTGCGGAGGCGGCGGTCCTTGGCTTCCACGGCCTCGACGAACAGCTTCACGTACTCCCCCGCGCTGGTGATGGCGAAGAACACGCTCAGGTAGAGGATGTACGTGCCGGCCAGGTTGAAGTCGACGGTCAGCGTCGCGAACCAGAAGTCGATCGCGTAGGGGTGGTGCAGCATCAAGAACAGGACGGCGATCATCTGCAGCGCCGTCTTGGCCTTGCCGCCCTCACCCGCCGCGATCACCACGCCCTCGCTGCTGGCGATCATGCGCAGCATGCTGATCGACAGCTCGCGGCCGAGGATCACCACCACCACCCAGGACTCCACGCGGCCCATGCTCACCATCAGCACCAGCGTGGCCATCACCAGCAGCTTGTCGGCGAGCGGGTCGAGGAACTTGCCGACCACGCTGACCAGGCCGCGCCGGCGCGCGAGCCAGCCGTCGATCGCGTCCGTGATGGTGGCCGCGGTGTACACCCAGCCGGCCCAGTAGTTCATCACCGGCGTGCCCTCCTGCAGCAGCACCATCACGATGGGGATCATGACGACGCGGAACATCGTGATGATGTTCGGCAGGTTGAACGCGTCCTCCTTGAGACCGCGGGCTTTTGGCAACCGGACTGCCTTCTCGACGCTTCCCTGGCTCATCGGTCCTTCTACTCAGGCCGTTGTGGCACGCCCTCAGCGAGCGCGAAAGAGGCTCCACGTCGATGGCACAGACGGGCCGACGCGTCCGGCGGTTCCTTGACCACCCCAGGGGCCGCTGATAACCGGTGTCCAGGCTGCCGCGGCCCTGTGTTCCGCAGGCCGCACGGCGGGGTGCCGAGGGCCCGAAACTGCGTGCATCTTCGGCGTGGCACCGGCTTCGCTAAGGGCCGGCACCCCTGCACGGGTGCGGCGAGGAGAAGGCGTGAAGACCAAACGGGTGGGCATCTTGGTCGGGGGCATCAGCGCGGAGCGAGAGGTCTCGCTGCGCACCGGGGACGCGATTCACACGGCACTGGCTGAGCGCGGTTACCAGGTCAGCAAGGTGATCGTCGACCGCGATCTCGACGTGACCCTGCGCAACACCCCCATCGACGTGGCGTTCCTGGCGCTGCACGGGACCTACGGCGAGGACGGCTGCGTGCAGGGCCTGCTGGAGCTACGCGGCATCCCGTACACGGGCTCCAGCGTGATGGCGAGCGCGGTGGCGATGGACAAGCTCAAGTCCAAGCAGCTGTTCCGCCTCTACAACGTGCCGACGCCCCCGTACTACGCGGTGCGCGAGGATCAGCTCGACAAGCTGGAGGAGCTGCACGGCTCGTTCGGCTTCCCGGTGTTCGTGAAGCCGCGCTCGCAGGGCTCCAGCGTCGGTGCCGGCAAGGCGGGCTCGCTGGCCGAGCTGCGCGCGCGCTGCGAGGACGCGCTGAAGCACGACGAGTACGCGTTGATCGAGCGCTTCGTGGCCGGCCGCGAGATGACGGTGGCGGTGATCGACGGCAAGGCGCTCGGCGCGATCGAGATCGTGCCCAAGGGCGGCTTCTACGACTACAAGAGCAAGTACACGGCCGGCCAGAGCGAGTACATCTACCCGGCGCGCCTGACGCCCACCCGCTACAAGAACGTGCTCGCGCTGGCGGAGAAGGCGGCGCAGGCGCTGGAGGTCAGCGGCGCGGTGCGCGTGGACTTCCTGGTGACCGAGGGCGAGAACGAGTACGTGCTCGAGGTCAACACGCTACCGGGCATGACCGCGACCTCGCTGCTGCCGAAGATCGCCAAGGAGAACGGCCACGACTTCGGCGCGCTGTGCGAGCTGATCCTCGCGCGCGCCCGGCTCCATCAACGGCGTCCGGAAGACGTGCAGTCGGTCTGAGCGCCGGCGGGCAGCGCATCGACGCGTAGCGTGACCGCGCCGAAGCCGGTGCGGCCCACCACGCTGGCGCGACGCGCTCCGCTGGCTCCGCAGACCGCGACGCAGGCGCGCATGTGCTCGGAGTCGGACTCGCCGAGCAACTCGCCGCGCGTGTCCTCGATGCGCAAGGTCGCGCGCGAGAGGCCTGGCTCCAGCTCGATCTGCCAGCGCTCGCAGCTGGCGACGGGCGCACGCGGGCTGAGCTCGACCAGCTGTCCCTGACGCAGCGCCACCCGCTCGCCGGGGCCGCTGCGGGACTGCCGCCAGGGCGCCTTGGCCTCGGCCGCCGCGCGCGCGGACGACTCGTCCTTGCTGCTGGCCACGGCCTTGTCGGGCGCCAGCTTGGGCGCTTGCCAGGCCTGCTCGGAGGGCGACGGCTCGCCGAGCCAGAGCGCCCGCACGCCGCCCACGAGCGCCTGCGTCGCACGGAAGCGCGCCACCTTGGCCAGGCCTCGACCGCGTCGCGCCACCACCTCCAGCGCTAGCTCCGCGCGCTGATCGGCACAGTACTGGAGCGCGGCCAGCTGCGTACGACCGGACTGCGTATCGCCCATGCCTAGCGCCAGCTCCCCGCCGTCCGCATCGACCAGGCGCAGCCCGATCTCCGCGACTCCGTCGCCGCCTTCTGCCGCCATCGTGTAGCACTCGCCCGCCGCGACGTTCACCGCCAAGCGCACCGGGCGGGAGTCGCCGAGCGGCAAGCTCACGCGCGGCGCAGCGTCCTCGAAGCCGCGATCGTGAAGCGTCTGCGCGAGCTCGCTCAGCGCGGACACGCCCTGCTCGCCGTGGCCGGTGCGCAGGTCGTCGTCCGCGCGCAGCGAGCGCGAGAACTGCGAGGCCACGAACGCTCCCGCACCCTGGTAGGCGTGCAGCGTGAAGTAGGCATCGATGGGCTGCGTCGCCGAGGCACAGAAGGTCAGCGTTGGACGCGAGCCGGTGCTGTCGTCCTCGATCAGCGCGGCACCCTCGGCCGTGTAGAGCGACGCATCGAGGTCGGCCATGCTCGCGGTGGCCAGCGCGACGAACATCGCGCACTCGCCGGCCGCGATGTGCACCGGGAAGGCGACGCGCGCCGACGGCGGCAAGAAGCCGCGCTCCAGCAGCGCGCTCTGCTTCAGTCCGTCGTCGCTGAGGCCCTGCGCCAGCGCGCGAAAGTGCAGGTCGAGGGCATCGTTGCCGAGCAGCGGCTCGGACTTGGCCGCGCTCGGAGACGCGGCACGATGGGCACAGCCCGCGAGCGCGAGCAAGAGCAGCCAGCGCTTCATGGAGCTCCCTCCGGCTTGCCGATCCAGAGCGTGACTCGCAAGTCCGGCCCACGCGCCTTCAGCACGAGTCGCACCGGCCCTGGTTCGCGCGGACACGTGAACACCATCGGTACACCCCGACGTCCTTCGTTATGCGCGATCATCACGCCGCTCGCATCGACCAAGCGCACATCGACGGCGGCGGCGCCCACCTCGGACACCACCGCCAGCGCGTAACAACCGGCCTTGGGCAGCGTGAGGGGCCACTGCAGCGGAGTGCTGCCCTCGACCCAGGCGTGGCCGAGCTGCGTGAGCGCAAAGCCGCGACTCTTCGCGACGTATTCGGCCTCGGCCAGGGCCAGCGCGCTGGCCTCGCCGAGCTCGCGCACGCGCCCCGGATCGATCGAGCGGTGCTCGAACGCGCGCAGCAGAGCGACCCCGCGCAGCGGCCGCGCCTGCAGCCGGATCGGATACACCGCGTCGGCCGGCGCACAGAACGCGAGCGCCACCCGGTCGTCGCCGCTGCGCGTGGACCAGCGCTCGGCGTTGGGGCCCTCGACCTCGATCGCGACGCCGCGCGAGCGCGGCACCAGCGCGGCGAGCCGATAACAGCGGCCCGCGCGCAACATCAGCTGGCCGCGTGCACTGCCCGCGCGCAGCTCCAGCGCCAGCGGCGGGCTCGCCAGCGAGTAGCCGACCGCGAGCTGCGCGCGCTCTTCCTGCAGCAGCGACGACTCCGCGCTCAGCTCGTCGCTGGCGCTGCCGACGGCGCGCAGATCCTCGAGCCGCCCGCCGGCACTGACCGCCAGCGGGATCGACGACGGCAGGCGCCCCAGCTCGCGTGGTGCGTCGTCGACGCGCATCATGATCAGCTGGCCGCGCCCCGCGTAGAGCGTGGCGCTGGCGAACAGCTCCACGCCCGCCTTTCCGCACACGCGCGCGTAGGCGTACGGCGCGATCGCGACGTCCTCGGCCACAAGCTGGCCCGCGCGTGTGTACAGGCCGAGGTCGACGTCGCGCACCTCACCGAGGCCGAGCGCGAGGTAGCCGGCGCAGCCGTCGCGCTCCAGCTGCACCGGCAGCGCGCTCGACTGCCCCTCGACCAGGAACGCACGCGACAGCTCGGTGATCGCGCTGGCGCCGCGTGCGCGCAGGTGCTCGCGGATCGCGGCCGTGACGTCCGTGCTCGCACGTGCGGGCATCGCGATCGCGAGCGCGCACACGAGCGAGAGCCACTTCATGGAGCCACACCGGCGTCGCCGACGCGCGCTAGCACCGCGTTGTAGGCCGCCAGGGCCGGCGCACGCAGGCCGCGCGCATCGCGCTCGCTGCTCAGCTTGCGCAGCATCGGCAGGGCCTGGGCATCGCCGACGCGCGTCAGGGCGCTGAGCAGCCTGCGCTTCTGCGCGACGTCGCTCGCCGCCGCGGCGTAGAGCGCGAGCAAGCTGGCCACGCGCTCGCTGCCCTCGATCGCGACCACCGCCGCGACGACCTCGTCCTTCTCTTCTTCATCGCGCGTGGCGCCGGTGAGGTAGCCCTGCAGCGGTACCAGGGCCTCGCTGGAGTTCATGCGGCCGAGGCCGCGGATCGCCGCCAGGCGCACGCTGCGATCCGCGTCCGAGAGACGCTCGATCAGCGGCGCCAGGGCACGCGCATCCTTGGCCGCGCCCAGCGCGAGCGCGCTCCACTCGCGCACCTTGGCGTCCTCGTCGCGCGTGCGCTCGATCAGCGCCGGCACCGACTTGGGCTCGGGTAGACGCCACAGCGCGGCCGCGGCCACCGCGCGCACGTCGGCGCTCCCATCGGACAGGGCCTGGGTGAGCTCGGGCAACGCCTCGCGCAGGCCGAGCCGACCTAGCGCACGCCCACAGGCCGCGCGCACGCTGGCGTCCGGGTCCTTGCTCAGCAGCGGGCGCAGGGCGTCCGCGATCTGCTTACGGAAGCGAAAGCCGCGTCGGCCCAGCTCGTCGGCGGCGGCGGCGCGCTCGTTGGCCTGCGCCGAGCCGAGCCGTGCGAGCGCGCTCTTGAAGGCTTCCTCACCGCGCGCCTCCTGGCTCGCCTTGGCATGCAGCTCGGCGTCCTCCGCGAGCGCATGAGGAACGAAGGGGACCGCACATGGAGCCAGGGCTCCAAGGAGACTTCCCCACATAAGCACACGTACGGTCCACGCCATAGACAGCCTTTGAGGAGGGCCCAGCGACTCTACCACCCTCGACGCAGGATCCGCCCGGCGATTCAGGGCATCACTCAGCCCCGGGATGCGGCGCTGCGACCCGAGCCGATCGACTTGCCCTGGGCGAGCAACTCACGGACGCCCGGGATCTCCTGCAGCGCACGCGAGACCGGCTCCGCGCTGCGGGCGAGCGTGTCGATCACGTGCTGCAGCTCGGACTCCAGTCCCTCCGCCTGCGCGCGCA
>JBEVNG010000384.1:0-11249 GCA_040508235.1 Polyangiales bacterium | reverse complement strand
GCACCTGCTCGAGCACGAGTGCGGTCGTCTCGAACGCGGGCGCGTAGGAGAAGAGGGCCTTCCAGTAGCCGATCTCCAGGCGTTCGACTTCCTTGGCAGCTTCGACTTCCTGCTGCGGCGTCAGCACCGGGTGGTTGGCCATCTCGCGGAAGTAGCGGCTGAGGGTGCTGTCGCCCGCGGACTTGTTCTTCATGTCCTTGAGCGCGCGTTCCATCTCGCGCTGGGCCTCCTGCAGCTGAGCCCCGGTAGGCTCTTCGAACGCTTCGAAGCTGCCGCCATCTTCCGTAACCGCCGTTTCCTCGGTCGATTCGGTCGTGCTGGGCGCGTCCGACTGCTTTTCCATTGCTACCGCTCCTTCTGCGAGTGCACGGCTCGTTGCCGACACTCGTGTTCGAGAACCATCGGTCCCCGCATGTCGGGGCCGAACATCAGCAGACAAACAAGAGGGGTCAGTGCGGAGTCATGCGCTTTGCCGGGGCCCCGCCGCGTCCGAAGGACGGCTTGTTGGTGGGGCTGATCAGAGTTGCCGGCAAGGCTGTACTCGCGGGTGCGAGGGAATCACACCTATCGGTGCTCCTGGACTTATATACGAAGGCGCTCGCCAGGGGAGACAGAAAAACACGAAATCGTCGGCCGTCATCACCGCAGAAACATCGGGAAACGGTCACGAAATCCGATCGCGCGCCGAAGACAATGGATGGCCTCTGGGAACCACTCTGGACACTGCCAACGAGGAGCGGCGCGATCGGGAGGGCAGTCACGGTTACAGGATGAGTGGATGCGGCCAGCTGGACTTTTGACGCGAACGACGCGGCCGCGTCCGAGATCACAGCTCGTGCGGCAGACGCTCGCGCGGACCGCGAAAGTAATGGTGAGGGGAGTAACCGAGCAGGTTGGAGACCCGGCCCGTGTACAGGCAGGCGTACGTCTCCACCTGGGCCCCGAAGCCCGAGGGCTCCCCGCCCGCCTTGAGCAGCGGTCCCCAGTACGGATGGAAGGCGCGCTCGATCTCCAGCTCGAGGCCGTTGCACTCGACGTCGACGGCGCGCAGCCGCGCACGCGTGCGGTCGAGCCGGCGCTTCAAGCGCGCGCGGTCCGTCTCGCCGAGCGAGGACTTCAGCGCGTCGTTCAGCGTGCGTCGCTCGTCGAGCAAGAGCTGACGCGTGTCCTCCAGCGAGTCCCAGCGCGCGTGTGCATCGAGCGTGTGGTCGACTCCGCTGAGCTCGCTCTCGAGCTCCTGGATGATCATCGCGGTGCGCCAAGGGTGATGCTTCTTCGCACGAAGCACGTCGCCGTAGATGTGATCGCCCACATACAGCACCTTGTCGCCCTCGATGCCCGCGAGCCGCGCCAGCTCGTTCGCGCAGCCGCCCTGGTAGAGCTTGCCGCGCTCGAGCTTCGTCGTGACCGGTTGCTCGCGTTCGTCGCGGAATGGGATCGCCTCGTCCACGAAGAAGGCAGGCTTCTTCGCGCTGGTGATGACGACGTCGAACAGCTGCTGCCAGCGTTTGCATTCCGGCTGCGAGCCCTCGAGCAGGAAACTCATCATGCGCTGCGTGTACGCGGGCCGTGAGTTGGTCAGCAGGAAGAGCTTCTTTCCAGCGCTGCGCAGCTTGTGCAACGTGCGCGCCAGCTCCGCATCACGGCGCAGGTAGCGCGCGGGCTCGGCGATGATCGCGCTCACGATCGAGTCGTCCTGGTGCGAGAGATCGACAGCCTCGCGGATCGCGTAGAACCACGCGTGGTAGTCGACCTCGAGGCCGAGCGACTCCATGTGCGTGACGCCCGCCGCGAACAGCGTGACCTCGCTGAGCGCGTACAGCGTGTCGATGAAGTAGAAGCGCGTGGAGCCCTTGGTGCGGATACGCGTCGAGTGATAGGTCTCGCGCCGCTCGTCGTACGAGAGCTCGCGCATGCCGTGGTACGCGCGCTTCACGTACTTGTAGCGATCGAGCTTGAGCACGTTGCCGAGCTTGGCGTCGACCATTAGCCCGCGTACGGCAAAGTCGGTCGCGTACGTGACGTCGGCGAGCGAGGCGGGCCAGCCCTTGGCGATCAGCTTGGGCAGCGCGGCGCGGATCGTCAGCGCGTCCATCTCCGGCTGGTCGTAGATCGCCAGCGTGTAGTCCATGTCGAAGCCGACCCACGCGATCTTGTCCATGCGCAGGCTGCGGTTGCAGAACACGCGACGTGCGCGCTCCGGCGCCGTCGGCGGCTGAAACGCGTGCACGTCGATGTGTGGCAGCGGCAGCTGCTCGGGGTCATCGACCAGGGTCACGCGATCGATCGTATCAGCCACCTGTGTCCAACCGATAGCCTGCCTCCCCACCAACCGGGCGCAACCCTCTCATCGTTGGCGTCGACCTGGTCGCCGTTCAGGCTCAGGTCACGTCAACGGTCGGGAGAAAAGCAAAAAGCCCGGGTCCTGTGGACTCGGGCTCTTGTGGTGACCTTGTGGTCAGCTCACTCGGCGGCGGCGGCCTGGGGCGCGCTGCGGTCGGCGCGGGTGGGCGCGACGGCGGTGAGGCGGGGGTCGCCCTCGGCGTAGATGGCGATGCGCGTGCGGCGCTTGCCGTAGCGCTCGAACTTCACGACGCCGTCGATCTCGGCCCAGAGCGTCCAGTCGCGGCCGATGCCGACGTTGGCGCCCGCGTGGAACGTGCTGCCGACCTGGCGGACCAGGATGTTGCCGGCGAGCACCTTCTGCCCGGCGTAGCGCTTCACGCCACGGTACTGAGCGCTGGAATCGCGGCCGTTACGGGAAGAACCCTGACCTTTTTTATGTGCCATGGCTGCTGCTCCTTAGACGGCGATGCCGGTGATCTTGACTTCGGTGTACCACTGACGGTGGCCGTTCTTGCGGCGGTAGTTCTTACGGCGGCGCATCTTGAAGACGATGATCTTCTTGGCGCGGTCCTGAGCCAGGATGGTGCCGGTGACGCTGGCGCCACTGACGAGCGGCTTGCCGATCTTGGCGCTGTCGCCGCCGATGAGGAGCACCTCGCCGAAGGTGATGCTCGAGCCGACGTCGCCGGGGAGCTTCTCGATGCGGAGGGTGTCGCCCTCGGTCACGCGGTACTGCTTTCCGCCGGTCCGAATCACTGCGTAGCTCATGTCCTGGTCCTTGATTGAGCGGTGCCCGTCTCGCAGAGCATCGCGACCGTGCTTACCAAGTCGTGCGTGCCCGAGGGGCCGCGCGAGCAAACCGAAAGGGGCTCACGTGAATTGGTGAGCCGACCCAACGATTAGGGAGCGGCAGTGTAGGGCCAGAAAGCGACGGCGCAAGCTTGATCCGAGAGCTATAGGTCGGCCCGTGTCGAGGCGACCCGAAAAACCTGCACCGGTTATCCAACCGGTCGTGAAGAGATCCCCTGAGCAGCGCCGCAAGCTGCCTCCTCACCTGGAGGCATTTGCCCGAAGTGATGAGGAAAAACTGCGTGTCCATCGGCCCAGGGTCGACCGTGGACAGGTCCGTGACCCGCGCGAAGGCTACACGGTGGCCGGGGTCTCCAACCGGGACGCCCGTGCAGTGTACGACGTGCGCGCACGCGCCATGCGTGAGCTGTGGGCCGACGGCCAGGCCGACGAGCGTGCGCTGAGCACGCTGGGCCTGCTGTTCCTCGATGCCATGCGCCTGGAGCTGTGGGAGGCCCGCCGGTTGACCGGCTTCGCGGCCTTCGCGGAAGAGGTGATCGGCGTGCAGGTCGGGCGCGCGGAGGCGCTGGCGGAAGCCGCGTCGGCGCGCACCGGCGAGTCGACCACGCCGCTGACGGAGCGCTCGATCGCGCTCTGGCTGCGCACGGAGGCCGGGCTCTATGAAGGTGACGAAGGCGCGCGTGCTCGCATCCGCACCGGCGAGCACGGGCTGACGCTGGAGATCACGGTGGCGCTCAGCGAGTCGTCGACCGCGCTGGCGGGAGTCGGCGCGCGCCACTTGCCGCTCGCTCGCACGCGCGACGAGCGTGATGACCGCGGGGATCGTGGCGACCGCGGGGATCGCGGCGACCGTGGCGACCGTCGGGATGATCGCCGGGACGACCGGCGTGACGATCGTCAGCGCGACAGCCGTGCGCGCGACGAGCGCGAGCCCGTGAGCGCGCCCAGCTTCGATCCGGAAGAGGAGCTCGCCGAGCTGCTGGCCGAGGAGAACACCGAGGCGGAAGAAGCCCTCGACGAGTCCGGCGACGAGTCCGGCGACGAGCACACGGACGAGCAGTCCGACGAGCTCGCGGATGATCACGAAGAAGGCTTCGCCGAGCTGGCGGACGAGACCGGGATCGACGAGGCGCAGCTCGAAGACGACGCCGACGAGGAAGACGGCGAGGACGAGGACGAGGCGGAGCCCGCGCCGAGTGCACCCGCGGGCGGCGTGAAGCTGCTCACCCGCAAGCACCCGCGCGACGAAGCCGCGCCCGAGCGTCCGAAGTTCGGCCAGCGCGAGGAGCGCCCGCGCTTTGGCGGAAACGATCGCGGTGGCCACGCACGCCCGAACGATCGCGGCGAGCGTCCGCGCTTCGGCGGCGGCAACGACCGCGGTCGCCCCAACGAGCGCCCGCGCTTCGGAGGCGGCAACGATCGCGGTGGGGATCGCCCGCGCTTCGGCGGCGGCAACGATCGTCCGAACGATCGCGGCGAGCGCCCGCGCTTTGGCGGCAACGATCGCGGGGGCGAGCGCCCGCGCTCGAACGACCGTGGCGGCGAGCGTCCGCGCTTTGGTGGCGGCAACGACCGCGGTGGCGATCGTCCGCGCTTTGGCGGCGGCAACGACCGTGCGCGCTCGAACGATCGCGGGGGCGAGCGTCCGCGCTTCGGCGGCAACGATCGTGGTGGCGAGCGCCCGCGCTTCGGCGGTGGCGAGCGCCCGAACGACCGCGGCGGCGACCGTCCGCGCTTCGGCGCAGGCAACGACCGTCCGCGCTTCGGTGGCGGCGGCGATCGCCCGCGTCAGAACGACGACCGCGGTGGACGCGGCCCCGTCGATCGCTCACAGGGTCGACCGGGCGGCAGCGCGCCGCGCGCCGGCAAGTTCCAGGGCGGCGGCGGCAAGTTCCAGGGTGGCGGCCCCAAGTTCGGCGGCGGCAACAAGTTCGGCGGTGGCAACAAGTTCGGCGGCGGTAAGTTCGGCGGCGGCGGCAAGTTCGCTGGCAAGCCGCAGGGCAAGGGCTTCGGCGCGCGCCAGTCATTCGGCCAGAGCGCCCCGCAGGGCCGCAAGCCGCGCGACGAAGACTTCGACGAATAAGCGCTAAGCTGCGCGTCATGGGGCTGTTCGACGTCCACGCGCACCTTACGCATCCCAAGCTCGCGCCGCGTGTCGACGAGCTGCTCGCCAACGCGCGCGCGGCCGGCGTCACCAGCATCGTCAGCAACGGGCTGAACCCCGAGGACAACGCGGCCACGCTCGCGCTCGCCCGACGTGACCCGCTGGTGAAGCCCGCCTTCGGTCTCTACCCGGTCGACGCCGTGTTGCCGGAGATGCGCGCGCTCGGGGTCGACTACCCACGAGAATCCGAGGTCGAGCACAGCGCGGAGCAGGCGGTCGCGTGGGTGCGCGAGCACGTCGAGCACGCGTTCGCGATCGGCGAGATCGGCCTCGACGGCTACTGGGTGCCCGAGGCTCTGTGGGAGCGCCAGGAAGAGAGCTTCCGCGCACTGGTCTCGCTCGCCATCGAGGCCGACAAGGCGATCATCATCCACACGCGCAAGCGCGAGAAGCGCGCGCTGGAGATCCTGCTCGAGCTCGGCGCCAAGCGCGTCGACTGGCACTGCTTCGGCGGCAAGGTGAAGCTCGCGCGCCAGATCGCGGAAGCCGGTCACTGGCTGTCGATCCCGGCCAACGCGCAGCGCTCCGAGAGCTTCACGCGCATGCTGGAGACGCTTCCGCGCGACAAGCTGCTGCTCGAGACCGACTGCCCGTACCTCGGCCCGGAACGTGACCAGGACAACGAGCCGGCCAACGTGCGTCACACGCTCGCCTACGCCGCCAAGCTCTGGGATACGACGGAAGACGCCGCACTCGACCAGCTAAGCGGCAATTTCGCCACTCTGTTCGGTGTGCCGCCCTGACCATCCTTTACCCGACGCGGCCGAACACACCCTGAACGCTCGAAGAAACCGCCACGAGTCCCGGGAGATGCTCTAGGCTCCGGCACGGAGGTCATCGCTTGCCGCAGTGGACACGCTGGTGCCTGATCACGCTCGCTCTGGCCGGCTGTGCCGAGGGCGTGGACGAGCCCGAGCTCGCGGGCATCGAGCAGCACATCATCTACGGCAGCGACGATCGGCTCGATGTCTATGAGCACCCGGATCCCACGCTGAAGTCGATCGCGTCTTCGTCCGCGGTGGCGTTGATCCCGCGCAGTCGCCTGGCGCGCTCCAAGGACGGCGACTTCTTCATCTTCACGCAGCCGCTCGAGGACGCGTTCCACGTCTGTGCGGACGAGCGCTTCGCGGCGCAGCCCACGGCGGCCGAGTGCACAGGCGTGTTGATCGACGACGACCTGGTGCTGACCGCGGGCCACTGCTTCCCCACCGACGACCTGTGCTCGCGCTACGCGTTCATGTTCGACTACTTCTTGCGCGACGCGGCGCGCCTGGAGCCGCTCTCGTGGGGCGACATCTACGGCTGCCGCAAGATCGTGAAGCGTGTGGTGTCGCCGGACCCGAACGTGGTGCCGCGCGTCGACTACGCGATCGTGCAGCTCGATCGGCCCGCGACCGGACGCACGCCGGTGAAGGTGCGCTCCAGCGAGCTGTTGCCGGGCGAGCCGCTGTCCGCGATCGGCTGCGCCAGCGGCCTGCCGCTCAAGATCGACTCCGGTGCGCACGTGCTCGCCACGCGCAACGACGTACGCGACTACTTCCTGCTCGACTCGGACACGTTCCAGGGCTCCAGCGGCTCGGGCGTGTTCGACGTCAACGGCGCGCTGGTCGGTGTGCTCGTGCGCGGCGGCGAGGACTACACGGATCGCAGCGACGGCATGTGCCGCGAGCCCAAGGTCGTGACCTGGCCGCTCGACGCGGGTCCACCGCGCACCATCGGCGAAGAGGCCACGTACGTGCAGCGCGCGCTCGACGGCCTGTGCAGCGAGGTGCAGTGGCCGAGCCAGCGCCTCTGCAACAAGCCCGCGAGCTGCGGCGACGGCATCTGCAACGCCTCGGAGTCGCAGGTCACATGCCCCGCCGACTGCGCGTGCAGCAACTGTCCGCCGGAGCAGCTGAGCAGCAACTCCGGCGCCCTGGTCGACAAGTCGGTCGATGACGGCTGCGCACTGGCGAGCCACGACGCACGAGGCGTGTGGCTCGCGCTGCTAGCGCTGCTCGGCTGGCGCCGGCGGAAGAACTCAGCCGCCTAGTTGCGCCAGGGCGGCCTTGGCGGCGTCGTTCTTGGGGTCGATCGAGATGGCCTTCTTGTAAGCGGCCACGGCCTTGGCGCGGTCGCCGTTGGCGAGGTACGCGCGGCCGAGCGCCGCGTGGAAGCCCGACGTGTCCGGCGAGAGCTGAACCGCGCGCTGGTACGCCGCGACCGCCGCCTTGTTGTCGCCCAGCTGCAGGCGCGCGGAGCCGAGGCCCGCGAACGTGCCGGGGTGCTTGGGGTCGAGCTTGGACGCCTTCTCGTACGCAGCCGCGGCGGCCTTGTAGTTCTTGGCGGAGTAGGCGGCGCGCGCCTCGTCGCGAGCGGCCTCGAACTGCTTGGACTTGTCGTTGCCCTTGTCGGCGACGGCGGTCTTGGCGCTCTTGCTGCTGGCCTTGGGGGCCTCGACCTCACGCTTGCTCTTGCTGGGCGTCGACGACGCCAGCTCGCGCTCGCGGTGGTGGCGATGGTGGTGGCGCTCCTCGCGCGCCGTCTCCGTGGGCTCTTCCTTGGGCGGCGGCGCGAGCGCCTGCACGCGCGGCGTACCGGGGTCGGCGCTGGGCACCGGCTCGCTCGGCACGGCGGGCACGATCGGCACCACCGTGGGCTTGGGCGCGGCGGCCACCGGCTCGGCGACAGGCTGCGGCACGGGCGCCGGGGCGACCGCGGCGACAGGCTGCGGCTCGCTGGCGCGGTTGGCGACCATGGGCGGCTCGCTGGAGAACAGCGCGCTCGCGAGCACCGTCAGCACGCCGACGCCGACGATGGCGCCGCCGGCGTACATGGCCTTGCGACGGTCCGCGAAGAACCGCGAGCTCAGGCCACCGAGCGTGCTGGCGGGCATGGTCAGCGACGCGGTCTCGTCGTGTTGATCGAAGCTCGGCTCGCGCAGCGGGGGGCGTGCGCTCGGGCGCAGGCTGTCCGCCAGCACGGGGCGAGGCGGCTGCCGTTCCTGGGTCGCTTCCGCATCCGCATCCGCGCCGCGCTCGAGCGTGACGTCCATGCTGTTCTGCGCGTTGGGGCTGGGGCCGTTGCCCATGCCCATCAAGGTCGCCTTCATGGGCGGCTTGGCGAGCGCGGCGTCGAACATGTTCGCGCTCAGCGGCTTGGACTCGGGCTCGTCGACCGGCTCATCGAGCGGCTCATCGAGCGGCTCATCGAGCCTCGAGAACAGCGGCTGCTCCTGCAGGCCCGCGATGCCGGGCGCGGTGTTCATCGGCGCCGCGTCCACCACCGGAGGCAGCTCCGGCTCGGGCGGCGCGATCGGCGGGACCGGGCTCGCTGCGGGCGGCGCGGCCATACCCATCATCGTGCGCCCCATCGGCGCGGGCGGCGTGCCGAGCCCGTGCGCGGTGGCGCGACCCGGCTTGCCCTGCGCGGGTGGCGTCAGCAGCAGCTCCTTGGACGGGTCCTTCGGTGCCGGCGGCGGCTCGGGCTGACGCGCGGGCGGGACGCTGGCGGCCTTCTGCGCGCTGGCCACCTGCAGGATCTGCTCGAGGCGCAGCGGCTGCGTCTTGTCCGAGAGCCGCGACGGCGTGGGCGGCGGCAAGGAAGAGGCCTTCTGCACGGACTGCGGCGTGGGCGGCGGCACCGAGCTGTTGACGCGCTTCTGCTGCTGCCGAACCTCCTCGATCTGGCCGAGGTCGATCTGCTGCGTGGTCTCCTCGCGGCGGCGCAGGGCCTGCGGCGGAGGAGGCGGCGGCATGGAGCGCGGCGGCGCGGGCGGCGCGCTGGCTCTCACCACGGGGCTCGGATGCGCGCTCGGCGGTCCCGGCGGCCGGAGCGTGCCGCTGGGCTGCGGCGGCTGGCCCGCGGTGGTCGTCCCCTGCGGAACTGCTTCGTAGGTGGACGTCTCCTGCTTTTCCATAAGCGCACCATCAGGCAAGTAGGGATCGAGGGTTCGGCGTAGCTTCTGCGCCGAAAAGGGCCGCTGCTGCGGGTCCTTGGACAGAATGGATCGCAACAACGCGCCTATTCCGTTGGGGAGGTCCGAGGGCAGCGGAGGCAATTCTCCGTAGCGCTGGGCCGAGAGGGTCGCAGCCACCGTCTCGCCCGCGAACGCGTGGCGACCGGTCAACATGCGATAGAGGCTGCAGCCCAGCGAATACAGGTCACTGCGAAAGCTGATCAGCTTGCCGAGCAGCTGCTCGGGCGAGACGTAGCCCGCGCTGCCGAACACCACCTGGCCCAGGCTGTCCGTGACGGCGCGCGCGTGCTCGGACGCATCACCCAGCGCGCGCTCGACCGCGCTCTCCAGCACGGCGCCCTGCGCGCGCTCCATCAGCGGCGAGGTCACGCCCGCGTCGAGCAGCAGCGCACGCGGGATACCGTGCGGCGACGGCTGCAGGAAGATGTGTCCGGGCTTCACGTCGCGATGCAGCAGCCCACCGCGGTGCAGCTCGTCGAGCGCACTCGCGACCTGCGCCGCGATCGCCAGCGCCTCCGTCTGGGGCAGGGCACCCTCGCGCGAGAGCCGGACCTCCAGCGACACACCGTCGAGCCACTCTCGGAACAGCCAGCTCACGCCCTCGGTCTCGCCACTTGCGAGCGGGACCACCAAATGCGAGCGCGCCAGCGTCGACTGCTTGATCAGCTCGCGACGCAGGCGCTGCCGCTCCCCGAGCTGCTCCTTGGACACGGGCGCGAGGATCTTGAGCACACCGCGGCGGCCGGTCTCCGGCTCGTCGGCCAGGTACATGCTGCCGCCGTCGCCGTGGGCGAACGGCTCGAGCACGCTGAAGCGCTCGCGCAGCCCCTGGGGAACGGGCCACCAGGCGACAGCCACGCCGGTCTTCCCATCACGTGGGCACACCGGCGCGGACACGTCCTCGACGGCCGTCAGTGCAATTCGGCAAAGCGGACAAACGAGGGCGTCCATGGCGGCCTCCTATAGATAGACCCCCGGTCCCCCCCAGCACCAGCACTCACTCCCCGATTTGCAAGGGTGCCCTCGTTTTCAGGGCAAAGCGACTGCTCCCAGGGACTGCTCCGTCACGTCGGCGGACAACGTTGCCAGGTAGGTCGAAACCTTCTCGGGAGACTGCACGCTCACCACCAGCGCGTGCGTGCCGCGCTGCGGGTTTTCATCGGTGTGCCGCACCAGCAGCGCGTGCCGCCCGCGCGCGAGTGTCTTGGAATCCACGTAGACCGTGCACACCGCGCGCTCCTCGCCGCAGTCGCTGGCCACCAGAGGTACTTCCACCGAGGTGTCACTGCGCAGCGCGAGCGCCAGGTTCTTGGCCAGCGCGCGCGGGAACGCCAGCGCGACCAGCAGCGGCAGGCCCTTGTCGAACGAGTCGATGCTGCCGTCGCAGTCGTCGTCCATCGCGTTGGGCGCGGGCAGCTCGGCCGGGCGGCAGGCGCTGCTGATGGGCGTCAACGCGGGCGAGGGATCGAACGCGTCGGAGCTGCTGCTCGCGCTCGTGGCCGGAGGCAGCGCGCCGTAGCGCAGCGGCTCGGGCGGTTTGGTGGCACAGCTGGCGATCAGCAGGACAGCCGGGAGGAACTGTTTCACGCGCTCAGCTTACGCGGCTCGCGCGAGATCCGCCTGCGGCAAGATCAGCGCACACACCCGCTCCGCGTCGCGCAGCTCGTAGAGTACGGGCGGCACCAGGTCGCGCGCAGGGCCGAGCGGCAGCATGGCGCCGCTGTCCGAGAGCGCGCGCGAGCCGGGGGCGTCGAGGATCAGGAACAGGTTGCGGCAGCCGCGGCTGACCGGCACGACCGCGACATCGACGATCGCGCGTCGGTCGAGCGAGAGCTCCGTGCGCCCGCGCCGGATCAACACGCGGCGTGTGGTCAGCACGTACTCCGTCTCGCGGCTGAGCGCGCGGGCGTAGATCAAGCCGCGCCAGATCAGCCAGCTGCCGATCGCGCAGATCACGCTCCAGCTGAGCGC
>JBEVNG010000360.1:0-8616 GCA_040508235.1 Polyangiales bacterium | reverse complement strand
GACGTTCAGTCCAGCGTTCACTCCTCGTCGTGGTCTTCGTCTTCGTCGTGACCATCGTCGTCATGGTCTTCTTCGTCGACCTCGATGGTGCCCTGCCCGGCGTTCACGAGCTCCTTGAGCTCCTTGCCGACCTTGAAGAAGGGCAGCCGCTTCTCGGGCACCGGCACCGCGCGACCCGTGCGCGGATTGCGTCCGCTGTACGGCTTGTACTCACGTACGGTGAAGCTGCCGAAGCCGCGGATCTCGATGCCTTCGCCGCGTTCGAGCGCCGACGTCATCGAGTCGAACACGCAGTTGACGACGAGCTCGGCCCGGCTCTTGGTGATCTGGGTGCGCCGTGCCACCGCATCGATCAACTCGGACTTGGTCATCGGAAACCCTCCTGCGCTACGTTCTAACCGACGTAAGTAGCCATAGTCAATGAAGTTTCTGCGTGGACCCCAGGAACCCACCCCGGCGCCCCCCGGGAATTTTCGCGCACGGCGGTGGACGCGCGGTGCAGGCGACAATTCGCGGTTCCGTGCCGGCGCCTGATCGTTGCAGCTGGCTCGAAACTCTGGTTATCGTCGCGCACCACATCGCGAGGAACCGCCATGCAAGGCCCTGATTCGGACCGCCGGTTCGATCCCCAATACGACCCTTACGCCCAGAATTCTGGGGCGCAGCAGCCGCAGCTCGACTTCAGCCAGTACGAGGATCCGATCCCGGACGTCGGCGGCAGCGACGACGAGATCATGCGCAAGATGAACCGCAAGACCTCGCCGGTCGGGCGGATCGTGGGCATCGCGATCGTCGGTGGCGCGCTCGGCCTCGGCTACTGGGCCTATCAGCAGAACGTCTCCTACGAGACGCGCAACCAGCCGCTCGAGGCCGCGGCGTCGCTGCAGGGCGAGGCGCTGCTGGAGGCGCTCCGCCAGGCCTACGCCAACGCGCAGCACGACGACGTCAAGGAGCGCATCCTGCTCAACCTCGGCGCCTTCAAGGACGCCAAGAGCGTGCCGCTGATGATCCAGGCGCTCGACGAGGGCGGCATCGTGCGTCGCTCCGGCGCACGCGCGCTCGCCCACATCGGCTCGCCGATGGCGGACCAAGCCAAGCCGAAGCTGATGGAGGTGCTGCCCCTGACCACCGCCGTCGACAAGGCGCAGGTGGTGTGGACGCTGGCCGTGCTCAAGGAGTCGGCGGCGGTGCCGGAGATCTTGAACGAGTTCACCTCGGGTCACCTTCAGAACCTCGAAGACCTCGATGGCAAGCCCACGTTCGATCCCAAGGTGATCGTCGACGTGGTGGGCAAGCAGAAGCTCGCCAGCGACGAGCTGCTGAAGAACCCCAACAAGTCGATCCGCGCGCTGGTCGCGCAGGCGCTCGCCGAGGCGGCGGATGCGTCCACGGTCGACCCGCTGATCAAGCTGCTCAACGACACCGACGTCGAGGTCGTGCGCGAAGCCGCGGCGGGCCTCGGCCGCACCGGCGATCCGCGCGCCGCCGAGCCGCTGTTCGCGATGCTGCAGAAGAACCCGTCGATGCGCCAGAGCGTGCTCGACTCGATCTCGCGCTCCACGGGTGCGCCGGAGATCGCCAAGCTGATGACCGGCAGCATCAGCGTCGACCTCAAGCGCTCGCTGGTGGGCCTGCTCAAGGACAGCCACGATCCGCGCGTGGTCGACGTGTTCGCCAGCCTGCTGCAGGACGCCGACGAGGACATCCGCACCACCTCCGCGCTCGCACTCGCCGATCTGGGCGACGCGCGCGCGGTGCCGGCGCTGTTGCCGCTGGTCAAGCACGAGGACCGCACCACCGCGCTCGATGCACTCGACGCGCTGGCGTTGATCGCCAAGCCGCCGGTCGGCGAGGCGCTGGTGCCGCTGCTCAAGGACAGCGCCGTGGCCAGCCGCAAGGCCGGCCTGCTCAAGGCGATCGGCAAGTCGGGCGCGACCAGCGCCGGCGCGACCGTGGCCAAGGAGCTGAGCACCGACGACAAGGAAGCCGCCGCGTTCGCGCTCGGCGAGCTCAAGTACATGGCGCCCTACAAGGGCTTCCTCGCCGATCTCAAGCGGCCCAAGGACGTCGACTTCTCGAAGCCGAGCATCCCGACCGAAGAGATCGTGCGCAACCGCGAGATCGCGATCCGCGCCCTCGGTCGCTACGGCAAGCTCGACGCCGTGCCGGGCCTGATGACGCTGATCGAAGACGGCACCGACAGCGCCAAGCTGCGCCAGATCGCGGGCACCGTGCTCGGCCAGCTCGCCGACGAGAAGACGCTGATCGCGATCATCGGCAAGGCCAAGAACAGCGCGCTCGATGAAGCGACGCGCACCTACTACGTGCAAGGCCTGTGGCAGGCCGACGCGCAGACGGTGAGCGGACAGCTCGCCGAGCTGCTGCAGCCCTCGCAGCCGGCCGACGTGCGCCGCAGTGCTGCGCTGGCGCTCGGCTACGCGGCCGATCCCGCCAACGACGCGCTGCTGCTCGACATGCTCAAGAAGCCGGACCTCAAGCGTGAGGCGGCGTTCGCGATCATCCTCGGCGGCAACGAGGCGGCGGCGACCGAGCTCTACCGTCAGATCGAGACTGACCGCGAGCTCCGTGAGGTGCTGCAGGAGTTCTTGATGGCGGACGACGCCGACTTCTTCAACCTGATCACGGCGCAGCACTTCGCGAGCGGCGAGATCTTCCGCCGCCTGCAGGTCGCGACCATCCTGCGCACCAGCAAGGGGGAGCTGACCTTCAGCGTTCCATGGACGCAGGTCGTGCAGCGCCTCAAGGCCGGCTGGAGCGGCCCCGGTGGGCTCGCGGCGCGCGACATCCGCGCCAAGCTCTACGAGTCGCTCAAGGGCCAGGAGCCGGGCAAGCGCAAGCTCGCCGCCGAGGCGTTCGCAGCCATGAAGGAGCGCGGCCTGCTGATCCGCGCGCGCGACGAGCAGGGCCCCGGCTCGGCCGAGGCGCGCGAGGTGCTGCTGCGCGACAACCGCGCCGGCGGCGACGGCAAGAAGTAACCCTCACGGGGAGAGCCCAGGCTCGCCCCCCACAACGGCAAAACGCCCGCGGGGACATCCCGGCGGGCGTTTCGTTTTTTGGGGACCGCGAAGGTTCAGCGCGCCTTGGAGAGGCGGCGACCCTGCATGCGGTTCACGCGGCGACGGTTCTTCGCCTTGAGCTTGGCACTGTAGCGGGTGCCCTTCTTACGATCGCGCTTCTGGCTGCGGGGCATGTGCAGGTACATGGTCGAATCCTCGTATCCCGTGAGGGGACGGCGCGCCGCGCAGCCCCGGTAAACAGAGGTGCCGTTGGTAGCGCAACTCGGGCGGGAGCGCAGCCGGAAAAGACAACCCTCAGCCGAGACAGACTGCGACCCCGAGCCGGTGCTCGGCCGCTTTTCGCAGCGCTTCCCGCAAGTTATGGAGCGACTCCAGCAGCCACTCCGGTCCCTCGCCGGGGCGATCCCAGACCTCTGGATAGATCTCCGCGGCCATCATCGCGGCCGGGTCGAAGCGGGCGAGCAGCGCGTCGTCCGCCAGCGCCTGCAAGGCCTCGTGGGCGCGGCGCGCGACGTCGCTGGAGAACAGGCGCGGCGGACCGTAGTCGTCGCCCGCACCTTGCAGCTCCGTGCCGCCGCGCGCGCTGACCAGCAAGCTCAGCGGCGGCTCTCCGCCGGTCGCACTGCCTGTCAGCAGGAAGTGCAGCGCATGCCAAGCCTTGTCGAGCTCGAACCGACCGCCCTCGTGCTCCTGGAACTGGAGCCGCGCCGGCGCACGCGTCAGCTCGCCAAACAGGCGGGACCAGAACGACTGCTTGGGCGACTCCTGCTCGGTGCCGAGCAGCTGCTCGAACAACAGTGGCTCCTCCAGCACGCGTCGCTGGTTGGCGTCGCTCAGCAAGAACAGGCTGGCGTACATGCCCATGGCGCCATGATTGCTCCGGGTGCCGAGAATGCCAAACTAGCCGCGAGTAAGGCAGACCGTGACCGCTCTGTTGCAGACAGTAAGGTGGGCACGCTTAGTCGCGCGCGACATCGTGCTCGACAGGAGTAAGCGCGACGCGAGCGGATGTTTGCACGCTGAATTCAGGCTTGGTTTCTCGCGTTTCTGCAGCTACGACTCCTATGCGGCGAGCCGTCCACGTCGCTCTGCGCGAGGTGGACTTCATGCAAACAACGTCACGGTCGACAGTCGTATGGCTCGGTTTGGTGATCACGCTGGTGGCTGGCTGCTCCGACGATGAGCCCGAGCCGGCGACAGACGCGAGCACACCGCGCGTCGATGCGGGGCTCGGCTTCGACGCAGCCACGCTCCTCGACGCCACCGTCGCCGATGCCGCCGCGCCGGACGCAACCAGCGGTGGCAAGACGCTGACCACCACGATCACCACCTCGTACGGACCGGTGGTCGGCGAGGCCGCGCGCGAGAAGGCACGGCAGGTCCTGATCTTCCGCGGCGTGCCGTACGCGGCGCCGCCGATTGGAGAGCTGCGCTGGAAGGCGCCGCAGCCTGCCGCTGCCTGGACGGCGCCGCGTGACGCGACGCAGTGGGGCGATCGCTGTCCGCAGGGCGAGTCGACGCTGTCGAGCCCCGGGCCGATGAGCGAGGCCTGCCTGAACCTGAACGTGCTGACGCCAGCCGCCAGCACGAGCGAGCGCCTGCCCGTAATGGTCTTCTTCCACGGTGGCGGTCTGAGTGTCGGCACGGGCAACTCGCCCACCTACGGACACACGGCGCTGCCCGCGCAGGGCGTGGTCGTCGTCACCGTCAACCACCGGCTCGGCGCGTTCGGCTACCTCTCGCATCCCGCCCTCGCGAAGGAGAACACGCAGGACAGCTCCGGCAACTACGGCACGCTGGACCTGATCGAGTCGCTGCGCTGGGTGCAGAAGAACGCGCAGGCCTTCGGCGGCGATCCAGGCAACGTGACCATCTTCGGCGAGTCGGGCGGCGGCAGCAAGGTGCTGTCGTGCATGGCGTCGCCGCTGGCGAAGGGACTCTTCCATCGCGCGATCATCCAGAGCGGCTCGCGCTCGTCGTCGCCCACGGGCACCACGCCGCGCGCCATCGCGGAGGGCGCGGGACAGCGCGTCGCGGCCAAGCTCGGCGTGCCCGAGGGCCCGGACACCAGCGCGCAGCTTCGCGCCAAGAGCTGGCAGGACGTGCTCGCGGCGTCGAGCGCACCGGACGTGACGTTCCAGCCGAACCTCGCGCTCGATGGCTACGTGTTGCCGAGCACGGTCAACGAGACATTCGCGCAGGGGAAGCAGAGCGACGTGCCGCTGATCGTCGGCGCCAACGAAGGCGAGTACAGCGAGTTCGCGACCACCATCCCCAGCCTCGCCCACAGCATGAAGACCGTCACGTCCAAGGCCTACGTCTACAACTTCGTGCAGCTGCCCGCGGGCTGGCGAGATCGCGGCTGCTACGCGTTCCACGGCCTGGAGCTTGTCTACGTGTTCGGCCACCTGGCTGGCATCCAGGGCGAGACCATGATCTTCCTCGGCTCGAGCGCCGGCTGCCAGCCGCGCAACGACCCCAAGCTCAGCGTCGAAGACGAGACGGTGGCCACCAACACGATGAAGATCTGGACGCAGTTCGCCAGGACCGGCAACCCGAGCGTACCCGGCCTGATCGAGTGGACTCCGTACACCCAGGAGAACGACACCTACCTGTCGATCGGCGGCAAGCTGGAGATCAAGACCGGCGTGGTGGCCTCCGGCAAGCGGCCTGGGTTCGGCGACGCCGGTGTTCCCGCGATCGTCAGCGGCCTGGACGCCGGCGCACCCTGACTGCTCCGTTGTTCCGCCGCCTGACGGCGCGGGCGTAGTCCAGCGTGACGTCGATCGCAGCGACGCGCACCGTCAGGAAAGTTTTCCATGCGAACGATCGGTCGCGTGAGTCTGCACTTGCGCTGCGCGAAGCCCTGCCTTCTTAGTGAGCGCCATGATCCCCCTTCGCGCTCGGCGCCCGCTCGTGGCGTTGCTTGTCTCGTTGTACGTGGTGGCGTGCGGTGAAGATGACCGCGAGCCTCTGGAGCAGTCGGACAGCGCCGTGAGCGCGGCGCCCGACGGCGGCACCGGCTCCGACGCCGCGCGCGCCGACACGGGCGTACCAATCGAAGACGCGCGCGCCCCCGACGTGGCCATCGACGCGAACGTGCCGCTGGACGCGGGCCCTGACGCCAGCGCGTGCGCGGGCGATGCCTGCGTCTCCGACGCCGAGGTGTCGCATCCGCTCGCGGGTCGCTATGCGGTTCGCACGGTCAGCTACACGCGGCAGCAGGCGCTCGCGGCCGGCATCGAGCTCGACTTCGTCGCCAAGGGCGTGCTGCTCTCCGTCGCGGACGTGTCAGCGAGCGGCCAGGTGAAGGAGCAGCTCTGCTTCGTGGAGCTGGTCACGGCCGAGGGCCCGTTCAGCTGGATCCCGCCAGCGAGTGCGCAACGCATCGCGGGCAGCACGGTGACGCTCGCCCGGGACGGCGCCACGTACGTACGCGCGGGTGCGCAGGATCGGACTCTGGTCTCCTGGTCTGCAGACAAGCAGCCGGCGGACTGTGTACCCGGCACGACGCACGCCTCCGGCTGCGCCTGCTACGCGGCGGACACACTGCCGAGCGCACCCGACGACTGCCGCGTGAACGACCTCGATGAAGACGGCAAGCCGGGCCTCAAGCTCGCTGTCGCGTTCGAGCGCCCCGTCGATCTCGCCAGCGCGCAGGAGGCGGTATCGGTGCAGATCGCGGGCATCAAGACCGTCGAGTGGCGCCTGCCCACGCAGCCCGCGGACAAGCTGGTCGGCAGCGTGGTGGGCAGCGTCGAGCAGAACCAGCTCAGCGTCGACGGCGAGCTCGCGAGCCAGCTCGGCAAGGTGAAGAGCACGACCTGCCCGTCCGAGCTCGGACACGTGGAGCTGGTGCGCGGAGAGCTCGACTGCGCCGGCCTGCTCGCCGGGCGCGCGACGAACGTCGACTCGTACGGTCTGTTCGACGTCAACCTCGACAAGGAACGTCCGCTGCCCGAGGCCTGCCCCGAGCCGGGCTGCGAGGCGGACAGCGACGGCGACAAGGTGCCCGACTGCCGCGATGGCTGCCCCGCTGACGCCCTCAAGTCCGCGCCCGGCGCGTGCGGCTGCGGCATGCCCGACACCAACAGCGACGGCGACGCCGCGCCCGATTGCCTCGACACCTGCGCGAGCGATCCGCTCAAGACCGCGCCCGGCGCGTGCGGCTGCGGCGTACCCGACACCAACACCGACGGCGATGCCGCGCCCGACTGCAGCGACGGCTGCGCGGTCGACCCGCTCAAGACGGCGCCCGGCGCGTGCGGCTGCGGCGCGCCCGACACCAACAGCGACGGCGACGCGCAGCTCGACTGCAACGAGACCTGCGACAGCGACCCGCTGAAGCTAGCGCCCGGCATGTGCGGCTGCGGCGTCGCCGACGCCGACCTCAACGGCGACGGCTCGATCGACTGCAGCGACCTGTGCCCGAGCGATCCCGCCAAGGTCGCGCCCGGCGCATGCGGCTGCGACATCGCGGACGTCGACAGCGACGGCGACGGCGCACTCGACTGCGTCGACGAGTGCGACGCCGATCCGGCGAAGACCGTCGCGGGCACGTGCGGCTGCGGTGTCGCCGAGAGCGTGTGCAACAACCCGCTGTTCGGCACGTACGCACTGCGCGCGGTCGTCCACGTGCGGCAGCGCATCGGCAGCGGTGCACCCACCACCTCGCGCGCGATCAGCTACGGCCTGGTCACCATCACGGACGCCGGCGGCGGCGCGGTCTCCGTGTCCGAGCAGAGCTGCTGGGCGCAGACCATCCCCAGCCCCGACGAGACCGGCGGCACCATCGTCTACTCGTGGAGCAAGCCCGCCTGGGTGCAGGCCACCGGCGCCGCCCAGCGTAGCGCCACCGCGAACGGCGACGGCACCTGGACCGCCCTCGCCACCGCCAGCAACGTCGGCTGGAACCCCGCCACGACCTGCACCAGCTCCACCCCGCCGAGCGGCTGGCCCGCCAGCTGGGGCGCGACCTGCACTTGCAACACCACCGCCCAACCGCCTTACGATCGCGACGACGCCCCCTACGACTGCCGCCTCACCGACGACGACGCAGACGGCCAACCCGGCATCTCCGCCTACGTCTCCACGTCCGCCCCCAGCGCCCCCGACCAAGACGCCACCGGCCTCAGCGCCCGCGCCTTCGCCGCCTCCCGCAGCCTGAGCCACTGGACCCTCACCCCCCAGCCCAACCGCCGCCACACCGGCACCATCCGCGACCTGAGCCAAAGCAACCTGGTCGGCTGCACCGGCCTCGCCTGCCTCGGCCTGAGCGCCACCAGCCCCGCCACGGCCCCGTGCCCCGAGGCCCTCAACCCGCTTCAGCTCGTGCCCGTCACGACGACGTCGGACACCTGCGCCGAGATCATCGCGCAGCGCGACACGCTCTTCACCGCCACGGATCCAACCTGGGCCCAGGTAGCAGCCTGCCCGAACCCGTGAGGATGTCCGAGGACATCCCCGAACAGGGTGCAACTTGCACAGAGGCGTCCACGAACCTCGCTCATCAGGTTGCAACCAGCCCCCGGGTACGTCCGAGGACCGTTTGTGACCGCGGCCCGCGCGAGACCAGGCT
>JBEVNG010000355.1:0-7202 GCA_040508235.1 Polyangiales bacterium | reverse complement strand
CAGATGGCGCCGTACCTGCCGTTGATCCGCGACTACGTGCGGCAGGGCGGCGGGCTGGCGATGGTGGGCGGCAGCCTGAGCTTCGATGGCGGCGGCTACGCGGAGACCGCGCTGGCCGAGGTGCTGCCCGTGAAGATGCGCGCCACGCGTGCCGACGGCGCGCAGGTGGTCGAGGGCGCATTCTCGCCCGAGCCGGTGCAGGCGTTGCTCCACCACCCGCTGCTGGAGCTGTATCCGGATGCGGCGCAGACGCTGGCTGCCTTTCGCGCACTGGAGCCGCTGCTCGGCGCCAACGATCTGCTCGGCGTGCGGCAGGGAGGCGTGGCCTTGCTCGAGCATCCGCGCGCGCGCACGCCCGGCAACGAGCGTATGCCGGTGCTCAGCGTGGGCAACTTCGGCACGGGCCGCGTGCTCGCGTTCGGCACGGACACCAGCTGGCACTGGAGCATGCCGACCGCCGGTCGCGGTGGCGATCCGTCGGCGTACGACCGCTTCTGGGACCGCGCGATCCGCTGGCTCACGCGCGACCCGCTGCTGGAGCCGAGCTCGCTCGCGAGCGACCGCGAATCGTACGGTCCAGGCAGCACCATCGCGGTCACGGGCCTCGCGCGCGACGAGGCGTACCGGCCCGTGCGCAACGAGGACCTCAAGCTCAGCCTGCTCACCGACGAAGACATCCCGCTAATGACCGAGCTCGTGCGCAGCGACGACGCGGGCCGCATCAGCGCCAGCTTGCCCGCGCCGGATCATCCCGGCGTGTATCGGCTGCTGCTCGTGCGCGGGGACAGAGAGCTCGCGCGCACCACGTTGTTGGTGGAGCTGTCGGGCGTGGAGCTCGCGCGCCCGACGCCGAACCCCAAGCTGCTGGAGAAGCTCGCCAAGCAGACGGGCGGAAAGTACGTCGCACGCGCGGAGGACACGCCGTCGATCGACAGCTTCGACGCCACGCGCAGCACCGCGCTCGGCATCGAGCGGCACGCGCCCTTCGGCGAGCCGATGTGGGCGTCGGTGCTGTTCGCCGCGATCGTGCTGGAGTGGATCGCGCGCCGCCGGTTTGGGCAAAGCTGATTCCCTGCTTGGGAACGGGGCGTGCGTGGGCGCGCTGCCACATGCCCGTCCAGGAAGTGCGTTGAGGCAAAGCTCACCGTCAAGTCGTGCTCGTGTTGGGTCGATGATCCATGGGCGCGATGAAATCTCGTCAGCTTGGATCTTGGTCTCGATGGGGCGCACTGGCGCTGGTGTGCCTGGCGGCCTGCTCACCCGCGGCCGAGCCGGACGAGGCCGAGGATCCCGGCGACGGCGTGGTCCGCGACCAGCAGGGCAACATCGTCTCGTACAAGAGTGTGACCGTTCACGTCGCGGGCTTGCGGGGACAGAACCTCCGCTTGCTGATCGACGACACGCAGCAGCTCGCGGTGCCGAGCGACGGCATCTGGCGCGTGCCGCTGGGCGAGCCCGTGCCGACGGTGTTCCTGAGCGTCGGCCAGCAGCCGGACTCGCCCAAGCAGCGCTGCGACGTCACCAAGCTCGAAGAGAACATCTTCACGGTGATCTGCCGCGATCAGACCTGGGACGTCTCCGGCACCATCGAGGGGTACGAGGGCAAGGGCCTGCAGCTCGCTCTGTTCGACGACGCGGCGGACGACGCGGACGGCTCGCCGCACAGCGTGCTCAATGCGGCGACCTCGGGCGCGTTTACCTTCCCGCGCGCGCTCGCCGACGACGTCAACTACGAGGTACGCGTGCTCGCGCAGCCGACCAGCCCTCGCCAGGACTGCGTGGTCGAGAACCCCGAAGGCTTCGCGGACGGCGGCGACATCACCGACGTGAAGGTGAGCTGCAAGACCAAGACGTACGTGTTCACGGCCGTGGTGACGGGCCTGCAGGGCAGCGGTCTGACCATCAAGACGGAGGTCGGCGAGTTCCCGGTGGTCGACAGGGGAACCACCACCTATTCGGAGTTCCCGGTGCCCGACGGGTACCACTGGAAGTTCGAGGTCGGCAAGCAGCCGACCAACCCCGATCAGGTCTGCTACGTGCAGAACGCCGAGGGCACGATCGACGGCGCGAACGCGACCTACGGCATCATCTGCGGCGCGCAGGACAACGTGCGCATCGCCGAGATCGGCGCCTGCCCGTTCTCCAGCTCGTCGTGCTGGTTCGAGATTTTCAACATCGGCGACCAGCCGGAGAACCTCGCGTTCTACAAGCTGCGCACGTCGGCGATCTCGCCCGCCGCGTTCGTGCCCTCGCGCGTGTTCGCGCTGCCCTCGATCACCATACCGCCGTTCGGTCGCGTGGTGCTCCAGGGCAAGACGCCCGGGTCGATGGCCGACGGGCAGGGCGTCTACCACGTGGGCGACGGCACGACCGTGCCCTGGTGGGGCGCGGACGGCTTCGTCGAGCTGCTCAACCCGGCCGGCGCGACCGCCGACTTCATGCGCTTTGGCGCCAACACCATCGCGCCGACCACGGGCGGCATCTGGGCGGGTGGCGCGTGCCCGGCCCTGCCTCGCGGCGCGGGAGCGTTCGGTCGCTCGCTGCAGCACGTGCGCGGCCGCGGCAGCTCGCCGCGCGTGCCGCAGGACTTCTCGCTGCGCGCGTTCGCGACCTACGCCGGCCTCAACGACATCGAGAGCGACATCGACAACGACAGCGACGGCATCCCCGACGTGGCGGAGACCGAGGGCGCGACGTTCTCGGGACTCAGCCTGTACGGCATGGGCGCACGCCCGAACCAGCGCGACGTGTTCATCGAGATCGACTACATGGCCGGCGGCGACGTCGCGACGCTGCCGCGCAAGGAGGCGCTCGACCGCGTGGTCGAGGCGTTCCGGCTGCGCAACATCGCGCTGCACTTCGACGTCGGCAACCTGTTCTCGCCGGCGTTCAACCCCGAGCTGTACAACCTCGGCGGCGGCAACCAGGTCCCGTTCGCGACGGCGGTCGGCCTCGCGCCGGCGGACAGCGCGATCGCGAACATGTACGACATCAAGGCCACCAACATGGCCGGCAACCGACGCATGATCTTCTACTACCAGCTGTTCGGCTGGTCGCAGCAGAAGGACGGCAGCGGCGGCTCATCGGGCGTGGGCGAGATGCCGGGCAACGACAGCATCGTCACGCTCGGCGGCTTTGGTCTGACCGCGAACAACGCCGCGCAGCGCAACCTGGTGGCGAACTACCAGGCGGCCACGGTCATGCACGAGCTCGGGCACAACTTCGGCCTGCGCCACGGCGGCGGCGACGCGATCAACCGCAAGCCCAACTACGTGTCCGTGATGAACTACCTGTACAGCCCGCTCGGCTTGCCGACGATCGGCGCGGCCGAGGGCGACCGCTACGACTTCTACCGCCGCTGCTCGCTCAGCAGCGTCACGCAGCTGACCAACGCGCCCAGCGCCGACCCCGCCAAGTTCGTGCTCGACTTCTCGGCGGGCAGCAGCACCAACCTCGACGAGAACGCGCTGCGCGAGAGCGTGGGCCTCGGCCGCGTCACCAGCAGCGGCGTCGACTTCAACTGCAACAAGCAGCTGGACAGCACGGCGTACTCGCGCGACCTCAACGGCGACGGCGCGCTCGACCTGCTGGCCGACAACAACGACTGGAGCGCGCTCGACTTCGTGTTTCGCCGCCAGGGCTCCGGCGCGGAGAATGGTCCGTCGCTGCTCTCGCTGCAGGAGCGCGATGACATCCTCACTGACGACGACAAGCACCGCACGGACGAGGTTTGTCCGCCGCCGTTCGTCGAAGACCTCTCGGCGCTCCCCTAAAAGCGCCAGCCGGTCGAGAGCACGGTGTGCATGCGCCAGAGCCGCTGGCGTTCGTCCGGCGGCTGCTGGTAGCTCGCCCACGCGGCCTCGGCGGGCGTCTGGTCGAACAGCGTGAGCAGGCCCTGCGTCGCCTGCAGCGCGGCCAGCGTGATCGAGACGTAGTCGATGTAGCTGTCGCCGAAGCGATAGCCGGGATCGTCGTGTCGCGCGAAGGCGAAGCGCAGGGGCACGCTGCTGGCGGCGAGCGCGATCGAGACCACGCCGTCCGTGATGCGCAGGCGGCGGTGCTGGCGGGCGAGGCGCGCGAGCCGTTGCTCGCCGAAGCGCACGCGCTCGGGCAGCGACGGGATGGCATCGAACTTCGCGGGCAGCTTGCGCGCGTCGTCCGTGCCGGCGAGCGTCATCGTGGCGCGCAGCACGGCATGGCTGCCGAAGGGCAGGCCGATGCCCGCCAGCTCCGGCACCAGCACGCCGGTGGTGATCATGCCCGCGCCCGCGACCAGCAACACCGGCATCATCCAGCCGCGGTGGCGCTCGCGCTGTGCGGCCTCCTCCAGCCGAATGCGCAGGGCGAGGCCGCGCTGGGGCAGGTCCTCCTGCGCGCGCGCTCCGGCGGTGACCAGCAGCAGGATGAGGACCAACGCGCGAGACATCGCGCCGAGTATGGTTCAGGGAGCGAGCGCCTGCAGCGCCTGCTGCGCGCGCACGCTCTCGGGCCGCACGGCGAGGATACGCCGGTAGACCTCGCGCGCCTGCTCCAGCCGGCGGCCGCGCGTGTGCACGTCGCCGAGCGCGAACAGGGCGTCGAGATCGCGCGGCTCGCTGGCCAGCCGGGCCTCCAGGTAGCGCAGGGCCTCGTCGAGTCGCTCGCCCTCCAGCGCGTTGCGGGCGGCCGTCAGCGCGCAGCCCGCGTCCTGCTGGCAGGCCTCGCGCGCGGGGGCGAGGAGCGACAGGGCCTCTTCGGCGCGCCCGTCCGCGGCCAGCGCGTAAGCGAGCTCGCGACGCGCGGCGAGCTCGGTGGTCAGCGTGAAGCGCTCGGCGAGCAAGGGCAGGGCGCGGTCGGTGCGGCCGCGTGCGAGCCACAGCCGCGCCAGCTCGCCGCGGATCGCCGCGTCCTGGGGCAGCGCCTCGCTCGCCAGCACCAGCGCGTCGGTCGCCAGCGCGAGCTGCTCGTCGCGGATCGCCAGCGCGGCGATCTGACGTGCGCAGTCGGCGCTCTCCACATCTTGCCGCTGCACGGACAGCGCAAGCTTCGCCACGCTCTGCGTGTGCCGGGACAGCAGGGCCTCCGCCAGCGCCGCGTGCAGCACGATACGGCGTCCCCAGTCGACGTTCGCGCGCGCCATGCGCCGCAGCAGCTCGCTCGCCTTGGCCTTGCTGGCGCGGCCATCGCAGGGCAGCGCGAGCTCCGCGTAGCGCTGCAGCAGCGCCTCGGAGCTGGGTGCCCGGGTAAGCGCCGCGAGGACCCGCCGCTCTTCTTGCGCGCTAGCCTGCGCACTGCGACAGGTCCAACAGCTCAGCACGATCGCGACGAGGCCCCAGCGCACGAGCGCGAGCGTAACGCATTTCCCGGCGCGCCTGCCGTGTGGCAGAACAGATGCGTGAGCGACGACGAGACCCGTGACAGGGTGCTGGCGCTCTTGCAGCGCTTCGGCCGCGAGGCCACCAGCTTCCAGATCCTCGAGCCCGGCTTGAGCTACTGGTTCGATTACGATGCCGTTGTCGCCTACGGCGATGTCGACAGCGCGTGGGTGACCGCGGGCGAGCCGGTGTGTGCTCCCGCGCGCCTGGCCCAGGTCGCGCGCAGCTTCGCCGAGTCCGCCGAGCACGCGGGCAAGCGCGCGCGCTTCTTCCACGTCAGCCAGGACTTCGCGGACCGCGCGGGGTATCGGGCCACGCACGTGGGCGAGCTGCCGGTCTGGGATCCGCGCGAGTGGGAGGCCACGGTCAAGGCCACGCGCTCGCTGCGGGAGCAGATCAAGCGCCCGCGCCCCAAGGGCGTCACGGCGCGTGTGGTCGATGCGCGCGAGATCGCCCAGCCTGACAGCACGCTGCGCCAGCAGTGCGACGCGGTGATCCGCGGTTGGCTCGGCGACCGCGGCATGAGCGAGCTCAAGTTCATGGTGCGCCTGCACCCGTACGGCTTCCCGAGCGAGCGCCGCTACGTGGTCGCGGAGCAAGCCGGGCGCGTGATCGGCTTCGCAGTCGCGATCCCGGTCTACGGCCGCAAGGGCTGGTTCATCGAGGACCTGGTGCGCGAGCCCGCCACGCCCAACGGCACCGTGGAGCTGCTGATCGACACCCTGATGCGCACGTTCGCCAGCGAGGGCGCGCAGTACGCCACGCTTGGGCTCGCGCCGCTGGCGGGCAAGGTGCGCCCGCTGCTGGCCTTCACGCGCGACTACACCACGCGGCTCTACAACTTCCCGGGCGTGCGCTCGTTCAAGGAGAAGCTCAGGCCCAAGCTGTGGGAGCCGGTGTTCCTGGCGTACCCGCGTAGCGAGTTCGGCGTGCTGGCGATGCGCGACGTGCTGGCCGCGTTCGCGCCGGGCGGGCTGCTCCGCTTCGCGCTGCAGTCGCTCGTGCATCAGCGCACGCTGGCGACGTTCCTGCTGGCGCTGTTCCTGGTGCCCTGGACGATCTCGCTCGCGTTCATGGACACCGCCACCTGGTTCCCGTCGCAGGGCATTCAGCACGCATGGACGCTGTTCGACGCGCTGCTGATCGCGCTGATGGGGGCGCTGGTGGTGCGCTGGCGCGCCTGGCTCGCGACCGTGATGGTCGTGCTCACCACGCTCGACGCCACGCTGACCACGGTTCAGTTTCTGCTCTGGAACGTGTGGACCACGCGCACGCCGCTGGCCTGGCTGCTGGTGATCCTCGGCTGGGCGGGACCGCTGCTGGCCGCCACGTTCTTCTGGAGCGCGCGCCTGGTCGCGATGCACGGCCGCAGGTGGCGAGTGTGAGACAGCGTGCGCTTTTCTTCACGCAGTGCCGACCCAAGCTTGACAGGGTGCGGGTTGGATTCTACAAGAGGGCCCGCTTCGGGGAACTGCACGAAGCGCTTCCGGCAGCTGACGAAATGCCGTGAAGGACTCGGGAATCGTCTAATGGTAGGACGCCAGATTCTGGTTCTGGCTATCGGGGTTCGAATCCCTGTTCCCGAACTGAGTGAGATACTCAGGCCCCATCGTCTAGCGGTTAGGACATCGGCCTCTCACGCCGGTAACACGAGTTCGAGTCTCGTTGGGGTCACAAAGTAGCAAGCGGGGGCAGCGCGAGAGCGACTGCCCCCGTTTACTTTTCAACGCCATGATCCTGCCCAAGTCGTTCTTCGCGCGCGAGTGCCTCGAGGTCGCGGTCGATCTGCTCGGCAAGCACGTGCAGCACGGTGACGTGACGCTGCGCATCACCGAGGTCGAGGCGTAT
>JBEVNG010000082.1:0-14459 GCA_040508235.1 Polyangiales bacterium | reverse complement strand
TCGCCGTGCCGTCCGCGATTCGGCGCTTTCAGGGCGCGTCTTCGCTGCGCACGTTCCTGATCGCCATCGCGGTCAATCACTCACGGCATCACGTGCGGGCCGCGGCCCGCCGGCGCAATGCCACCGACCGCTTCGGCCGCGAGCCGGAGTCCCCCTCGGCCACGCCCGATCGCGACCTGGAGCGCGAGACGCTCGCGGCCGAGCTGAGTCACGCGCTCGATACGCTGCCCATCGAGCAGCGCGTCGCGTTCGTGTTGTGCGAGGTGGAGGAGCGCACCTCGCGCGAAGTCGCCGCCATCGTGGGCGCACCGGAGGCGACGGTGCGTACGCGGCTCCACCACGCCAAGAAGAAACTGCGGGAAGAGCTCTCGCGGAGGGAAGTACGATGAGTCGCGACGACGATCTGCTCGAGCGGGCCTCGCGCGCTCTGCGAGCGACGCCGCCGCCTGACGAAGGCGAGCTGGCGCAGGCCAAGATGCGCATGCTCGCGGCCCACCAGGCCGCCACCAAGAAGGGCAGCGGTCGCACGCTGCGCTGGGTACTGCCGCTGGCGGCGGTGCTCGCCGCGGGCAGCGCGCTCGCCGCCACGCCACAGGGGCGCGAGATGCTCGCGTCGGTGGTGAACCGCGTGGTTGGCTACGAGATCCTCGCGCCGGCCAAGCTCGCGCAGCAGCCCGCGCCCAAGAAGCTCAAGCTGCAGCCGCCGAGCGAGCCCACGCCGGTGCCCGCCGCCGAACCCGCTGTTCGAGTGGCTGAGCCTGCCATCGAGGAGCCCGCGCTCGAAGAGCCCGCGCAGCAGCCGCTCGCGATCGCTCCGGTGCGTGTGCCGAAGCCGCGCAAGCGCGAGGCCGCACCCGCGCTCGTGCACGAGGCACCCGCGGCGCCTGAGCCCGCGCCCACCGTCGAGCCCGCGAAGGAAGAGCCCGCGCCGATCGCGAGCGCGGATCTCGCCAAGTACAAGGCGGCGCACAAGGCGCACTTCCAGCAGCGCGACTTCGCGCTCGCGCTGCACGGCTGGGAGCTGTACCTGCGCCAGTTTCCCAACGGCACCTTTGCACTCGAGGCTCGCTACAACCGAGCCATGTGTTTGCTCCGCCTCGGCCGCAACGACGAGGCTCGCCGCGCGCTCACGCCCTTCGCCAGAGGCGAGCTGGGCGCCGGTTATCGTCAGGCCGAAGCGACCAAGCTGCTAGAAGCGCTGGAGTGATCCCATGACCCATCGATACGTGAAGACAGCAACCTTCGGGTTGCTGTGGATGGTGAGCTGCGCCTCGCACGCGCTCGCGCAAGAGGATGCGGCGGGCGGCGTCACCCTGACCGCAGACGTGACCGCACCCGTGCAGTCCTCGGTGCTCGCGCTCGCGGTGGGGCCCGATGTGGTCGATCGCGTCGCGCTGCGCGCTGCGCTCGAGGCCGAGCTCGGCGTGGTGGTGGAAGATGCCGGCAATGCGCCCGCGTACATGCCCACGCTGTCCGTGGTCACGCTGCCCAACGGCAACACGGAGGTCGCGCTCAGCTCGCGCACGGTGCCGCGCGCCACGCGCGAGTTCTTGCTCAGCGCGCAGATCCCGGAAGAGCGCGTGGACATGGTGACGCTGATCGCGGCGAACTTGATCCGCAACGAGGCGGCCGCGCTGCTGCCGGAGCTCAAGCCCAAGCCGACCGCGCCGGTCGTCGAGCCGCCGCCGCCACCACCACCGCCCGCGAAGCTCAGCGATCCGTGCACGCCCGTGCGACCCCGCGAGTTCGGCATCGACCTCGCACCCGGTGTCGGCGCGTCGAGCCAGCAACGCGGACGCACCGCCACGCGCGCCGTCTCGATCGGCGTGGTGGGCACGCTCTACGACCGCCTGCAAGGTGTCGACCTCTCGTGGACCGGCGCCAGCATCGTGCGCAAGAGCGTGTGCGGCGTGCAGGTCTCGGGCGGCGCCACCGTCTCCTGGGGACCGGTCGCCGGCGTGCAGGCGGCGGTGTTCAACCTGATCAAGGGCTCGCTCAAGGGCGCACAACTCGGCGTCGCCAGCGTCACCATTGGCGACATCGTCGGCGCCCAGCTCGCGGTGGCCACGATCAACCACGGCCACTTGACGGGCGCCCAGCTCGCGGTGGGGACCTACGCACGCCGCGGCATCTACGGCCTGCAGGCCGCCGTGCTCAACCTGTCGCTCGGCGAGACCACCGGCGCGCAGCTCGCGGTCGCCAACTTCGCGGGTGGCAAGCTGACCGGTGCGCAGCTCGGTGTCGCCAACGTCGCCACGCACGCGGTGCAGGGCGCGCAGCTCGGCGTCGCCAACGTCGCGGCCGGCGAGGTGCGTGGCCTGCAGCTCGGCTTGTTCAACTACGCGGAGAAGTCGCGCGTCTCGCTCGGTCTGTTCTCGATCGTGCGCCGCGGCCGCACCAGCATCGACCTCACCGGCACCATCGACAGCAGCCTCCTGCTCGCCAGCGTCACGCACGGCGGCAAGTACGTGCACAACATCATCGGCGTCGGCCTGCGCGAGCACCCCGGCGACACGCGCATGGCCACCGTGTTCGGCATCGGCGTGCGCGCGCTGAGCAACCGCTGGCTGCGGCTCGACGTCGACTTGCTCTCGCACGGTGTCTACAACCAGGACATCACGCGCAAGGGCGTGTCGACGGTGGCGCAGGTGCGCGTGCCCGTCACGCTGATGCTCTACCGCGGGCTCGGCGTGATGGTGGCGCCCAGCTACAACTTCGGCATCATCGACCAGGACGAGACGCGCGCCCTGAACAACTTCGGCAGCACCCGCGTGCACCGCGGCGACCCCAACGTCCGCAGCTGGGTCGGCGGCACGCTAGGCGTTCGCTACGAGTTCGACCACGGCGTCTGAGCGGCCTATTACTCGCGCGTGAGCACCCTCGACCTGTTCCGCGCCACCTGGGGATCGTCGCTGACCGAGCTGATCGGCCCGGAGCCGGCCGGCCTGGAGGGCGAGCTGGCGCCGCTGGAGGAGCAGCTGCAGGCCTCGCGCACCGAGCTGGTGCCGATCGTCGATGCGCTGGTGCGCTGGCTGTGGGACCAGCAGCAGTTCCTCCCGCTGGGCGCCGACGAGCGCGCCGAGCTGAACACCAGCGTCGACCGCGCGCTGCGCACCATGCAGCAGAGCAGCCAGGCGCGTGCGGCGCTGCGCAAGCACCGCGGTGAGCTCGCCAAGTTCGTGCGCAGGCTGCTCGGTGACGAGCCGCGTGCGGTCACCTGCGCCGAGTACACGCCGGCGCTGCAGCTCAAGGTGCTCGCGCTGCCGCACCCGGCCGGACCCATCCTCGATGTCGGCTGCGGACCGAGCGCGCAGCTGGTGCACTACTTGCGCAGCCAGGGCCTTGCGGCCGACGGCATCGACCGCGTCGTCGACGTGCCGTACGCGCGCTCCGCGGACTGGCTGGCCTACGACTACGGCCGCTACCGCAGCGTGCTCAGCCACCAGGCGTTCAGCCTGCACTTCCTGCATCACCACCACGCCGCGGGCGACGCCGCGTACGCCTACGCGCGCACCTACATGACGATCCTGCATGCGCTGGAGCCGGGTGGGGTGTTCGCCTATGCGCCTGGCCTGCCGTTCATCGAGTCGATGGTGCAGGCGCCGTTCACGGTGCGGCGGATCCCGTTCGCGCCCGAGCTTCGCGTGCCGACGCTGGTCGAGGTCGAGCAGCGCACCGGCCTCTCGTTCTCGTACGCCACGCACATCGAGCGTTCCTAAGGAGCGCCGACCACGCGCAGCGCGAAGGTCTCCAGCTGCTTGGTGAGCGCCCTGCGTGCGCCGGTGTGCTGCGCCGCGTGCATCGCCTCGCCGGCGCCGTGGAACGCGTGCAGCAACATCAGCCCGGTCAGCTCCGGATCACTCAGGTCGAACGCGCCTGCGGCGGCGCCCTCCTGGAGCAGCTCGATCAAGCCGTTGAAGGTCGCGTTGTCCTTGCTGGGCTTGTGATCCTCGGGGCGGAACTCGTGGAACACGATCTCGTGCAGCGCGAACTGGTCCATGAAGCCGTCGATGGCGGACGTGATCCAGGCGCGCAGGCGGCCGCGGTAGTCGTCGGGGCGCTTCTTGGCCAGCGCCTTCTCGATGCTCGACGACATGCGCGCCATGAAGCGCTCCTGCAGCCCGATCACCAGCGCATCCTTGGAGGCGAAGTGCAGGTAGAACGTGCCCTTGGCGACGTCGGCCCGGCTCACGATCTCGTCGACGCTGGTGGCCGCCAGCCCCTTCTCCAGGAACAGGTGCTCGGCCGCGTCGAGCAGCTCCTCGCGCCGCACCTCGGCGGGCTTGGTGCGCGGCTTGGCCTCGCTGGTTTGGGCCTTGGCTGGGCGGGGAGCCGTCATCGCACTCACTCTACCGCATCTCCTCGGCCGGCTTGGGCAAGTCGAGACCGGCCTCACGCAGCGCGACGGAAAGCTTCTGCCGACCGCGGAACAGCAGCACGCGCAGGTGGCCGCGCGTGACCCCCATGAGCTCGGCGGCCTCGTCGCGCTCCAGCTCCTGCACGTCGACCCGCAGCACGGCCTGGCGCTCCAGCTCACACAGCGTGCCCAGCGAGCGCGCCGCCACCTCGGCCAGCTCGCGTGCACCGAGCCACGCCTCGGGCGCACCCTCGCTGGAGCTCGCCTCCTCCAGCTCCTCTTCCTGACGCCACTTGCGGTAGTGGTCCGCGATCCGGCGCGCCAGGATGCGCGTCAGCCAGGTGCGCGCGCTGGAGCGACCCTCGAACGCGTGCGCGCTGCGGATCGCGCTGGCCCAGGTCTCCTGGACCAGGTCCTCGGCCTGCTCGCGCTGGCGCACCGCGCGCATCGCGAACGCCAGCAACGCTGGCTCGTGTGCGCGGATGGTCGCGCTGTCGATGGTGAGCATCGTGTCCTCCGTCGCGGGATCCGGCGACTGACTGTCGGTCAGTCGCGTCGAGCCTGACTGACCGCCGGTCAGTGGTCAAGCGAGGTTTGCGTGTCGCCGGCTTTGCCTCTCCGTTACCGGGCGAGATTCGGCAGCGATTTCGCCCGCTCACGGTCCTGGACTGCGACCGCTTGAGGTATGGTTGCCGACGATGAGCGCCCCCGTGATGAATCCCGCACCCGGCGAGCACTTGTTGCGCTTCGTCGGCGATCGCCTGCGTGTCAGCCTGCGCGGAGCCAGCCCGTCCCAGCGCGCGTTCCTGCGCACCAACCTCACGCGCGCACGCGTCGCGCGGGCCGAGGTGATCGCGCAGCCCGGCTTGCGCGAGCAGGAGGAGCTCACGTTCGCGGGCGCGTCCTGGCGCGACATCCCGCTGGAGCGCCTCGACGACGGCTCGTATGGCATCGAGGTGGCGCTGCTGGAGCCTGGTCACTTCCTGGCCAAGGCCTACCTGCGCGACGAGAGCGGCCGCCAGTCCTGGCCCGACGGCAGCGACCTGAGCATCGCGGTGCACCCGGATCGGCTGCGCACCGCCAACGTGATCTACTGCGCCTTCCCGCGCGCGATGAGCACGCAGCCGCGCGTCGACCCGGCCGCGATCGCCGCGCTCGATGCGGCGGGCTACGCGGTGATCCCGCCGTCGGGCACGCTGCGCAACCTGACCCGCGCCTTGCCACACGTGTTCGAGACGCTCGGCTGCCGCATCCTGCACCTGCTGCCAATCGGCCCCACGCCCACCACATACGCGCGCATGGGACGCTTCGGCAGCCCGTACGCGCAGCTCGATCTCACCGGCATCGATCCGGCCCTGGTCGAGTTCGACAAGCGCAGCAACGGCGTGCAGCAGTTCCGCGAGCTGGCGGACGGCGTGCACCTGCGGGACGGGCTGGTGTTCCTCGACATCGTGCTCAACCACACCGGCTGGGGCTCACGCCTGTTCGAGCAGCGGCCCGCGTGGTTCAAGCGCGATGAGCGCGGACAGTTCCACAGCCCCGGCGCGTGGGGCACGGTGTGGGAAGACCTGGTCGAGCTCGATCAGGGCTTCTCGCAGCTGTGGGACGAGCTGGCCGACGCGCTGCTGACCTGGTGCCGCCGCGGCGTGGACGGCTTTCGCTGCGACGCCGGCTACATGATCCCGGTGCCCGCGTGGCAGTACATCGTCGCGCGCGTGCGCCGCGAATTCCCGGACTGCGTGTTCTTGCTGGAGGGGCTCGGCGGCGCGTGGGAGGCCACCGAGCGCCTGCTGACCGAGGGCGGCATGCAGTGGGCCTACTCCGAGCTGTTCCAGTGCTACGAGCCCGCGCAGGTCGCGTCGTACCTCGATCACTCGTTCCGCCAGGGCGACCGCATCGGCACGCTCGTGCACTACAGCGAGACGCACGACAACGATCGCCTGGCCAAGAAGGGCGTGCGCTGGGCGCTGATGCGCAATCGCCTGAGCGCGCTCGCGAGCCGCTCGGGTGCGTTCGGCTTCACCAGCGGCGTCGAGTGGCTCTGCACCACCAAGGTCGACGTGCACGAGGCGCACACGCTCGACTGGGGCGCGGACGTCAACCTGCTGCGCGAGCTGTCCGAGCTGAACCGCCTGCTCGCCGAGCACCCGTGCTTCTACGACGGCGCCAACATCGCGCGTGTCAGCGCCGACGACTCGCCCGTGCTCGCGCTGGAGCGCGTGTCGCGCGAGGACCGCGTGCTGGTGTTGATCAACCTCGACGCGGACCAGGCCCAGGAGCTGATGCTCGCGCAGGCGACCTGGGAAGCGCTCGGCCCCACGCCGCTCGATCTGCTGGGGCAGCCGCTGCCGTCGGTGAGCAGCACGGAGAAGGGCATCGCGCTCAAGCTCGCTCCGGGCGCCGCGCTCTGCCTCGCACCGCAGGCGCGCCCGCGCGGGCTCCATGGGGATCTCTACCGCACGCGACGTGCCCAGGCGGCCTGGGCGTACACGCAGCTCGGCACGCAGCTGGCGCACGAGTCGATCGGCCCGGCGGACTTCGTCGCGCTCGCGCAGCGCGTGGCCCGCGATCCGGCGGGCTTCTTGGCCGCCATCGGCGGGCTCGATCGCAGCCTCGCGCGCAAGGATCTGCTGGCGGCACTGCAGCACACGCAGGCCCGCTACCCACGCGTGATCACGTTCCGCGCCGAGCACGCGCGTCGTGTCACGCTGGTGCCCCCCGAGCACTGGCTGCTGGTGCGCGACGACTTCCCGTTCGAGGTGGTGCTCGCGCGTGGCGACGGCGATCTGGTGCTGCGCTCGACGCGCATGGACGAGGGACACGTCGCGGCGATCCCACCGCACGACGGCGAGCAAGAGCGCGACCTGACGCTGCGCCTCAACCGCTTCCAGGAAGAGGGCACGGTGATCGAGGCCAAGCTGCGCTGGCTGCCGCACCTGGCCAGCTTCAGCGGCGTGGGCGACGACGGCCTGGTGTTGTTGACCAACCGGCGCGGCGGCATGGCGCGCATGCACGCGAGCCTCGGCAGCGTGAAGAGCAAGTACGACTGCGTGCTCGCCGCCAACGTCAGCACCAGCGCTCCCTCCGACCGCCACATCTTCGTCAAGCGCCTGCAGGCCTGGGTCGACGCCGACGGCTTCACCACGCCGCTCGATCAGCAGAACCTGGTGCAGCTGGAGTCGGGACCACCCGCGGTGTGGACGTTCGCGTGCAACGCGGGCGACGGACATCGCGTCGGCGTGCGCCTGAGCTGCGAGATGGTCCACGATCGCAACGTCACGTTGCTGCGCTTCGAGCGCATGCCCACGCAGTCGCTCGACCTCGCGCCGCACGAGCACGTGCGCCTGATCCTGCGCTTCGACCTGGAGGACCGCAGCTTCCACGACGAGACGCACGCCACCCCCGAGCTGCAGGAGCGTTTCGAGGAGGCCACCACGCTGCTCGACGGCAAGGTGGGCGTGCAGTTCGCGCCCGCCAGCGAGCGCAAGCTGACCATCACGGCCGACCATGGCCAGTACTTCCCCGGCGCGCAGTGGACGCGCGACATCTTCCACGCCACCGACGCCGAGCGTGGCCTCGGTGCACACGGCGACGCCTACAGCCCGGGCTGGTTCGAGCTGCCGCTGACCACCGCGCAGCCGGTGACGTTGGTCTGCAGCGCCGAGCGCGAGGACCCATCACCGCTGCTGATCCAGCGCGCGCTCTCCAAGCGTCCGTCGTCGATCGCGCCCGAAGCATTCGAAGCGCAGCTACGGCGCGCGGCCGAGGCGTTCATCGTGCGTCGCGGCGTCGGCAAGACGGTGGTCGCGGGCTATCCGTGGTTCCTCGACTGGGGCCGCGACACGTTCATCGCCGCGCGCGGCTTGATCGCGGCCGGCTACCACGAAGAGGTCAAGCACATGCTGCTGACCTACGCCGCGCTGGAGCGTCGCGGCACGCTGCCCAACAACTTCGTCGCCGGCGGGGGCGAGGTCGGGCGCGAGACGTCGGACGCGCCGCTCTGGTTCGCGCTCGCGTCCGAGGAGCTGGCCGCGGCGATGGGTCCGTCGCTGTACGAGCTCGCGTTCGAGGGCCAGCGTCCGCTCGGTGAGGTGCTGGCGTCGCTCGCGAAGAACCTGCTCGAGGGCGCGGAGAATGGGGTGCGCATCGACCTCGCGTCCGGGCTGGTGTGGAGCCCCTCGCACTACACCTGGATGGACACCAACTATCCGGCGGGCACCCCGCGCGAGGGCTACCCCATCGAGCTGAGCGTGCTGTGGCTGCGCTTCCTGCGGAACCTCCAACAAGCGGGCATCGCGGTTCCCGGGCACGACCTCGCCGAGCAGACCTCGCGCACGCAGGCGTCGCTGGAGACGTACTACAAGCCGGAGCTCGGCTACTGCGCGGACACGCTGCACGCGGGCAAGGGCGTGCCCGCGGCGAGTGCGACGGCCGATGATCACCTGCGTCCAAACCAGCTGCTCGCGGTCGCGTTCGGGCTCATTCGCGGCGAGGCGGCGCGCGCGATCGTCGCCGCGGCCGAGCGCCACCTGCTGGTGCCGGGCGCGATCCGCACGCTGGCGCCCAAGCCGGTCCGCCACGCGTTGCCGATCGCCGACGAGCGCGGCACGTACAACGACGCCAACAACCCCTATTGGGGTCACTACGTCGGCGACGAGGACTCACGCCGCAAGCCCGCCTACCACAACGGCACCGCCTGGGGATGGTGGCTCGGCATCTACTGCGAGGCGCTGGTGGCGGCGTGGGACGACGATCCCGCGGCGGTCGCGGCCGCACGTGCGGTGCTCGGCTCGTGCAGCCGCCTGCTGCAGGAGAACTGCTTGGGCCAGCTGCCCGAGATCGTCGACGGTGACGCGCCGCACACGCAACGCGGCTGCGACGCCCAGGCATGGAGCGTGACGGAAGCGTTGCGCGTGTGGCTGAAGTTGAACGCGCGATAGCCGTAGCGGCGTGGCATAACTCGCGGCATGAGAACACGCGCAGCCGTTGCATACGAAGCGGGCAAGCCGCTGGTGATCGAGGACGTCGAGCTGGAGGGACCGAAGTTCGGCGAGGTGCTCGTCGAGATCAAGGCCACCGGCGTCTGCCACACGGACGAGTTCACGCGCTCCGGTGCGGATCCCGAGGGCTTGTTCCCGGCCATCTTCGGCCACGAGGGCGCGGGTGTGGTCGTCGACGTGGGACCCGGCGTGACGCAGCTCCAGAAGGGCGATCACGTGATCCCGCTCTACACGCCGGAGTGCCGCGGCTGCAAGTCGTGCCTGAGCCGCAAGACCAACCTGTGCACGGCCATCCGCCAGACGCAGGGCAAGGGCGTGATGCCCGACGGCACCAGCCGCTTCTCGATCGGCAAGACCAAGATCCATCACTACATGGGTTGCTCGACGTTCGCGAACCACACGGTGTTGCCGGAGATCGCGCTGGCCAAGGTCCGGCAGGACGCGCCGTTCGACAAGATTTGCTACATCGGCTGCGGCGTCACCACCGGCATCGGCGCGGTGATCTTCACCGCCAAGGTCGAGCCCGGCGCCAACGTGGTGGTGTTCGGCCTCGGGGGCATCGGCCTCAACGTGATCCAGGGCGCGCGACTCGCGGGCGCGGACATGATCGTCGGCGTCGACATCAACCCGGAGCGCGAGGCGCTCGGTCGCAAGTTCGGCATGACGCACTTCGTGAACCCCAAGGCGCTGCAGGGCGACATCGTGCCGCACCTGGTGGAGCTCACCGGCGGCGGCGCGGACTACAGCTTCGAGTGCGTCGGCAACACCACGCTGATGCGTCAGGCGCTGGAGTGCTGCCACCGCGGCTGGGGCGTCAGCACCGTGATCGGCGTCGCCGGCGCGGGCCAGGAGATCAGCACGCGCCCGTTCCAGCTCGTGACCGGTCGCGTCTGGAAGGGCTCGGCCTTTGGCGGCGCGCGCGGCCGCACGGACGTGCCCAAGATCGTCGACTGGTACATGGACAAGAAGATCGAAATCGACAGCCTGATCACGCACAAGCTGCCGCTGAACCGCATCAACGAGGCGTTCGACCTGATGCACGAGGGCAAGTCGATTCGCACCGTGGTCGAGTTCACGTGACCTACACAGTACGCTCGGAGCAACGCGCGTTCGGAGGCGTACAGGGCTTCTACGAGCACTCCAGCGACGTCTGCGCGGGGCCGATGAAGTTCGGCGTGTACCTGCCGCCGAACGCGCGCGACGTCCCGGCGCTGTACTTCCTCGCGGGCTTGACCTGCACGGAGGAGACGTTCGCCATCAAGGCCAACGCGCAGCGCTTCGCCGCCAAGCACGGCATCGCGTTGATCACGCCGGACACCAGCCCACGCAGCGCGCGCTTCGACGGCGACGACAAGGACTGGGACTTCGGCCAGGGCGCGGGCTTCTACCTCGATGCCACGCAGGAGCCCTGGTCGGGCGCGTACCGCATGGGCTCGTACGTGACGCAGGAGCTGCCCGCGCTGATCGAGCGCGCGTTCCCCGTCAGCAGCGTGCGCGGCATCTTCGGTCACTCGATGGGCGGTCACGGCGCGCTCTCGATCGCGCTCAAGAACCCCACCTTGTACCGCAGCGTGTCGGCGTTCGCGCCGATCTGCGCGCCCAGCCAGGTGCCCTGGGGCGAGAAGGTGTTCTCGCGCTACCTGCGCCAGCGCGACGAGTGGTCCGCGTACGACACCGTCGAGCTGCTCGCGACGCACAAGCACCCCGGCACGCTGCTCGTCGATCAGGGCACCAGCGACAAGTTCCTGCGCGATCAGCTGCGCCCCGAGCTGCTCGAGGCCGCGTGCAAGAAGAGTGGCCAGAGCCTCCAGCTGCGCATGCGCGAGGGCTACGACCACAGCTACTACTTCATCCAGAGCTTCGTCGAAGAGCACCTCGCGCATCACGCCGCCGCGCTGCGCGCCTGACCACCCCGAGCGAGCGCTGACGCGCGCCGGGGTTGGGTTCAGGCTGCGTGTGCATGAAACACACAACACTCGTGGTCGCGCTGCTGCTCGGCGCCTGCGCCGACGATGCCAGCGTCGTCGACATTCCTGGCGACTCCGTCGGCGACGTCGGCGACGTCGGCGTGAACATCCAGGGAGACGGCAAGCGCACCACGGAAGCGCGCGTCGCGAGCGGCTTTCAGCGCGTCGAGAGCGACGCCGTGCTGCCCGTGAAGATCGCGCAGGGAGCCTTCCGGGTCGCGGTGTCGTTCGACGCCAACCTGGTGCCGTTCGTGAAGACCGAGGTGCTCGGCGACACCCTGCACATCTCGCTCGACGCGCCCGCTGGCATCTTGTCGAAGATCGGCGGACAGGTCGAGGTCGCGCTGCCGCTGCTGCGGTCCGCCAGCACGAGCGGCAGCGGCATGACGATCGCGGTCACGCAGAGCGACGCGCTGGACGTCAGCACGCACGGCAACGGCGACATCGCGCTGTCGGGCAGTGCGCCCAGCGCGCGCCTGCTGACGGACGGCAACGGCAGCATCGAGGCGCGCGACTTCAGCGCGGCCACAGGCGAGGTGCGCAGCGAGCACAACGGCAGCATCCGCGCCACCTTCACGAACAGCGTCGAGGCGTACCTGAACGGCAACGGCAGCATCGACCTTCACGGCGGCGCGCAGGTCGCCCAGCAGGACGACGGCAACGGCGACATCACCGTGCACTGATCAGAGCGCTGAGCTGCTCGACGGCTCGCGCGCGATTGTGGGCTGGTTGTTGCGCTCGCCGACCATGCGCACGAAGCGCCGCGGGAACAGCCAGCGACCGAGCGCCATTAGCCAGGCGTCGCGCCCGATCAACAGGTAGTCCTTGTTGCGCTCGATGCCGTCCGCGATCGCGCGCGCCGCGTCCTCGCTGGTGGTCTTGGCGAAGCGATCGAAGTACGCGACCTGCGCGTCCGTGAAGCCCTCGGAGTTGCGCACGAGGTTGGTCCGGATGGCCCCCGGGTGCACGGACATCACGCGGATTGAGCTGCCCGCGAGCTCCTGCATCAGCGTCTCGGTCAGGCCGAGCACGGCGCTCTTGGCCATGTTGTAGGCGGCGTTCTGCGGCAGCGGCACGAACGAGTTCACGCTCGCGATGTTCACGATGTGCGCGTACGGGCTGATGCGCAGCATGGGCAGCAGCATCTTCACGCCGTAGATCACGCCCCACAGGTTGACGCCGATCACGCGCTCCAGTTGCTCGTAGGAGAGGTGCTCGAAGTCGCTGCGCACCGCGACGCCGGCGTTGTTGATCAGGATGTCGACGCCACCGTGCGCGGAGTGCAGCTCGCGCGCCCAATGTTCCATGCGCTCGCGGTTGCTGACGTCGACCACGTGCGTGGTCACGCGCGTGCTCGAGGGCAGCGAGGCCGCGGTGGTCTGCAGACCGTCTTCATCCACGTCCGCAAGCGCCAGGCGTGCACCACGTGCCGCGTGTTCCTGCGCCAGGGCTCGTCCGAGGCCGGACGCCGCGCCCGTGATCACCACCACGTTCCCTTTGATACTCGTCACCGGGGCGCAGCATGACCGAGGCGCGACCAGCGCGGGTCGCAAAAGAGAATCGGATGTCGTATTTCGTGCGAGGTCCGCAAAGAATCTTACACGTCTGCCCGAAAGCTGGCCGGGCTGGCCAGTCTATCGAATCGGGCGACGACGGCGTCGTGCGCTTCACCACGCGCGACGTCATGCTCGCGGCGTGTCCACTCCCTACCTGATCGATCTCAACCCGTTGCTCACCGAAGACGAGCGGCTCACCTGGCGCAACACCGCCGAGTTCACGCAGTCGGTGATGCAGCCGCTGGTCGCTGCGCACTACGAGCGTGGCAGCTTTCCTCGTGAGCTGATCCCGGAGCTAGCGCGCATGGGTCTGTTCGGTGCGCCGCTGGAAGGCTACGGCTGCGCGGGGCTGAACCCGGTCGCGTACGGCCTGACCATGCTCGAGCTGGAGAAAGTGGACAGCGGCTTTCGCTCGTTCTGCTCGGTGCAGACCGCGCTCGCGATGTGGCCCATCCACGCGTACGGCAGCGAGGAGCAGAAGCAGCGTTGGCTGCCCGCGATGGCGCGTGGCGAGGCGATCGGATGCTTCGGTCTCACCGAGCCCGACTCCGGCAGCGACCCCGCCAGCATGCGCACGCACGCGGTGCAGGAGCCTGGCGGAGACTTCGTGCTCAGCGGACAGAAGATGTGGATCACCAACAGTCCGATCGCGGACCTGGCGGTGGTCTGGGCCAAGACGCGCGAGCTCGGGCAGACCGAGCCCACGATCCGCGGCTTCCTCATCGAGCGCGGCATGACTGGCTTCAGCACGCCGGAGCTGCACGGCAAGCTGAGCCTGCGCGCGTCCATCACCGGTGAGATCGTGCTCGACGAGGTGCGCGTGCCGGCCGCGAACATGCTGCCCGGCGTGCGCGGCTTGAAGGGCCCGCTCGGCTGCCTGACACAAGCTCGCTATGGCATCGGCTGGGGCGCGATGGGCGCGGCGATGAGCGTCTACGAGCGTGCGCTGCGCTACACCAGCGAGCGCACGCAGTTCGGCAAGCCGCTGTCGGCGTTTCAGCTCAGCCAGCACAAGCTGGTCGAGATGCACAACGCGATCGGCAAGGGCCTGTTGCTCGCGTTGCACTTCGGTCGCCTGAAGCAGCAGGGACTGCTCAGCCCGGTCCAGGTTTCCTATCTCAAGCGCGACAACGTCGCGGCGGCGCTGGAGGCCGCACGCAGCGCGCGTTCTCTGCTGGGCGGCAACGGCATCATGGGCGACTTCCATGTCATGCGACACATGTGCAACTTGGAGACGGTCTTCACGTATGAGGGCACACACGAGATTCACACCCTGACGATCGGTCGCGCGCTCACCGGTCAGGACGCTTTCACCTGAGCATTCCCGCGCTGCGGATTGCACTGAGCCTGTGCGCTCATAAAGGTCATCGGAGTCAATGCTGCTGCGCGTGGAGTCCTACGCATGAACAGTGGCTACAGGTAGTTTCCCGGCATGAGCCGCTTGAGAATTTCAGCTTTCTTGTTGATCGCATTTTGTGCGGTTGGCTGCAGTAGCAAGGACAACGGGGGCCAGTCCTCGACCTCTGACTCCGACGACGATGGCGACGGTGACGACAAGGACGTCACCGGTCGACGCGAC
>JBEVNG010000323.1:0-10297 GCA_040508235.1 Polyangiales bacterium | reverse complement strand
GCCCGGACGAGCGGCGCGACGAGCCGCACGTGATCCGCTTCAAGACGCCCAAGGACGGCGCCACCAGCTGGGACGACCTGGTGCGCGGCAAGCTGGAGATCGCGCACCGCGAGATCCAGGACTTCGTGCTGGTTCGCGGCGACGGCATCCCGCTCTACAACTTCGCCTGCGTGATCGACGACCTGACCATGAAGATCTCGCACGTGGTGCGCGGCGAGGAGCACATCCTCAATACGGCGCCGCAGATCCTGCTGTTCCGGGCGCTCGGCGTGGAGCCGCCCAGGTTCGCGCACTGCCCGGTGATCCTGGCCCAGAACGGCAAGAAGCTCAGCAAGCGCGACGCCGCCGTGGGCATCCACGAGTACGCGGCGCAGGGGTACCTGCCCGACGCCATGAACAACTACCTGGTGCGCCTGGGCTGGTCGCACGGCGACCAGGAGATCTTCTCGCGCGCCGAGCTGGTCGAGAAGTTCGGCTTCGACCACGTGGGCGCGGGCGGCGCCAAGTACGACCTGAAGAAGCTGGCCGCGGTGCAGGGCGAGCACCTGCGCATGCTGGAGCCCGCCAAGATCGCCGAGCTGGCGCTTCCGTTCCTGCGCGACAAGCGTGGGCTCAACGTGCAGCCGGACGACCCGCGCCTGGTGCCTGCCTTCGCCAGCGTGCGCATCCGCGCCAGCACGCTCGAGGACGCGGCCGAGCGCGTCGACTTCTACTTCCGCGAGCCGCCGGTGATCGACGAGGCGGCGGCCAAGAAGTTCCTGGTGCCCCCCGCGGCCCCGCACCTGAACGCGATCGCCGACCTGGTGGCGAGCGCGGACCCGTTCCTGGAGCAGATCCTGGAGGCGGACGTGAACGGGTGGGCCGAGCGCAACGGCATCGCCATGAAGGACTTCGCGCAGGCCGCGCGCGTGGCGCTGACCGGGCGTGGCGCGGCGCCGGGCCTGTTCGAGATCATGGCGGTGCTCGGCAAGGACGTCAGCGTGCGCCGGCTGCGCGAGGCTGCCGCGCGCTGCAAGTGATCCAGAGAGCGCGCGCGCTCGTGCGCGCCGTCGACGAGGACAGGGCAGGGCACGACGGCGCGGCGCTGGCCTGCACGGTCGCCGCGCTGTCGCTGGTGCTGATGGAGTACACGCCGGAACGGGCGCTCCTGCGCGCTCTCTACCGCGACCATCCAGACCTGTACTCGCTGCGCTGGGCCGCGCTGCTGGAGCTGACGGCGTGGATCGGCGTGCGCGTGCTCGGCTTCTTCCTGCTGCCGGCGATCGCGCTGTGGGCGAGCGGGCAGCGTGTGCGCGACCAGGCGCTGGGCTCGATCACGGGGCGGCGCTTGCTGCCCTACGTCGGCCTGTACGCGCTGGTGCTGCCGGCGTTGCTCGTCGCCGCGCTGCGCCCCGAGTTCGTCCGCTACTACCCGTTTTATCGCTTCGCGGGGCGCAGCTGGCTGGACCTGCTGGGCTGGGAGCTGCTCTACGCGCTGCACTTTGTCGCGCTGGAGTTCTTCTTCCGCGGCTGGTGGCTGACCCAGCTTCGACCGCGCCTGGGCAGTCTGGCGGTCTACGTGGCGATGGTGCCGTACTGCATGATCCACTTCACCAAGCCGCTGCTCGAGGTGGTGGCCGCCATCCCCGCGGGGCTGGTGCTCGGTCTGCTGGCGATGCAGGCGCGCTCGATCTGGGGCGGCGCGCTGCTGCACGTGGCGGTGGCGTGGACCATGGACGCGCTGGCGCTCGCCCAGAGCGGCGGCTTCCCGCGTCAGCTCACGCCCTAACCCTACCGCGCTAACCGACCAGAGCTCCCACGGAGCGATCGAGGTCGCTCATCTTGAACGGCTTGCGCAGCACGCCGTCGGCGCCCGTCTCCAGGGCCAGCGACAGGTCGCGACCGGGGCGGCCGCTCATCACCAGCACGCGCACGTCGGGGCTCTGCGCCTTCACGGCGCGGAGCACGTCTTCGCCGCGCATGCCCGGGAGCTCCAGGTCGAGCAGCACCAGCTGCGGCTCGCGCGTGCTCATGGCATCCAGCGCGTGCATTCCGTTGCTCGCCACCGCGGCGTCGTAGCCGAGGGCGTGCAGCAGCGTGCTGCACACGTCGCGGACGCCCGCGTCGTCGTCGACCACCAACACGCGTGCCCGAGACGAAGTCGAAGAAGGAAGCATGTTGAGTTAATGGCCGCAGCGGCTTCTTTCTTTCATCCGAAAGCACTTGCTGTGAAGGCGCTTACGCAGGTGCGCGCATGGATCACGTGCGCCTCCAACTTGCCGGATGGCGTGCACTTGGCCACGCTGCAGGTGTGCCGCTCACCCAGCAAGACCGTCTCTACATCGACCATCGCCGCTCGCGTAAGCACGTCGGGCTGTACCTCCTCCCCGTCTTCTTGCTGGTCGTGCTGGCCGCATGGGGCGGCTTGTTCCTGCTCTGGCCGACCGCGGTCAACCCCAAGGCCGTCTGGGGGGCGGTCGAGGCCGGCACCATCATCTGCGGGTCGGGCACGCTGAGCGGCTACGCCACCACGGCGACCGTGCTCGCGAACGTGGTGCTGCTGCTGATCTCCGTGATCATCGTGCTGCGCATCGTCTGGTCGAGCGACGAGCGCCGCTACCTGCGCTTGATCGAGAAGCTGGAGAAGGAAGCGCCGCCGCCTCCCGCCCCGGTCGCGCCCACGGCCACGCCGCCGTTTCCGGCCGCGCGCCCGTAGGGGGTGCGACAATGAATTACATCTGATTTAGAAAGTTTGCAGGCGGCTCTGCTAACCATGTCCCCATGGAAGCTGCCGTAATTGCGCTCTATCTCGTGGTGCTCACGATCCTCGGCCTGTACGGCTTCCACCGCGCTCACCTGGTCTACCTGTTCTGGCGCCACCGCCACAACCGCATGGACCCGCCGCAGGAGTGGGCCGAGCTGCCGTTCGTGACGGTGCAGCTGCCCATGTACAACGAGCTCTACGTGGCCGAGCGGCTGCTCGATAGCATCGCGCTGCTCGACTACCCGCAGGACAAGCTGGAGCTGCAGGTGCTCGACGACTCGACCGACGAGACGGTCGAGATCGTGGCCCGCAAGGTCGCCGAGCTGCGCGCGCGGGGCTTCGAGATCACGCACCTGCACCGCACCGACCGCACCGGCTTCAAGGCGGGCGCGCTCGAGCAGGGCATGAAGATCGCCAAGGGCGACTACCTGATGGTGTTCGACGCGGACTTCGTGCCCACCACCGGCATCCTCAAGCGCCTGATCGGCCACTTCACGGACCCGAAGGTCGGCATGGTCCAGGCGCGCTGGGAGCACCTCAACCGCGACTACTCGATGCTCACGCGCGCCCAGGCGCTGATGCTCGACGGCCACTTCGTGATCGAGCACATCGCGCGCAACCGCTCGGGCCGCTTCTTCAACTTCAACGGCACCGCGGGCATCTGGCGCAAGACGGCGATCATCGACGCCGGCGGCTGGCAGCACGACACCATCACCGAGGACATGGACCTGTCCTTCCGCGCGCAGATCCGCGGCTGGAAGTTCGTCTACGTGCCGGACGCGACCGCGCCGGCCGAGGTCCCCTGCGAGATGAACAGCTTCAAGGGGCAGCAGTTCCGCTGGGCCAAGGGCTCGGCGCAGACCACCAAGAAGATCCTGCCCATGGTGTGGCGGGCCAAGCTCCCGTTCCGCGTGAAGATGGAGGCGGTCTTCCACCTCACCAACAACTTCGCGTACCTGTTCCTGGTCGCGCTGGCGGTGCTGCAGCTGCCGAACATGCTGCTGCGCCACAAGATCGACAACCCCAAGCTGCTGCTGCTCGACGTGCCGCTGTTCCTGGCCACCAGCGGGTCGATCATCCTGTTCTACCTGAGCACCCACCACTTCCTGTACCGGAACGTGTGGGACGCGGCCAAGCGCCTGCCCCTGATGATGGCCCTCGGCATCGGCCTCAGCATCAACAACGCCCACGCCGTGCTGGAGGGCCTGTTCACCCGCGACGCCGAGTTCGTGCGCACCGCCAAGCACGGCATCACCAGCCGCGACGAGAGCTGGAAGAAGCGCAAGTACAAGGCCACCAAGAACATCGCCACCGTGGTCGAGGTGCTGTTCGGCCTCTACTTCGTGTTCACCATCGGAATGGCCGCCTACACCGGGGCGTGGACGAGCATCCCCTTCCTGGTGTTGTTCATGGTGGGGTTCTTGTACGTAGGGTTGCTCTCGCTCTACCAGGCGCGCTGACCCCAGCCCGCGCGGTGCTAGCATCGGCGCCATGAAGGGGAGTATTCCGCACGACCTCACGCCGGAGCAGCTGCGGCTGGCGGTGAAGAAGTTCGCCGAGGCCTACGTGCAGCGGTTCGCCGACTACAACGCGACCGCCAGCTGGGTGGGCGACGACAAGGTCGAGGTCCGCTTCAAGGTCAAGGGTGTCAGCCTGACCGGGCAGCTGGTGCTGCTGCCGCGCGAGATCGGCATGGACATGAAGGTGCCGCTGCCGCTCCAGCTCTTCCGCTCGAAGGCACTGAAGGCGATCGAGGAAGAGGTGCGGCCGTGGCTCGCGCGCGCCAAGGCGGGCGAGCTCGGCTGAGCTCCGAACACGCTCACCCGACGAGCCCCGTGAGGAGCTGCCGGGAGCAGTGGAGCGACGTGTGAGTGGCCGGGGGGCCCGAGCGGTTCAGGAACCGAAGGCGTCGGACGAGTAGTCGTCGTCCGAGGTCGGCTCCGCCGTGGGGAGCGACTCGAGCGCGGCGGCTGCCGGCGTGACCTTGGGCGCGCGCTTCTTGGCTGCCTTCTTCTTGGTCGCCTTCTTCTTGGCGGGTGCCTTCTTGGCTGCCTTCTTGGCGGGCGCCTTCTTGGCGGGGGCGGCCTTCTTGCCAGCCGTCTTCTTCTTGGCTGCCTTTTTGGCTGCCTTCTTTGCGGGCGCCTTCTTGGCGCTCTTCTTGGCAGGCGCCTTCTTGGCAGGTGCCTTCTTCTTCGCAGCCTTCTTCTTCTTCGCGGCCATGTTCTCCTCCGGAGCGTCGCCTCGACTCGTGTTCCGCTCTCTCGCGAGGGGCGCTGCGCTCTTCGATCGAGCAGGCAGTTTCACACGCAAAACTTATCGAGCTGAGACGCGCGAGTAATGTCGTATTCAGCTGCTGCGTCTGTCAACACAGTAGAGTGGAGCGCGATGGCAGAACAGCTCCGATACCAAGCGCTCGTGAGCGCGAAGACGCGTGAGGAGGCGATCGAGATCGCCTCCGAAGCGATCCCCGCGGGCAAGACGATCGAGCGAGTTAGCGCGGAAAACGTGGCGGATCGTGAAGGCGAGGACAGCTGGCTCGTCACGCTCTGGTTCGCCGGCGGCATGCGCGGCGGGCCCGACTGAGCGCGCCAACTTTTTTCGTCGCGCCGACGTTCGAGAGCGTCCAGGGCGCGTTTGGAAACGCGCGCGGACGATCTTTGGAGCCCTTCAACCGCTCTCGGCGGCGCGGTAGCTGTAGTAGCGCTCGAGCACGCGATGCACGTAGCGGCGCGTCTCGCGGAAGGGCGGCACGCCGCCGTAGCGGTCCACCGCGCCGGGGCCGGCGTTGTAGCTCGCCACCGTCAGCACCAGGTCGCCCTTGTAGCGGTTGGCGAGCACACGCAGGAAGCGCGCCCCGGCCAGGATGTTCAGCCGCGGGTCGAACCACTCCTGCTCGGCCAGGCCCATGCGCAGGGCCGTGCTCGGCATCAGCTGCATCAGCCCGGACGCACCGTCCTCCGAGACCACATTCGGGTCGAAGTCGCTCTCGATGTGCGTGACCGCGCGCAGCAGCGCGACCGGCAGCTGGTACAGGTGCGCGGCCTCCTGCAGGTGCTGGTCGTAGCGGGTGTAGCGCTCGGGGGAGCGGTCGCGCTGCGTGGCCGGGGTCTTCAGCTTCCGCGAGCGGCGGCCCTCGAACACGATGCGGCGCCAGCTCTGGCCACGCTGCGGCACGTTCGTGTAATGCGAGACCCCATCCGCATCGACGTACTCGTAGAAGTCGGCGCGCGCGGGGCTGAAGCAGGCGAGTGCCAAGGCCAAGGCGGGTGCCAGCCCTACCGCCCGCCTGTTCGACAACGCCCTCATCGCTCTCCGATCGTATTCCGCGCTCGCGGGCCGCGGCAAGCCAGGCCCATCGGCCCCACTCGTCAACCGCGCGACCCCGCACTACAGTCCCATTCTTGCCACGAGTGTGACGCATGCGTATCGACACGGACTATCTGGTCATCGGCAGCGGCATCGCCGGCCTCACCTTCGCGCTGGAGGCGGCCCGGAAGGGTCGCGTCACGGTGCTCACCAAGCGCACCGAGTCGGAGGCCGCCACAGCCTGGGCGCAGGGAGGCATCGCCGCCGTCCTGGCGCCGGACGACACCTTCGGCGAGCACACGGCCGACACCCTGAACACGGGCGGCGGCCTGTCGCACCGCGCGATCGTGGAGATGGTGGTCGAGAATGCGCCCGAGCGCATCGAGGTGCTGGCTCAGCTGGGCGCGCACTTCAGCGCCGGCGACGTCTCCACGCCCCACGGTGCGCTGCCCGCGCTCGACCTCGCCCGTGAGGGTGGCCATGGCAAGCGGCGTGTGGTGCACGCGGGCGACATCACCGGCTCCGAGGTCCAGCGCGCGCTGTTGGCGGCGGTGCATGCCGAGCCCAACATCGACGTGCGCGAGCACCACATGGCGATCGACCTGATCGACCTGGCGCGGATGGGCGGGCCGCGGCGCATCGTCGGCGCCTACGCGCTCGATAACCGCACGCACACCGTGATCTCGATCGTGGCGCGCGCGACCATCCTCGCCACCGGCGGCGCGGGCAAGGTCTACCTCTATACGTCCAATCCGGACGTGGCCACCGGCGATGGCGTGGCGATGGCGTACCGGGCGGGCGCCGAGATCTCCAACATGGAGTTCTTTCAGTTCCACCCCACGGCGCTCTACCACCCGCAGGCCAAGAACTTCCTGATCAGCGAGGCGCTGCGCGGGGAGGGCGGCGTGCTGCGGCTGCCCGACGGCACGCCCTTCATGGAGCGTCACCACCCCATGAAGGACCTCGCCCCGCGCGACGTGGTCTCGCGCTCGATCGACTTCGAGATGAAGCGCACGGGCGCCGAGTCGGTGCTGCTCGACATGACCGCGCACAAGGCGGACTTCCTGCGCGAGCGCTTCCCCAACATCTACGCCCGCTGCAAAGCGCTGGGCATCGACCTGACCAGTGAGCCAATCCCGGTGGTGCCGGCGGCGCACTACATGTGCGGAGGCGTCGTGGTCGACCGCGACGGCCACAGCACCCTGCCCGGACTGTGGGCCATCGGCGAGTGCGCCTCGACCGGCCTGCACGGCGCCAACCGCCTGGCCTCCAACTCGCTCCTGGAAGGCCTCGTGTTCGGACATCGCGCGGCGATGGCGGTGACGCGCAACACCTCCAACGACAGGCTGCCCGATCCCCCCAGCTGGGACTCCGGTGGCGCGGTCGCGAGCGAAGAGGTCGTCGTGGTCAGCAATGACTGGGAGGAGTTGCGCCGCTGCATGTGGAACTACGTCGGCATCGTTCGCTCCGATCGACGCCTCGTGCGCGCGTCGCGACGCATCGCGCTGCTGAAGGAAGAGGTGCGCGAGTACTACTTCCGCCACTTGGTGACGTCGGACCTGCTGGAGCTGCGCAACATCGTCGACGTCGCGGAGCTGATCATCACCAGCGCCGCGTTCCGCCGCGAGAGCCGCGGCCTGCACTACAACGTCGACCATCCCGAGCAGGACGACGCCTATCTCACCGACACGATCATGCGCTGGGGCACGCTCCCGGCGCAGCGTGCGGTTCCGGGCTGAGGGCCTGGAAAAAAAGGCTCGGGGGAAGCATTGACCGTATGCCTCCATGCGTCTAAAAGCATGGACATCTATGGGCTACCTGTTTACCTCTGAGTCGGTGACCGAGGGTCACCCGGACAAAATCTGCGACAACATCAGCGACGCCGTGCTCGACGCGTTGTTGGCGCAAGACCCCCGTTCGCGCGTGGCGTGCGAGACGCTCGTGAAGACGGGCTTCGTCGTGCTCGCCGGCGAGATCACGACCAAGGCGAAGGTGAACTATGCCGAGATCGTGCGCGCCACGATCCGCGACATCGGGTACGTCAGCTCCGAGATGGGCTTCGACGCCACGAGCTGCGGCATCCTTACCGCGCTCGAAGAGCAGTCGCCGGACATCGCGCAGGGCGTGACCGAGGGCGAAGGCCTCTACAAGGAGCAGGGCGCGGGCGATCAGGGCCTGATGTTCGGCTTCGCGGTCGATGAGACGCCCGAGCTGATGCCGGCGCCGATCAGCTACGCACACAAGCTCGCCAAGAAGCTCACCGAGGTGCGCAAGAAGGGCCTGCTCCCGTACCTGCGCCCGGATGGCAAGACGCAGGTCACGGTCGAGTACGACGAGAACGGCAAGCCCGCGCGCATCGACGCGGTGGTCGTGTCGTCGCAGCACTCGGAAGACGTGAAGCACAAGACGCTCAAGGACCAGGTGATCGAAGAGGTCGTCAAGAAGGTCATTCCCGAGCGCTTGATCGACAAGAAGACCAAGTTCTGGATCAACCCGACCGGCCGCTTCGTGCTCGGTGGTCCGTTCGCGGATTGCGGCCTCACCGGTCGCAAGATCATCGTCGACAGCTACGGCGGCGCAGGCCGTCACGGCGGCGGCGCGTTCAGCGGCAAGGACCCGTCCAAGGTCGACCGCAGCGCCTGCTACTACGCGCGCTACGTCGCCAAGAACATCGTCGCCGCCAAGCTCGCGACCAAGGCCGAGGTCCAGGTCGCGTACGCGATCGGCGTCGCGAAGCCCGTGGGCGTGTACGTGACGACGTTCGGCACCGGCGTCGTCGACGACGCGAAGATCGGCAAGGTCGTCGAGTCGCTGTTCGACTTCCGCCCGGCGGCGCTGATCGACGAGCTCAAGTTGCTGCGTCCGATCTACCGTCCCACCGCGGCCTACGGCCACTTCGGTCGTACGGAGAAGACCTTCTCGTGGGAGAGCACCGACCGCGCGGCCGAGCTCGCCGACGCGCTCCTGCCCAAGACGTCCGCCCCCAAGAAGCGCGGCAAGACCGCAGCTTGAGCGCGGCTTCACGCCACTGACCACCCGCTGCGCACAACGCAGCAGAACAGGCGCGAGTGACCCTCGCGCCTGTTTCGTTTACCGCGTTGAACTACGCGCGCGTAGCAGTCCGCCAGCGCCGAGTTTTTCCAGTTTCCGTGCGCTGCTACGTCGTATCTGTAGTGGGTCGCACGCACACCGCTGTTCCCCTCACCGCGACAGATCGCTATGCTCGTTCGCGAGCTCGCGAGGCTGGTCCCGTTCTGGGATGCCTGGAGGTTGGGTGGAGATTCGGGTCAACTTGGTGCTGATGGCGTTTCTCGCGCTGGTATGGCTGGGCCTCACGGCTCAGATGCCGGCGCCGATAGACGAGCACCACGAGCTTGCCGGCCTCGGCGCGCTCGAGGACGAGGCCGCGCGCCATCCGGGTGATGCGCGCGTGCTGACCGCGCTCAGCGAGCGCTACCTCGCGCAGGGCTTTCCGCTGCTCGCCATCACGGCCATCCGCGCGGCGGACGCGGTGGTGCTCGAGGAGCCGGCGGTCGCGCATCAGCTCGCGCGCGCCTACGAGCACAGCGGTCGCCTGCTGGACGCGCTGGCGACGGCCGACCTGGCGCTGACGCGCTGTGCACGCGTGCTCGGCGCCAAGCACTTCCAGTCGGCGGTGCCGAGCTTCGTCTGTAACGAGCGCACGCTGGCCACGCTCGACACGCACAAGGGCGCGCTGGAGCGCATGGTGCAGTGGGGCGTCGTCGACCCGCGTCATGACGCACGCGCACAGCGCGCTTACGATCTCGCGCTGCGCACCGCGCGCATCGCGGTCGGCGAGCTGCCGCCCAGCGGTCGCAACTGAGCGCGTCGCGCGCGATGACGCAGCTGCTCGCTGTTTCGACGCGATGAAGGCTGTGTTCCGACGCGCGCGCGAAGTGACGATCGCGTGAGCCAGATCGCCGCTTGGCGGGGGCGCCGCGGAATGAAGTCAACGTAGGAGTGACACGAAGCCTTCCACTTCGTGTTCTCTCACGTGGAGTCGGCTTCTAACTATGGACGCCGCGATCACTTGCTTTATATTCAGATTGAGAGAGCCGGCGGATGGGCGAGAGCCCCGGACTGGTCCGAATCCTGACGGGATCCTGCCGTGCTGACTTGGAGAACTTTTCGGGGTTCTCCACGCTACGGAACGCTTCGCAGGTGCGGTCTCGTACCGTCGGAAGCGGGGCGCCGGCTTACGCCGGGGGAGGATTGGCACCACATGTT
>JBEVNG010000290.1:0-10953 GCA_040508235.1 Polyangiales bacterium | reverse complement strand
CGCCGGCACGCGCCGCACGCGGAGCTGTGGATCTTGTGCATGGACGAGCAAGTCGAGGGGCAGCTCCGGCAGCTCGCGCTCGCGCACGTGCACTTATTGCCACTGCGCGAGGTGGAGAACGAAGCGCTGCTGTCGGTCAAGCCCGGCCGTGGTCGCGGCGAGTACTGCTGGACGTTGACGCCGTTCGTCTTCGACGCGGTGTTCGCGCGCGCGGGCAGCGCGACGCGCGTGACCTACCTCGACGCGGACCTGTACTTCTATCGCGACCCGACCCGCTTGCTGGAGGAGCTCGACCGCAGCGGCAAGCACGTGCTGATCACCGAGCACGCCTACGCGCCCGAGTACGATCAGAGCGCCAAGGTTGGTCGCTTCTGCGTGCAATTCCTGACCGTGCGCAACACCGAGGCCGGCCGCGCGGTGACCTCATGGTGGCAACAGCGCTGCCTGGAGTGGTGTTTTCACCGTCACGAGGACGGCAAGTACGGAGACCAGAAGTACCTCGACGCGTGGCCCACGCTGTTCGCCGAGCAAGTGCACATCTTGGAGCAGGTGCACGAAACGCTCGGCCCCTGGAACGTGCGCCGGCTGATCGGGGCAGAGGCGCCCACCTTCTATCACTTCCATGGCCTGCGCATCACGGCGCCCACGCGCGTGCAGCTCTACAACGGCTACCGCATCGGGGGCGGCGCGCGGCTCTACGACAGCTACATGCAGGCGCTGCGCGGCGCGAGCGAGACGCTGCACGCCCACGGCATGGCGATGCCGACGTTGCCCCAGACGTCGCTGCGTGATCGCCTCAAGCTGCTCAAGAACCTCGCCCTCGGTCGCTACATGGAGCGCACGCTCTAGACCAACGGAGCGGGCTCGCTGCGCGCGGGTGCCTGATTGCCGTGATGATAGGCGTCGAAGATCGCCAGCGCGTCGTCCGCGCGCATACGTCCGAGCCGCACCAGGGGCCAGCGCTCCACCTGGTCGCGGTGCACGGTGCGACCGCGCAGGGCAACCACGGCCAACGACGTGACCCCCAGCGCGCTCAACGCACTGGCGCGGTGGTTGCCGTCAGTGAGCAGGTATGCGCTGCGTTGTTGGCTCCGCAAGATGATCGCACGCGCGTAGGACGTGAAGCTCGGCCGGTACCCCACGTCGCGCATGCGCTCGTGGGCATGCTGGTGCCACGCGTACTCGCGCTCGACGCAGCTTCGCGCGATGCCGTGCGGGCTGAAGTGCGTCATCACGTCGACCACCTGCTCGGGCTGCTCGATCCACGCGTGAGGTGCCCTCAGCGGCCACTTCCACGGAAATTGCCAGAGCGGATAGTCGCGGCTCAGCCGTACGCCTAACGCCTCGCCGAACGTGCGCGGGCGATAGTGCCGCAGGAAGTCGAGGAACGCGGCGCGAGCGCGCTCGGGTTCGCCCTGGGCCAACTCGCGCGCGTACTGCTCGTAGGGATTCAGCTCGCCGCGGCCTTAGCGAAAGCCGCAGTAGTGCACGCAATCGCGGATCGACACCGTATGTCGCGCCGACAGCAGGCGGAAGCCCGCTCCGAGCAGGGAGCTCACGACGTCTGCCACAGGAACATCACGACGCGCGTGCCGTAGTACCGGTCGAGCTCGGTTGCCTGCAGCAAGCGCAGTCCGGCTGCGACTGCTGCCTGGTGGAACGAAGCTTCGCTGTGCGAGTAGGCCTGGATGTGCGCCCATGGCTGCTCGCGCTTGCGTGCGCCGTCGAAGCGCCCGAGCTCGCGCTGCATTCGCCCGCGCGCGCGCAGCCAGAGCGAGCCGCGCACGTACGCCTGCACGCACACGCGACCGGCGGTGACACGCGCCAGCTCGCGAAAGGCCGGCGCCAGCAGCTCCGGCGGCAGCAGGTGCAGCAAGCGACAGCACAGCGTGAGCTCGAATGCGCCGTCGGCGAAAGGCAGCTGCGTGACCGAGCCTCGCGCGAGCAAAAGCCTGGACAGCTCGCTCGTCCCTGCGCGTCGCCGGCTCTGTGCCAGCATCGACTCCGAGAGATCGATCCCCGCGACGGTTCGGATGCGCGCGTAGAGCGGAAAGAAGCGCCCGGTGCCCACTGGCGCATCGAGCAGGCGCGCGGGCGCGGTATGGCCGAGCAGCACGCGCACGTAGTCGTGCTCGCGCTCCCAGTGGCGCTCGACGCGGCGGTCGTCGTCGTAGCTGCGGGCCTCGGTCTCGCCGTACGCGGATTCTGTGTTCATGACGCCACGGGTTTCATGATCGGCACCATCGCTCGCAGCTGGAGCCAGAACAGGTCGCGCGTGTCCGCCCACAACACGTTGCACGCGAACGCGCTCAACGCGTAGGACACCACGGTTGCCACCGCCGCGCCAACCCCGCCGTAGCGTGGGATCAGCAGCACGTTCAGCGCCACGTTGGCGAGCGCGGCCAGCAGCGTCTTGCGCACGTAGCGGTGCTGGAGCTGGCGATGGATGTACCAGGGCTCGGTGGCCACGCTGACGAACACCATCCAGGTGGACCACACATGCACCGCCAGCATCGATGGCGTACCGGCGAAGCGCGCGCCGTAGATCAGCGTCACCATGATCGGCGCCAGCAGAGTGACCGCGACCGCGACCGCCAGGCCGAGCAACGAGCACAGGCGCACCAGCTTGATGCAGGCCGCACGAAACGCGGCGTCGTCCTGTTCATGGAGCTGCGTCAGGCGCGGCGTGGCCGCCTGCATCAGCGCGATCGGCACCAGGTAGAACGCCTCGGACAGCTGGCTGGCGGCGGCATACATACCCACCTCCTCCGGGCTCGTCAGCTGCCCGAGCAGTACCACGTCCGCGCGCGAGTAGATCACGATCGCGAAGCTCGACAGCAGCATCGGCCGGGCGCTCGCCCACAGCCTGGTCAGCACCGCACGCTCCGGTATGGCGACGATTCGCAGCCCACGCGCGGCTATCCACAGCAGCCAGCCGGTCAAAGCCGCCTCGCCGACGGCGACCAGCGCCAGCGCCAGCAGCGGCGTCGATGACGTCACCGCCGCGATGCGCGCGAGGCCCGCCGCCACGATCGCGATCGTCTTGACGGTGGAGCTGGCGCGAAACGCCTGCCGCGAGAGCAGCCAGGCATCGAGCACGTGGCTCGCTTGCAGCACGCTCACCAGCGCCATCACGGCGACCAGCCCCGTCACCGGCAGCTCGCGCGTCGACGTCAGCCGGGCGAGCAGCAGCGACCCGAGCGCGGCCGCCACGCCACCTCCGAGCCGCAAGAGCAGCGCCGCGCGCAGCGTGGTTAGAGCCTCCTTCTGACGCACCAGCTCGCGCACCAGGATCGGCTCCAGCCCGGCCTGCGCCAGGAACGAGCACAAGGTCACCATCGAGACGGCGTAGCTGTACACCCCGTAGCGGCTCGGCCCGAGCGCACGCGCGAGGTACATGGCGACCAGCACGCCGGTCAGCAGGCGCACCACGCGCTCGGCGAACACGATCACCGTGTCCCTCGCCAGCCCCTTCATCGAGCTGCGTTCACGGTGGGCATCGCCAGCGAGGATAGCGAACGCGCGCGCCGCGATCCCAGTTTGTTCATGTAGTGCATTGAGCGCGCCCCACGCACCCCGGGCAGAATTGAAGGCGGCCGGCGAGCCGTGGTACTCGTGATCGATGCGCAACACAGGGGATGCGCTCGGGGCAGCCATGCGGGTCGCCACGCGCGCGGACGAGCGCCCGCGTGTGTACGCAGGCACGCGCGCGCCCGCGCTGCGCAAGCTCCAGCTCGCGATCGACGCGGTCACGTTGGTGCTCGCGATGATGACCGCGGCGTGGGTGCGCCCTTACTTGATGGACCACGTGCCCGGGCTCAAGCAAGCCGCGCACTTCTCCGAGCACGCGCTGCTGGTCTACCTGGTGTTGCCGCTGTGGCTGTCGTTGATCGTGGTGCTGCGCCTGCACGAGAGCTTCGTGAAGCCGCTCGCGCAGTCGGCGCTGTTGGCCAAGCTGGTGAAGCTCAACCTCGCTGGCTTGCTGGCGCTCGCGCTGCTGCAGTTCCTGACGCAGACGATTGTGAACCGCAGCCTGGTCGCCCTGTTCCTGCTCAGCAGCTTCGCGTTGATGTACGTGCAGCGTTCGCTGTGCGCGACCTACGCACGCTACCAGTACGCGGCCCACGCGCGGCCACGGTTGTTGTTGATCGGGCAGCCGAGTCGACGCATGCACGCGCTGCTGGAGTCGGCGCTGGTGAGCGAGCCGCGGCCGGAGGTGCTCGGCTACGTGTGCGGCTCCGAGCAGGCGGACGGTCTCTCGTTGCCGCCGAGCAACCTGGCGCTTGAGCCCCTGGGTGACTTGTCGGAGCTCGAGCGCATCCTCGAGGAGCAGGCCGTGCACCAGGTCGTGTTCCTGCCGCCGTACCAGCGTCCGGAGTCCGTGCCCAACGAGCTCGCGCTGTGCGAGGCGCTCGGCATCCCGGCCAGCTTCCTGGTCGACCTCAAGCAGCTCTCGCGCGCGGCGCCGCGCATCGGCGAGCTTTACGACCACTGCGTGATCAGCTTCGACGTCGCGCCCAAGCGACCCGAGGCGCTGGCGATCAAGCACGGGCTCGATCCGCTTGCCGCGCTGCTGTTGTTGTTGGTCGCGCTGCCGGTGATGGCCCTGGTCGCGCTGGGGATCGTGCTCACCATGGGTCGACCCGTGATGTTCATGCAGCAGCGCGCGGGCCTGTACGGCCGGCCGTTCCAGATGTTCAAGTTCCGCACCATGCGCACGGATGCCGAGGCCGCGCGCGCCGAGGTGCAGCAGCTCAACGAGGTCGGCGGCCCGGTGTTCAAGGCGCGCACGGATCCGCGCATCACGCCGCTCGGTCACTTCCTGCGCCGCACCAGCCTCGACGAGCTGCCGCAGCTGTTCAACGTGTTGCTCGGCACCATGAGCCTGGTCGGACCACGCCCGCTGCCGGTGCGCGAGCACGAGCAGATCAAGGGCTGGCAGCGCCGCCGCTTGTCGATGAAGCCTGGCATCACCGGCCTGTGGCAGGTCAGCGGCCGCAGCGACGTCGACTTCGAGAGCTGGATGTTGCTCGACCTGAAGTACGTCGATGACTGGAACCTCTGGTTCGACGTGCAGATCCTGCTCAAGACGATCCCGACCGTGCTGCTGCGGCGTGGGGCTCGCTGAACGCGGCCCCTATTTGCTACATGAGGCGGTGCGCCCGCCACGGTCCGAGCGCAAACAACCACGATTCCACGCATATACTGCTGGCATGAGGACTGCTGTGGCAGTCGCATGTCGTCGCGCAACTTGACCGTCGACACGCTGCGCGGCGCGCTGCTCCTGGTGATGGCGGTCAACCATATCCCCTCGGCCTTGCGGGTGATCACGGACCAGCCCTTCGGGTTCGCCAGCTCCGCGGAGGGCTTCGTGCTGATGTCCGGCTTCATGGCGGGCCGCGCGTACCGAGGTCGCGGCTTCGACGCGGCGTGGAAGCGCGTGGTCAAGCTGTGGCGCGCGCACTGCCTGACCATGTTCGGCGTCTTCGCGTGGACGTGGCTCTACTTCCTGTGGAAGGGCAACCCGCCGTTCGGCGCGCCCTTGCACTTCCTCGCGCGCCCCGCCGCCTCGCTGACTGCGGGCTTCGCGTTCGTGTTTCAGCCCGGGCTGCTCGACATCCTGCCCATGTACTGCGGGCTGATCATGATGCTGCCGGTGGTGCTGAAGCAGCTGGAGCGCGGCCACGCGGACCGCGTGCTGAGCATCTCGCTGTTGTGGTGGGCCTTCACGTACAGTTTCGACGCGCCGATCGTCGACGGCTTGCTGGTCACGGGCGCGTTCGACTTCGGCGCCTGGCAGCTGCTGTTCGTGGTGGGCGTGTGCTTCGCGGACGGCTCGGCGCGCTTCCATCGCGCGTCGTGGAAGCTGGCTTCGCTGGCGAGCTTCGCTGCGATCGTGTTGTGGTGCCTGCGCCACGAGCTGGTGCCGTATCAGCTGGAGCTGGCGTGGATCGACAAGCCCAACCTGTCGCCGCTGCGGCTGCTCAACGTCGGCCTGCTGCTGTGGTTCATCTTCCTCACCGTGCGGCGCTGGCCCGAGCTGTTTCGGTTCGGTCCGCTGGCGATGATCGGGCGCCACTCGCTGCTGGTGTTCTGTGTGCACGTGGTGATGGCGCACGTGGTGCTCGGCCTGGTGCCGGAGGACGACCCCTGGCAGGGCACGCTGGTGCTGCTCGGCTCGATGTGGATCGCGGCCTGGGTCGCCGAGTCACGGGTGCGGACAGATCGGCGGCTTCGCGAGCCCCGCGTGGAGCTCGGCCAGCCAGGGATCACGCTGGCCCTGTGGCAGGGCGCGCGCCGCTTCGACCACGCGACGTACTTCCTCGACCCGACCGCGTCGGAGGGCGAGCTCCTGCGAGGCGAGCAAGGGTTCCCGGCTGGCACCGTCGGCCATCGCCTTGGAGAGTGACGTCTCGGCGCTGTGGAAGTCGCAGAACGCGGCCGCCAGCGACGCATGCAGCGCCGACACCACCGGCACGTCGCGCACCTGCTCGGCGGCGCGTGTGATTAGCGAGTAGCCCTCGCGGTAGAGCTTCCAGTCGTTCACGTCGCGCGGCCAGCGGAAGCCGTCGCTGCCGTGGCCACGCTTGAGCGGCGCGAGGGTCAGCGCACCGAGCACCCAGGCGCGGTAGGCACTGGTGCCCTCGGACTGCGCCAGGCGCGCGAGCTCCTCGCGCATGCGGCTCTGCTGCACGGGGTCGGCGTCGAGGATCCAGCTCAGCGCGTAGCTGGGCTGCAGCGCGCGCAGCGGTGGATACAGGCCGGCGCCCTTGGGGTCGAGCGCGTCGTGGCGCACGTAGGTCGCGTGCAGATCCTCGATCATCACCAGCGACCAGCCCGGCCGCGGCGCCACGAACGTGGACACCGACTGCTCGCCCGCCGCGGCGTGGCTCGCGATCACGGTGTTGACGTCGAGCTCGCGCGTCAGCGTGTCGAACTCGGTCTGGCCGTGGAACGCGTTCATCACGCGCTGCACCCAGTCGGGGCCGTAGAACGGCACGCGGCCATCGAACACCAGCCGGCTGTTGGGCGCCGCGAACATCGTGAACCATGAGTCCTGCATCGCCGCGAACACGCGCGGCGAGCGACCGTGCCGCTCCAGCAGCGCGGTGCCTGCACGCGGGGTGCCCGCGTAGGAGATGCGCGCTCCGAAGATCGCGAACGGCGGCAGGTCCCGGGCGGCGACAGGCACCCCGACACACAACGCCAGCGTCAGCAGCGCGCTGACGATCGTGAACGAAGGCACGCGCAGGCGACGCGTGAGCAGCGCGAGCCCGACGCCGAGCAGCGGCGCCGTCAACAACATGAACTCGGCCAGGAAGCGGATCGACCGGAAGCACGCGGCGCCCAGCACCAGCGCGATGGGCAACATCGGACGCAGCAGCGGGCGCCGCCACGCCAGCGGCGCGATCACCGCCAGCAGCGCGCCGTGCAACGCCGGACCGAGCTGCAGCCAGGCCGGGTCGTGCGGCTGCCACGCTTGCCACTCGCTGACCAGGTTGCGATAGCGAGGGTCGAACACGTGCGCGATCGCGTCGATGGAGATGGCGGGGCCGTACGGCGAGATGCAGCTCGCGAGCAGCTGCACGCCGACCACGCACGCGAACCAGCGACGTAGCGCCGGCGCACCGAGCGCGAGGAACGAAAGGCCGATGCCGAGCCCCAGCAGGTGGCTGCCATGCGCGTTGACCCACAGCACGTGCAGCACGCCGATCACGCTGACCAGCGCGATGCGTGTGCGTCGATGCGTGCTGCGCGAGAGCAAGTTGAGCAGCAGCAGGTAGGCGGCCGCGAGGCACAAGCCCAGCACGTGCGGGCGATCGCTGAGTCGGCTGCGGATGGCGGGGATGCTGGCGATGATCGCGCAGCTGGTGAGCACGCTGCCGCGCGGACCGATCAAGCGGAACGCCAGCTCGCTGGCGCACAGCGCGGTGATCACGAGCAGGGCGCACTTGAAGATCGTGACCATCACGTAGCCGTACTCGTCGTACAGCCACCAGGTGCCGAGGTCGCTCAGCCACTCGTAGTTGTGCCAGGCTCGCGCGGGCCCCGGCAGCAGCGACCAGGTATCGAGCTGCGGCACGGTGCGCAGCTCCGCGATCTGTCGACCCTGCGCGAGGTGCCCGAAGGTGTCCGGGTTGTTGCCCGGGAACCAGCCGGCGAGCGCGAGCGCCAGGGCGCCCAGCAGTCCGTGGGCACGCCCGACCGAGGCGCTACGCGCGTGCTTCCCCTCCACGCCGGCATCCTAACAGCACGCTCAGGCCTCTAGCGAGAACGGCGTGAAGTTGGTGTCGGTGTCGAAGTAGTCCTCGCCCTCGGCCTTCTTCAGCGCGCCGACGATGCGATAGGTCAGCGGCGTGGCGATCACCTCCCACGTCACCTTGATCAGGTAGTTGTGGAACATGACCGTCGCCAGCAGGTCATCCGGCCAGACGCCGTAAAAGGCGAGCGGATAGAACACCAGCGTGTCGCAGGCCTCGCCGAGGATCGTGGAGCCGATGGTGCGCACCCACAGGTGCTCGCCCTTGGTGGCCAGCTTGATCTTGGCGAGCGTGAACGAGTTCATGAACTCGCCGATGCAGTACCCGATCAGCGAGGCGGCCACGATGCGCCAGGTGTTGCCGAACGCCGCCTCGATCACGGCCTGGCCATCCCAGCCCGGCGCGGGTGGCATGCTGACCACGATGAAGCTCATGAACGACGCGAAGAACAGCGCGCTGAAGCCGGCCCACACCACCTTGCGCGAGCGCGCGTAGCCGTAGACCTCGGTCAGCAGGTCGCCCGCCAGGTAGCTGAGCGGGAAGAACAAATTGCCGGCGCCGAACGTGAACTCCAGGCCGAACACGTGGACCTGGGTGACCTTCTGGACGCCGATCAGGTTCGCGCACAGCAGCACGCAAACGAAGCCGGCCATGATCAGGTCGTAGTACTTGTAGACGCGCACCGGCTTGGGCATGGGGTGCGCGACTATAGCGCCGCGGAAACTGGTTGTGCGTTCAGCTCGGTGATACGTTCCAGCGGTGATCGGCCGCCTCACCGGAACCATCGTGGACCAGGCAGTGGATGGCAGCGTCGTGATCGACGTGCAGGGCGTCGGCTACGAGGTCTGGGTGCCGCTCGGCACCGTGGGCAAGCTGCCCGCGGGGACCGTGACGCTGCACGTGCATACCCACGTACGCGAGGACGCCTTCATCCTGTACGGCTTCGCCACGCTGAACGATCGCGCGGCGTTTCGCGTGGTGACCGGCGTCAGCGGCATCGGCCCCAAGCTCGCGCTCTCGATCCTGAGCAGCATGAGCGCATCGGAGCTGGCCGAGGCCATCCAGCGCCAGGACAAGGCGCGCTTCAAGGGCGTCAGCGGCGTGGGGCCCAAGCTCGTCAGCCGCCTGGTGCTGGAGCTGAAGGACAAGCTCGACTTCGCGCGCGGGGGGCCCAGCACCGGCGTGATCAGCAAGCCACGCCCGGCGCAGGCGTTCGACGGCGCGCTCGGCACCGTTCACGCTGCGCTGATGCAGATGGGCTTCAAGCCGGGTGAGGCCGAGCAGGCCGTGGCGCAGATCGGCGCCGGCGCGGAGGGCAAGCAGACCGAGGTGCTGCTGCGTGAAGCGCTCGCGGTGCTGGCATGAGTGCGCGCGAGGTGATCGAGGCGGACGCAGGCGAAGATGACAAGCGCTTCGACCTCACGCTGCGCCCTTCCCGCTTCGACGACTTCGTCGGGCAGGACAAGATCAAAGAGAACCTCAAGGTGTTCGTGAAGGCGGCGCGCGCGCGCAAGGAGCCGCTCGATCACGTGCTGTTCTGCGGGCCACCGGGCCTCGGCAAGACCACGCTCGCCAACATCCTGGCGGAAGAGCTCGGCGTGGGGCTGGTGCTCGCGTCAGGCCCGGCCATCGAGCACAAGGGCCAGCTCGCGTCGCTGGTCACCAAGCTCAACGCGCGCGACGTGCTGTTCATCGACGAGATCCATCGCCTGCAGCCGGTCGTCGAGGAGAGCCTGTACACGGCGATCGAGGACTTCCGGATCGAGGTCGTCACCGGCGATGGGCCGTACGCGCAGACGCTGCAGCTGCCGCTGCGTCCGTTCACCTTGGTCGCCGCCACCACGCGAACGGGTCTGCTCACCGCGCCGCTGCTGTCGCGCTTCGGTTACGTGGCGCGCCTCGATTACTACCCGGCGGAGCAGCTCGCCGAGGTCGTGCTGCGCAGCGCGCGCTTGCTGGAGATCGAGATCGAGGAGCGCGCGGCGTTCGAGATCGCACAACGCGCGCGCGGCACACCGCGTATCGCCAACCGCTTGCTGCGCCGTGCGCGCGACTTCGCCGAGGTCCTCGGGGACGGTCGGCTCTCGCACGCGGTGGCGGAGCGCGCGCTCGATCGGCTCGACGTCGACCGCGCGGGCCTCGACGAGATGGACCGCCGCTTCCTCACCATCATCATCGACTTCTACAAGGGCGGCCCTGTCGGCATCGAGACGCTGGCCGCCGCGCTCAGCGAGCCCCGCGACACGTTGGAGGACGTGTACGAGCCCTTCCTCATCCAGCAGGGCTTCCTCGCACGGACCGCACGCGGACGCGTGGCCACCGAGCGCGCGTACCAGCACCTGAAGGTGCCGATGCCGATGCGCCAGCAGGGCCTGTTCTGAGGCTCCGGCGTAAGCACTGGCGGCGCGGATGAAATGCGCCTTTGCACAATCGAAGGTCGAGGTGGGGGCGGCCACCCATTTTCGCTAGTGCTTTCGTTGTCACGCGATTGGCACGGAACGAGCAATACTGCCTGACACACACGCAATCGACCCAGGCGGACCCCCCTCCGCCGCGATTGCCCAGGCAGCTCGGCCGTCCCCCCCTTCGTGCGAGCTGCCTGATTTATTTCCGTCTTCCCTCGTCCGGCCTCGCGCTGGGCGAGGGAAGACTCGCGAACCGCACCAGCCTTGCAGCCTTGCAGCTCCACTTG
>JBEVNG010000285.1:0-3821 GCA_040508235.1 Polyangiales bacterium | reverse complement strand
CGCGTAGCCGGCGGCGTCGCCGAGCGCGAGCGCGCGGCCGTTCATCAGCACCATCACCAGCGGCTTGTTCAGCGTGTACAGGTGCGCGAGCAGCTCCAGCTGCGCGCCGGGCAGCGTGATCGCGGTGCGGTTGTGCGCCTCGCCGCTCATCAGCTCGTGCTCGCCGACCACCACGATGATCGCGTCGGCCTGCTGCGCCGCGCGCTCCGCATCCGCGAAGCCGAGCGTGTTGTCGCTGTCCGAGCTGGCGCCGCGCGCGTAGACCAGGTTGGTCTCCGACGACACCGCGGCGCGGATGCCCTCCAGCACCGTCACCGTGTCGCTGGGCTTGCCGATGCCGGCCCAGGCGCCGAGCGTGGACTGACGATCCTCCGCGAGCGCGCCGATCACGGCGATCGAGCCGAGGTCCTTCTTGAGCGGCAGCAGCTCGTGCTGGTTCTTCAACAACACGATCGACTTCTGCGCCGCCTCGCGGGTGAGCGCGCGCGTGGCCGGCGTGATCATGTTGGCCTGCTCCAGCGCTTCGTCGCTGTAGCGGTACGGATCCTCGAACAGGCCGAGCCGCTGCTTGGCCTCCAGCACGCGCAGCACGGCGGCATCGAGGTCGCGCTCGGGCACCTTGCCGCTGCGCACCAGGCTCGGCAGCTCCTGGTAGAAGTCCGCGATCATGTCGACGTCGACGGTGGCCGCCATCGCGCGCTCGGTCGCCTCGGCGGGCGTGGCGGCGATGCCGTGGCGCGTCAGCTCCATCACGCCGGTGTAGTCGCTGACCACCACGCCGTTGAAGCCCCATACGCCGCGCAACAGCTCGCGGATCAGCGGACGGTGCGCGTGCATGGGCGTGCCGGCGATCTCGTTGAACGCGGGCATCACCGCGTCGACTTCAGCAGCGACGGCGGCGCGGAACGGCGGCAGGTAGACCTCGTGCAGCGCGCGCTCGGAGACGTCGACCGTGTTGTAGTCGCGGCCGGCCTCGGCGGCGCCGTAGGCGACGAAGTGCTTCACCGTCGCGAGCATGCGCGTGGTGTCGGTGGCGGGCCCGCGCACGCCTTCCACACGCGCCGCGGCCAGCGCCGAGCCCAGGAACGGATCTTCACCCGCGCCCTCGACCACGCGGCCCCAGCGCGGGTCGCGCCCGATGTCGACCATGGGCGAGTACGTCCAGTGCAGGCCCGCCGCGGTGGCCTCGACGGAGGCCGCACGCGCGGTGCGTCGCGCGAGGTCCGGATCGAACGCGGACGACTCCGCCAGCGGCACCGGGAAGGTGGTGCGGAAGCCGTGCACCACGTCGAACGAGAACAGCAGCGGGATGTGCAGGCGCGAGCCCTCGACCGCGATCTTCTGCAGCCGGCGGGTGGTCTCCGCGCCGTAGGCACCGATGAACGAGCCCACGCGGCCGCGGCGGATGTCGTCGTCGCTGCCGGTCTTCATCTTGGGGCCCGTGGGCGTCTGCTGTGCGCCCCACTGGGTGAGCTGCCCGGCCTTCTCCTCGAGCGTCATCTTGGCCAGCAGGCCACGCAGGAAGGCGGCCTTCTCGCGCTCGCTCTTCGCGGGCAGCGGGCGGTACACGCCCGCATCGGCCTGCTGCCCGGCGTCTTGCGGTGCGACTGGGAGCACCTCGACCCCACCCTCGGCCACGCCGGCGTCGACGGGACTGGGCGCGGCCGCGCCCGAGCCGCTGGGCGCGGGCGTGGTGGGCTCCGGCACGGGCGGATTGGGCGGGTTGGGCTGCTCGGCGTGCGCGATCAACAGGCCACCGAGCGAGAGAACCGCGCCGGTCAGCACGGCAGTCGAAACGAAGCGCATGGTTGGGAAGTATAGGTAGGCGAGGCCGTTGCGGGCACGCAAGTCGGACGAAGCGTGCCATAACCAGCTCGCTCGGCATGCCTTTGAAGAGCTACTTGGTGCTGCTCGCTCGCCCTGAGCGTGACGCTGGGCCTCGTGCTGGCGCGCGGGGGTGCCCCTGCCGGCGAGGCAAAGCGGGCGCGACCGCGCATTGGCCTGTCGCTCGACACGCTCAAGGAGGCGCGCTGGCAAGGCGACCGCGACGCCTTCGTGAAGCGCGCGGGCGAGCTGGGCGCGGACGTGGTGGTGCAGTCCGCCAACAGCGACGACGTCAAGCAGGTGGCCGACGTGAAGGCGCTGCTGACCAGCGGCATCGACGCGCTGGTGGTGGTCGCGCACGACGGGGCCGCGATGGGCGAGGCGGTGCGCCTGGCCCATGCGAGCGGGGTGCCGGTGTTGTCGTACGACCGGCTGATCCGCGATGCGGACGTCGACCTGTTCGTGTCCTGCGACAACGTGCGGGTCGGCATCAAGCAAGCGGCCTACCTGGTGGAGCACTTGCCCCACACGCGTGAGAAGCCGCTGCGCATCGTGCGCGTGCTCGGTGCGCGCACGGACTACAACGTGCACCAGTTCAAGCAGGGCCAGGACAGCGTGCTCGGCCCGCTGCTCGAGCGCGGCGAGGTGAAGCTCGTGTTCGACGACTGGGCCGAGGACTGGAAGCCGGAGGCCGCCAAGCGGATCGTGAACGCCGCCATCACGCAGCATGGCGACGGCTTCGATGCGGTGCTGGCCGCCAACGATGGCACCGCGGGTGGGGCGATCCAGGCGCTGGAGGAGGAGGGCCTCACCGGCAAGGTGGTGGTCACCGGGCAGGACGCGGACCTGGTGGCGCTGCAGCGTGTCGCGCGCGGCGTGCAGGCGATGACGATCTACAAGCCGCTGCGCACGCTGGCGGGCAAGGGCGCCGAGCTGGCCGTGAAGCTGGCCACGGGCATGCCGATCGTCGCGCGTGACGAGGTCGACAACGGCGCGCGGAAGGTGCCTGCGGTGCTGTTCGACGTGACGGTGGTGACGCGCGAGAACCTGCGCGAGACGGTGATCGCCGACGGCTTCGCGAGCGAGCAAGCGGTGTACGGGCCGTGAAGCTGGCGGCGCGCAACCTGAGCAAGCGGTTTGGTGCGCATCACGCGCTGCGCGACGTCAGCTTCGAGGTGCAGCCGGGGCAGGTGCATGCGCTGTGCGGCGAGAACGGCGCGGGCAAGAGCACGTTGATCAAGGTGCTGTCGGGCATCCACCGCGAGTACGAGGGGGACGTGCTGGTGGATGGCGCGTCGCGGAGGTTTGCGTCGATCCGAGACGCGGAGCACGCGGGCATCGTGGTGATCCATCAAGAGCTGGCGCTGGTGCCCGAGCTGAGCGCCGCCGAGAACGTATTCCTGGGCCACGAGCCCACGCGCCTGGGCTTGATCGATCGCGCGCGCATGGAGCGCGAGAGCGCGGAGGTGCTGCGGCGCTTGGGCTCGGCGATCGATGTCCGTACGCCGGTTCGCAGCCTGGGCGTGGGCGAGGCGCAGCTGGTGGAGATCGCGCGTGCGCTGCACAAGAAGGCGCGCGTGTTGATCCTGGACGAGCCGACCGCGGCGCTGAGCGAGCGCGAGGTGACGTCGCTGTTCGAGGTGCTGCGCGGCATGGTCCGCGCTGGCGTGTCGCTTGTGTACGTGTCGCATCGCCTGCGCGAGGTGTTCGCGCTCGCCGATCAGATCACGGTGCTGCGTGACGGCCGCAGCGTCACGTCGCTGGCGGCGCGGGACTGCACGGAAGGCGAGCTGGTGCGGCACATGGTCGGGCGTCCCATCGAGAACGTGTTCCCGCCGCGCGAGGTGGTGCTCGGCGAGGCCGCGTTGCGTGTGCGGGGACTGAGCGTGGGGACACGCTTGTCGGAGATCGATCTCGAGGTGCGCTCCGGCGAGGTGCTCGGCATCGGCGGCTTGGTCGGGGCGGGGCGTAGCGAGCTGTTGCTGCACCTGTTCGGC
>JBEVNG010000204.1:0-16608 GCA_040508235.1 Polyangiales bacterium | reverse complement strand
TCTGCCGCGAGATGCCCGTGTGATGGCGCAGGGCGTAGGCTCCGGCGACCATGAACGGGAACTGCGCCTGGTGGAGCGTGGTCATCACGCGCGCGTAGAACTGTTGGATCCGCGGTTCGAGCATTCCTTGCGTTCAAAGCAAGGCGCATGCCCGCGCCCGGAGAGGCACGCTCCTTGCTGCCCTTCCTTGCATGCCGACAGAACCTGTAGTCAGGAAGCCAGTCCGCATTGCCGCCGTGGGCGACCTGCACTGCACGAAAGCCTCAGTGGGGACGATTGGTCCTTGGATCAACACCGTGAACGACCGCGCCGACATCCTGCTCCTGTGCGGGGATCTCACCGACTACGGCCTGCACGAGGAGGTTCAAGTGTTGGCCAAGGAGCTGAGTGGCGTGCGCATCCCGATGCTCGCGGTGCTCGGCAACCATGACCACGAGTCGGGGCGTGGCGACGAGGTGATGGCGCACCTGCGCGAGTGCGGCATCAAGGTGCTCGACGGCGAGACCACCGAGATCCTGGGCGTGGGTTTCGTGGGCACCAAGGGCTTCGCCGGAGGCTTCGGCACCGGCACGCTCGGCCACTGGGGCGAGCCGAGCATCAAGCGCTTCGTGCAGGACGCCATCGACGAGGCGCTCAAGCTGGAGTCTGGGCTGGCGCGCCTGCGCACCGAGCACCGCGTGGTGCTGCTGCATTACGCGCCCGTGCGCGACACGGTCGAGGGCGAGCCGGTGGAGATCCACGCATTCCTCGGCTGCAGCCGCCTGGAGGAGCCGCTGCTGCGCTACCCGGTGAGCGCGGTCTTCCACGGCCACGCCCACCGCGGCCAGCTGGAGGGCCAGACCAGCAAGGGCGCCCCCGTGTACAACGTCGCCGCGCCTCTCTTGAAGCGCAGCTTCCCGGATCAGGCGCCGTACCGGATCATCGAGCTGGCGTAGCTAGGCTCGGCGCGAGTGGCCGTTGCTCTGCGTGACCTCTTGCAGGCGCGCCGGCACGTCGTGCAGCTCGGCGCGCGAGCGCGGCAGGTGACGGCCACCGTCGAGCTGCTGGAGCCAGTCGATCAGCTTCTCGCGCACCGACGTGCGCAGGTCCATCAGCGTGGGTGGATCGCGCGCGGTGACCAGCAGGCGTACCTCGACCGTGCGCTCGTTCATCTCGAACACCTGCATGTGCTTCACGCGGCCGTCCCAGAGCGGCTCGTGGTCCATCAGCCGCTCGAACTCCGCGCGTAGCTTGGACATCGGGCAGGTGAAGTCGACGCGCAGGAAGATCGTGCCCACGAGGCCGATGTTGGTGCGCGACCAGTTCTGGAACGGCTCCTCCAGGAAGCGCGGCGTGGGCACGATCATGCGTCGCTCGTCCCACAACCTCACCGTCACGTAGGTGAGGCTGATGTCCTCGATGATGCCGTACTCCCCCTGCAGCAAGACGCTGTCGCCGATGCGGATGGGCTGGCTGAGCGAGATCTGAATGCCCGCCAGCAGCGCGCCCAGCGACTTTTGGGCGGCGAAGCCGAGCGCGACGCCCGCCACGCCCGCCGACGCCAGCAGCGACACGCCCACCGAGCGCACCACCGCGAACTGCAGCGCGACCATGGCCGCGCCGAGGATGAACACGAGCGCGCTCAGCACACGTGTGGCGACGATGATCTTGGTGCGCATCGAGCGCGCCTGCGCGAGCCTGCGCGGATCGGCGGTGTCGCGCACGAACGAGTCGTCCGCCACCGACTGCGCCACCGCGTAGAGCGCGCGGATCACGGCCCACACCACCGCGGAGATGGTGCACGCGCGGGTGAACAGGCCGAAGCCCTCCATCCAGTCGGGCGGCAGCCGCAGCTCGCGCACGAACAGGTACGACACCAGCAGCGCGGAGCCCCAGCGCGTGGGCGTGTCGATGGAGCGCGCCATCGCATCGTCCCACGGCACCGGGGTGCGTCGCACCAGGCTCTCGAGGATGCGGCGAATCGCGTACGCGATCACCAAACCGAGGGCCACACCCGCGACCAACGACACGAACATCCCGAGCCACTGCCACACCAACAGCTCGCCTACTTTTTGGTGAAAGAATGGCGGTAGGGCGTCCACCTCACGCTCCTTCGACTATCCCCCACGCGATAAAGCCGCGAACGGGCACCGAAACGATGCCCCATCGCGGCTTGGGATGCACGCTACAGCTGAACTTTGCCGTGCTGCTCCACGTCGCCAGGACCCTTGAGCGTCTCGCCCTTCACGTAGGCAGCTGCGTACTGCAGCGCGAAGCGCACGCCCTTGGCGCCGGTGTTGTCCCAGTACTCGGCCGCGCTCGGGTTGAGTCGGATCAGCACGATGTTCGGGTCGTCTTTGCCCTTGTCGAACCAGGTCTTGAAGCTGTCCTTCCAGACGCGCTCGATGCGCGCGCGATCCTTGTGCAGCTCCGCGCGGCCGCTGACGGAGAGGTACGTGCGCGGCTGCTGGAACACCGCGACGATCTCGCGGTCCTGCTGGATCTCGTCGATCTTGGGCGCATCGGCGTGGCTGATGAACCAGATGCTGCCGTCCTCGCTGGTCTCGGCGACCGCCATCGGTCGGGCATGGCCCGAGCCGGAGCTGGCGTGCGTGACGAGCATCGCGGTGTCGAACTTCTCGAGCACCTCGCGGAACTGGCGTTGCGCTTGTTGATTCGGATTGAGTGCTTGTCCCATGCGCTGCGAGTCTGCAACGCACGTGCCCAGGCGAAACTGCGCGGAATCAGGCGCGTGACGGCGAGGCGATCTGAGACGCAGTGTCAGCCTTGCGTGGGCGATCGGCCCAGCCGATGCCGGCCAGCGCGAGCAGCATCGGCGCGACCGCGGCGTGATAGCGATCACCACCGAGGTACACGACATGGAGGGCAGCCAACGCCAACGGGGGTGCAAACAAGATGGCACGCATGCGTAGCGAGCCACGCTTGGCGATGCGCCAGCCGCCCGCGATGGCAGCCGCCAGCAGGGGCAGGTAACCGACGCGGCACAGGCCCAGCGCCCACAGCCGCCACGCCGCGCGCGCCTCCGGGCTCAGCCCGGTCAGCCCCTCGCCGAAGCACTGCGCCATCGCCGACTCGTGGCCGAAGGTGTGCGCGAGCTTGATCAGGCCGCGTGCGCCCCACGCCACGGGCTCGGCAAGGATCGCTTCACGTGCGCGCTTGGCGTAGCAGCGGTCGCGCTCGACCTCGCGCAGCGGGTCGTTCTTGCAGGGCTCGGTGGGAGACAGCGAAACGAAGCCGCCTTCCCCGCGCGTGCCGAGCAACAAGTTCACGCCGCCGTTGGTCGACACCAGCACGGGTGCACCCAGCAGGCGCCAGTTGCGATAGGCCCAGGGCGCGAGCGGGATCACGGCGATCAGCGTGAGCGCGGCCGCGGTGGCGCCGGCGAGCAGCACACGTTGCGGCAACGCGAGCCTGGGTCGATAGCCGGCTACCAGGCCGATCAGCGCGATCATCGGCAGCGAGCTCGCGCGCAGGTACGCGGTCAGGCCGAGCCCGAGCGCGGCGATCGCGAGCGCATAAGGGAGCTGGCGTCGACGCGCGTAGGCGTACGGCAGCAGCGAGAGCCCCACGCCGAGCGCGAACACGGGCTCCGCCAGCCAGGTCGAAGACAGAAAGATGCCTGCCGGCCAGAGTGCGCACAGCCAGGCGGCGGCGCGTCCGGCGCGGCGATGACGCGTGCGTCGCGCGAGCAGGTACACGATGGGCACCAGCGCGCTGGAGGCCACCACCTGCAGCCAACGATCGGCGCGCAGGCCGCCTCCGAGCAGGCGAACTCCCGCGAGCACGGCCGGGAAGCCCACCGGATAGAACGCGGTCGGGCGCGGCGAGTTGGCCTCGTGCAAGATGCGCTGCGTGTAGCCCTCGCCCTGCGCCAGCTGCTCGGCGGCGCGCACGTAGATCACGCCGTCCCAGCTGGGCACGGCGGGTACGAGTGGGATCAAGATCAGCCGCAACGCGGCGGCCAAGGCGAGCGGGGCGATCCAGTCACGCCACGCAAAGCGACCTGAATTCTGGGGGGACGACGGCAAGCACGCCGGTTGTAGCCTCCTGCGGCGAAGTGCGCAGTAGGGGTTCCCTCTCCCGACGCGAGAGTGCCTTTACTTCGCGGGTTTGCAACGCCATATCATCGGCTCCATGAGCGCTGACAAACCCGGTCTCTGGGAGCTGATACGCGAGGATTTCGAAGCCCACGGCCGCGATGCCACGCGACCCGGCTTCCAGGCGGTGGCGTTTTATCGCTTCGGCGTCTGGCGCATGAGCGTCGAGCCCAAGGTGCTGCGCGCGCCGTTCAGCGTGCTGTACCGCGCGCTCTACCGCTTCGCGCGTAACTTCTACGGCATCGAACTGCCTTACAGCGCCACCATCGGTCGTCGCGTGATCTTCGAGCACCAGCACGGCATCGTGGTGCACGGACAGACGGTGATCGGCGACGACTGCATCATCCGTCAGGGCGTCACGCTCGGCATCCGCGACATGAAGAAGCTCACCGAGGCACCCGTGCTCGGCAAGGGCGTCAACGTCGGCGCGGGCGCGGTGATCATCGGCAAGGTCAACGTCGGCGACGGCGCGGCGATCGGCGCCAATGCCGTGGTGCTCAAGGATGTCCCAGCTGGGGCGCTTGCGACCGGCGTGCCCGCCCAGATCACGCCGCGCAAGAATGGAGCCAGTGTTGCTGATCAGCCTCTCGACGAGCGCATGCCCAAGGACCCATCCGCACCATGACTGAACCGTTCAGCGTCGCCGTCATCATCGTCAACTACAAGTCGGCCGAGCTCACGCTGCAGGCGCTCGCATCGCTGGCGGAAGAGCGCAAGAACCCGGCAATTCAGCTGCGTGCCGTGGTGGTCGAGAACGACTCGGGCGACGCGGAGCGCCTGCGCGCGGGCATCGCCAAGTTCGCGGAGTTCGCGCAGCTCGTGCTGTCACCCACCAACGGTGGCTTCGGCGCGGGCAACAACCTGGGCATGCGTCACGTGCTGGCCAGCGGCGATCGCCCGGCGGCGTTTCACTTCCTGAATCCCGACACCATCGTGCATCCGGGCGCGGTGCTCGCGTTGGTTCGCTTTCTGCATGAGAACCCCAAAGCGGGTGCCGTCGGCAGTCGCTTCGAGCATGCAGATGGAACTCCTTGGCCAATCGCGTTTCGCTTTCCCACCCCCTGGGGAGAGCTCGAAGGTACGGCGCAGCTCCGTATCCTCACGCGTTGGCTCGGGCAGCACTCCGTGGCGCGCGAGCTGGGCGAGCAGGCCGAGCAGGTCGACTGGCTGTCGGGGGCGTCCATGATGATGCGCCGCGAGACGCTGGAGGGCGTGGGTGGGTTCGACGAGACGTACTTCCTGTACTTCGAGGAGACCGACCTGTGCCTGCGCGCGAAGCAGGCGGGCTGGGAGATCTGGTACGTGCCGGACAGCCGCGTGATGCACATCCGCGGGCAGAGCACGGGCGTGACGACGCTGGACGACAAGCCCAAGCGCCTGCCCGGGTACTGGTTCGAGTCGCGCCGGCGCTACTTCGCCAAGAACCACGGGCTCGCTTACGCGTGGGCCGCGGATCTCGCGTTCTTGGCCGGCAACGGCATCGGCATGCTCAAGCACACGCTGCAGCGCAAGCCGCTGACGCCGCGCTTGTTGAGCGACTTCGTGCGGCAGAGCGTGTTTCTGCCGCAAAACCGTAAAGTGGCGCCCGCGAGGAACACATCGCTCGTGGGCTGAGGATGGTGTCATGGACTATGCACGGAGTAGCTGGCGATTGATGACGTGGTTGCGAGAGCGCCTGCACGAGGTGACCGCGACCGAGCCACAAGTGCCCGCCTCCGGCGTACGTCTGGTGTTCGTGCAGTTCGGCGACTACTCCGAGGCCTACAGTCGCTTGATCGAGCGCAATGGCGCGGAGAACTACTACGCGCAGCGCTACACGCTCGACTTCGTCGCGGAGCTGGCGCGCTCGGAGCGCGTGTCGTCGGTGACGGTGGTGACGTTCTCGCGCGACCAGGCGCTGCACGAGCTGGCGCCGGGCCTGCGCAGCTGCGGCATCGAGCTGTATCCAGCCAGCGGCGCCGCGCGGCATCAGGAGCTGACGGAGCTGGTGGCTTCGCTGGAGCCCACGCACTTGATCGTGTCGGCGCCCATCGTGCCGCTCTTGCGCTGGGGCCTGGAGCAGGGCCTGCCGGTGTTGCCGTTGTTCGCGGACAGCTTCCGCGGCGACGACCTGCGCACGCAGGTCCGCAACGCGCGGCTGGCGTTCGTGCTCAACGACCCGCGCATCCAGTTCGTGGCCAACCACAACCTGGCGGCGGCGCTCGATCTCGCGCGCATCGGCGTGATCGACTCCAAGATCGTGCCCTACGACTGGCCGGCAGTGGTGTCGCCCCGGCAACATCCGGCCAAGCAGGCGCCCACCGGCGACTGGGGCCTGAAGCTGGTCTACGTGGGCACGGTGAGCGAGGCCAAGGGCGTGGGCGACCTGCTGCACGCGCTGCGCGAGCTGGAGCAGGGCGGCCTCGACGTGACGCTCGACGTAATCGGGCAGCTGCGTGAGCCCGCCATCGAGGCGCTGTGCGCGGAGCTGGGGCTGGCGGACCGGGTGCGCTTCCGTGGCATGCGTCCACACGCCGAGGTGCGGCGCGCGATGCGCGAGGCCGACGTGGTGGTGGTGCCGAGCCGTCACGAGTATCCCGAGGGGCTGCCGATGACGCTGTACGAGGGGCTGTGCTCGCGTACGCCGCTGGTGGTCAGCGACCATCCGATGTTTCAGCTGCGCATCCGGGACGGCGAGAACGCGCTGGTCTTCGAGGCGGGAAAGCCGGGCTCGCTGGCCTCGCGCATCCGCGAGCTGACCGCGGACGCCGCGCTGTACGAGCGGCTGTCGGCCAACGCGGAGCAGGCGGCCGAGGGGTACCTTTGCCCACTCAAGTGGGACCGGCTGATCGAGGCCTGGCTGAACCCCGCGCACGGCGCCGAGATCCAGCGGAACTTGCTGAGCGCGCAAGAGATCACCGCTCAGTCGGCCTGAACTCGGCACCCGAACGAGTGCGGACCCGTCCCTCCTGAACTATAAAGTTCGCGGGCGGATCCGGGGTGCCAGCGACAAACATGCATGAACGAGAAGCCGTGCGGGTCGGTGCCGTGGTGATCGGCCGCAACGAGGGCGAGCGACTGCAACGTTGCCTGCGCTCGTTGGTGGGGCGCGTCGCGCCGTTGGTCTACGTCGACTCGCAGTCGAGCGACGACAGCGTCGCCTTCGCGCGTGGTCTCGGCGTCGAGGTGGTCGAGCTGGATCTATCGATCCCGTTCACCGCGGCGCGCGCGCGCAACGAGGGCTTCGAGCGGCTGCGCGAGGTCGCGCCGGAGACCGAGCTGGTGCAGTTCGTCGACGGCGACTGCGAGGTGCTCGACGGCTGGATCGAGCTCGCACGCGATGCCCTGGTGGCGGACGGCGCGCTGGTCGCGGTCACCGGCGTGCGTCGCGAGCGCTACCCCGATCGCAGCGTGTTCAATGAGCTCTGCGACGTCGAGTGGCGCAGCGGCACGTTCGGCGAGACCAATCGTTTTGGCGGCGACGTGATGATCCGCGCCAGCGCGCTGGTGGCGGTGGGCGGCTACAACCCGCGCGTGATCGCGGCCGAAGACGACGAGGTCGCGCTGCGGCTGTTTCAGAACGGCGGCAAGATCCTGCGCGTGAACCGCGAGATGACCCTGCACGACGCGGCGATCTACCACGTGTCGCAGTGGTGGCAGCGCGCCAAGCGTGCCGGCCATGGCTACGCGCAGGTCTCGTACATGCATGGCGAGCCGCCGGCCAACAAGTTCAGGGAAGAGAAGAAGCGCGTGCTGACGTGGGGCGTCGCCGTGCCGGCCGCGTTGCTCGCGCTCGCGCCGCCTTCGCTCGGCGCTTCGCTGTTGCTCGCGGGCGTGTACCCGCTGCGCGCTGCGCGCATCACCGCAAACTCCCTCAAGGAAGGGATGTCGCCACGTGCGAGCGCCGTCTGGGGCTTGTCGTGCGCCTTCACGAGCTTTCCCGAAGCGGTCGGGATGGCCAAGTTCCACGTCGATCGACTGCTCTCGCGAGCGCCGAAAATCATCGAGTACAAAGGGCCAAAAGCGCAATGAGCAATAGCGTGAACAACAAGCGCCGCGTCGCCCTCTTGGGCGCAGGGTACATCTCGAAGTTCCACGTCGAAGCCGTGCGCGCGGTGAAGAACGCCGAGCTGGTCGCCATCTGCGATCTCGGCCTGGCCAAGGCCGAGGCGCTCGCCAAGGCCTACGGCGTGCCCAAGACGTACGCGAGCCTCGAGACGATGCTCGCCGAGGAGAAGCTCGACGCGGTGCACGTGTTGCTCCCGCCGCAGATCCACGGCCCGTCGATCACGCGCATCCTGGAGGCGGGCGTCGAGGTGCTGGCGGAGAAGCCGCTCACCGCGACCTCGGCCGAGTGCAAGCAGCTGGCGGACAAGGCCGCGCAGCTGGGCCGCAAGCTCGGCGTCAGCCACAACTTCCTCTACTCGCCCAACTACGAGCAGTTCTACGCCGACTTCCAGGCGGGCCGCTTCGGGCGCGTCGATCAGATCGACATCGTGTGGAACAAGCCGCTCGGCCAGCTGATGGCGCCCACGCTCGGTGGCTGGCTGTTCGCCAAGCCGGAGAACGTGTTGTTCGAGGTCGGTCCGCACTCGTTCGGCCACCTCGCCCACTTGCTCGGCGGCATCGACGACTTGATCGTCACGCCCAAGGATCGCATCGAGCTGCCCAAGGGCGGCGAGTTCTTCCGGCGCTGGGAGGTCCTGGGCTGGAAGAACGGCGCCAGCGTGCGCATGCGCTTCGCGTTCATCGACGGCTTCACGCAGCACTACATCCAGGTGCGCGGCACGGCGGCGATCGCGACCATCGACTTCGAGCGCGGCACCTACGTCTACACGGATCACACCGCGCAGGTTCTCGACGTCGATCGCTACGCGGCCGATCTGAAGAACGCGGCCACGCAGGTGGTGCAGGCCAGCGAGACGCTCGGCCGCTTCGTGTTGTCGAAGATGGGCCTGGTCAAGGAAGGCGCGCCGTTCCAGCGCAGCATCACGCGCTGCGTGCGCTCGTTCTACGAGGGGCTCGACGGCGGCACGCTCGACCCGCGCGTCAGCAGCGAGCTCGGCACGCTGGCGGTGGAGCTGGCGGAGCGCGTGACCGCGGCCGCCAAGCTCGGCAGCGAGGCCGCGCCCAGCAAGAAGAAGAAGGGCAACAACAACAACAAGGAGGCCGCCGTCGCGCCTCCGCCCAGCGTCAACGGCAACACCCCCGAGACGGTGCTCGTGCTCGGCGGCACCGGCTTCATCGGCCAGGCGCTGGTGAAGAAGCTGCGCGAGGCGGGCTACGGCGTGCGCATGATCGCGCGCTCGCCCGACTCGGTGTCCGCGGAGATCAAGGCGCTCGGCGTCAGCGTGGTGCGCGGCGATCTCGCCGACACCAAGTCGATCGAGAACGCGCTCGGCGGCATCAAGCAGGTCTATCACCTGGCGCGTGGCACCGGCGACACCTGGGACGACTACCTCAAGACCGACGTCGAGCCCACGCGCCGACTCGCGGAGCTGTGCATCGCCAAGGGCGTCGAGCGGCTCTACTACACGTCGTCGATCGCGATCTACTACGCCGGCAAGAAGGCGGGCACCATCACCGAGGAGACGCCGCCGCACGACGCGGTGCTGCGGCTCAACATCTACCCGCGCGCCAAGGTCGAGATCGAGAAGCTGCTGCTCGACCTGCATCGCACCAAGGGCCTGGGCGCGGTGATCTTCCGCCCCGGCATCGTGCTCGGACCAGGCGGCAACCCGCTGCACTGGGGCATCGCGGGCTGGCCGTTCAACTCGGTGCCGCGCCTGTACGGCGACGGCAACTCGCCGCTGCCGATCGTGCTGGTCGAGGACTGCGCGGACGCGATGGTGCGCGCGCAGGACGTGCCCGGCATCGAGGGCGAGAGCTTCAACATCATCGGCGAGCCGGTGATCACCGCGCAGCAGTACCTCGATGAGCTGGAGCGCGCGGCGGGCGTGAAGTTCAACCGCGTGGCGACCTCCAGCACGCGCTACTTCGTCGAGGACATCGGCAAGTACGTGATCAAGGCGATCGGGCGCGATCCGCAGGCCAAGGTGCCGAGCTTCTACAACTCGGACAGCCGCAGCTGCGCGGCGCGCTTCGACTCGTCACGCGCCCGTCGTCGCCTCAACTGGGAGCCGACCAGCGATCGCGAGAAGGTCATCCACGAGGGCATCGTGCTGCCCGCGCGTCAGTTCCTGAGCTGAGCCGCGCTGGCACGAGCTGGTGAGGCGGCGCCAGCTCGCGTTGCCTCGCCCGTCCTGCTGCTTGGGTGACCCAGTCTTGTAGCGCTTTGCCACAGGGAGTTTCGGGCGGCTCCGGGGTGCTCACCTGGCTACCGTGAAGCTCGCGCGAATTGCTGTGATGGTGCTGCTCGCGGTCTACGTCGCGCTCGGCATCCATGCGCAGGTCCAGCACCTGGCGGTGAAGCCGCTGCCGCAGTTCCTGATGGAAGACTACGGCTATTACGCGCAGGCGTTCGCGCGCTGGCAGCAGGGGCAGAGTCCGTACGCGGACCACACCATCGGGACCGCGTTCCTGTACCCGCCGCAGTCGCTGCTGCTGGTGGGTGGGCTGGAGGCGCTGGGGCCGCTGCCGATCAAGTTCGCGGGCTACGCGACGCTGAGCCTGCTGGCGCTGGTGCTGACGATCGCGCTCGTGGTGCACGGCGTGCGGCCGCACGAGGGAGCCCGCGAGGAGGCGCTTCGGGCGCGCGCCGCGCGGCAGACGTTCGCGAGCGACGAGCGCATGTACATCGCGATCGCGCTGGCGCTCGGCTTCGCGCCGGTCGCGTGGTGCCTGTACCTCGGGCAGGTGAACCTGTTCGTGATGTTCACGCTGGCGGCCGGATTCTACCTGGCCGACCGGCATCCGTACGCGGCGGGTGCGGCCATCGCGGTGGGCGCGGCGATCAAGCTGACGCCGGTGGCGCTGCTGGTGCTGATGCTGCGGCCCCGCTACCTGCGCGTGTTCGTGGGCTTCGCGGCCACGCTGGCGGGGCTGACGATGCTGACGGCCGCGATCTTCGGCGTCGAGCTGTTCGCGGACTACGTCGGCACCGTGCGCGCGCTCAAGGACAGCTTCCCGCTGGGCCTCAACGGCAGCCTGTCGCTGATCAACACGCTGTATCTGCTCGCGGGCGCCCTGGGCCTGCCGAGCGAGGGCTGGCAGGGCATCGTGCAGCTGCTGTGGACGGCGAGCGTGGGCGCGCTGCTGCTGGGCGGCGCCTGGCTCGCGCGCGATGGCTCGCGGCACCTGTTCTTCGCGCTGGTGGCGCTGGGCATGACCGTGGTCCCGAACGTGCTCTGGTACCACCACCTGGTGTTCGTGATCCCGGCCTTGCTCACGCTCTGGCTGTCGCCGCAGTCGACGACCTGGCTGCGCGCGGGCACGGCGATCGCCTTCGCGGTGATGCAGCTGGACGCGCTGCTGTCGCCCAAGCTCGACAAGCTGACCACCACGCCGATCCTGGTCCTGCTGATGTTGGGCACGTTTGCGACGCTGCTGGTGCGTGCGCCCCGGCGGCTGGTGTTACGCGGGGCGGTGAACCAGGGCGCGGAAGTTCGCCGCCCTGCCTGATGCTGATATGATGCGCAGTGATCATGCGCTTCTCAGTGGTCCACGCCGCCGACCTGCACCTCGATAGCCCGCTGGTCGGGCTCGAGCGGTACGAGGGTGCACCCGTGGCCGAGCTTCGCTCCGCGACCCGGCGCGCCCTGGCCAACCTGGTCCAGCTCTGCCTGGACGAAGACGCCAAGCTGCTGCTGCTCGCCGGTGACCTGTACGACGGCGACTGGAAGGACTACTCGACCGGGCTGTTCTTCGCGTCGCAGCTGGCGCGGCTGCGCGAGGTCGGCACGCGCGTGATCTGGATCCGCGGCAACCACGACGCGCAGAGCAAGATCACGCGCCACCTCTCGCTGGGCGAGCACTGCACGGAGCTGGCCACGCGCAAGCCGGAGACCGTGCTGCTCGACAAGCTCGACATCGCGGTGCACGGGCAGGGCTTCGCGACCGCGGCCGTCAGCGAGGATCTCAGCGAACGTTATCCACCGCCGATCGCGGGGGCACTCAACTTCGGCCTGCTGCACACGGCGCTTGGCGGGCGTCGAGGGCACGCCAGCTACGCGCCATGCGAGGCGTCGGCGCTGGCGTTGCGCGGCTACGACTACTGGGCGCTCGGACACGTGCATCAGCGCGAGATCGTGCAGAGCGAGCCGTACGTCGTGTTCCCGGGCAACCTGCAGGCGCGGCATGTACGCGAGACCGGCGCCAAGGGCGCGATGCTGATCACGGTCGAGGACGGCGCGATCACCAGGGTCGAGCCGCGCGCGCTCGACGTGGTGCGCTTCGCGCAGGTCGAGGTGGACGTCGGCCAGGCGCGTGGGCTGGGCGAGGCCGCGGAGCTGGCGGAGCAGCAGCTGATCGCGGAGCGCACGCGTGCGGAGGGACGCCTGCTGTGCGCGCGGGTGATCTTCACGGGACGCACCCAGGCGCACGCGGAGCTGGCGCGCGAGGCGGAGCGCACGGCCAGCGAGCTGCGCGCCCGGGCGCACGAGCTGGAGATCTGGGTCGAGGGCGTCAAGCTCGCCACCGAGCACCCGTACGACCTCAAGGCGCTGGCCGCGCGCGAGGACGCGACCGGGCAGCTGGTGCGTGCGCTGCGCGTGCTGGAGGACAAGCCGTCCGCGCGCGGCGAGCTAATCGACGAGCTGCGCAAGCTGGAGCGCTCGCTGCCGCACGAGGTGTCGCTGAGCGCGCTCGGCATCGAGCTGAACGACGAGCAGTCGACGCAGGCCCTGATCCGCGACGTGGGGCGCATGCTGTTGCCGCGTATCGCGGGGGGCGAGCCATGAAGCTGTCGCGCCTGGAGCTGACCGCGTTCGGGCCCTTCACCGGCAAGTCGCTGGCGTTCTCCGAGCGTCCGCTGCAGCTGATCTACGGGCCCAACGAGGCGGGCAAGAGCACCACGCTGCGGGCACTGACCGGCCTGCTGTACGGCATCGATCCGCGCACCAGCGACGCGTATCAGCACGAGATGAGCAAGCTGCGGGTCGGCGCCACGCTCGTCGATGGTGGCCGCTCGCTGGCGGTGACGCGGCGCAAGGGTGTGAAGAACACGCTGCTCGACAGCGAGGGTGGAGCGCTGCCGGAGGATGCCCTCGCGCCCTGGCTCGGTGGCCTCGACGAGAAGCTGTTCAAGCAGATGTTCGGGCTGGATCACGAGCGGCTGCGGCAGGGCGCGGAGGCGTTGCTGCGCGCGGGTGGTCAGCTAGGGGAGGTGTTGTTCGACGCCAGCACCGGCGGTCGCAGCGTACACCTGGCGCTGGAGCAGCTGCGCGCGGAGGCCGATGCGCTGTACAAGGCGCGCGGTCGCACGCCGCAGCTCAACGCCGCGCTGGAGGTGCTCAAGGACGTCAAGGCCGAGCGCAACAAGGCTGTGCTCTTGCCGCAGGCGTACATCGAGCAGCAGCAAGGCCTGGAGGCGGCGCGGGCGGAGCGTGCGGAGGCGGCGAATGCGCGCGCGCAGAATGCACGAGAAAAGGCGCGGCTGACGCGCTTGCTGGCGCTCGCGCCGCAGCTGCTCAAGCGCGATCAGCTGGCCGAGGAGCTGCGCGCGCTGGGCGAGCCGGTCGATGCGGGCGAGGCCGCGGTGCGCGTGCTGGAGCAACGCCTGGCGCAGCTGCTGGCCGGCGAGCGCGAGCTGCCGGCGGCGCGCGTGACGCTGGCGGCGCATGAGCGTGAGGTCGAGCAGCTGGAGGCGCGGCTCGGGCCCAGCGTGGCGGCGCTGCACACGCTCGACACCGCGAGCAAGGCGCGGCTGCGCAAGCTGGTGGAGCAGCGTGCGGCGCGCGTCGACGAGCAGGCGCAGCTGGCGCGGCGGGATGCGGAGCTGGCGCAAGAGCTCGCGCGCGTGCGGCAAGCGCTCGATGCGCTGCCGGCCGCGGGCGCGACGCAGCTCGCGGAGCTGACGGCGGACATCGAGCGCGAGGATCTGCCCGCGCGTCTCTTGCGCCTCGAGGGCGAGTTGGAGAAGGGCCGCGCGCAGCTCGCAAGGAGGCTGGCGCCGTTCGGCGATGCGCGGGATGCGCTGCCCGGCGACGACGAGCTTGCGGCGCTGGAGCTCGGCTTCGAGCAGGTGGCGCAGGAGCGTGCGCGGCTGGAGCGTGAAGGTGCGGAGCAGGCCGCGGAGCGAGCGCGCCTGGAGCGTGGGCGTATGGAGCTGCTCGCGCGAGGTGCGCTGGTGTCGCGCGCGGAGCTGGAGGCGGTGCGCCAGGAGCGTGACCGGGCGCTGGATGCGCTGCTGGCGGGGGGGCCGGCCGCCCCGCAGCTGCGTGCACACGCGATGCTCAACGAGCGCGCGGATGGGCTAGCGGACCGCATGGTGGACGAGGCGCAGCGCGCGGCCGAGCTGGCCACGCTGGAGCTCGCGCTGACCAACCTCGACGGCAAGCGCGCGGAGCTGGCGCAAGCACTGGCCAAGCTGCAGCAGCGCGACGAGCAGGCGCGCGAGCGCTGGCGCATGTTGCTGGCACCGTGGCGGCTGGCGGAGCAGTCGGCGCGTCAGGCACGCGCAGGCGTGGCCGAGCTGGCCAAGCTGCGTACGCTCGCGGAAGAGCTGGACCAGCAGGCGGCGGAGCACGCTCGCGCGCTGGAGCGAGCCAAGCTTCGTGCGAGCGAGCTGGCGGCGATGATGCAGCAGCAAGGGCCGCTGGAGGTGTTGCTGCGTGACGCGCGTGCACGCGTCGCGGGAGAGCGCGAGCGAGAGCGGCAGCATGTTCGGTTGAGTGAGCAGCACGAGCGCCTGAACGCCGAGCGCAATGCCACCACGGCGCGTGCGGGCGTGAACGCGCGCGAGCTGGACGAGCTGGAGCAGCGCTATCACGCGGAGCTGGGCACGCGCGGGCTGGACGTGGCGCTGGCGCCGGACGAGCTGGTGGCGTGCTTCGAGGAGCTGACGCTGCTCGCGCAGCAGCGCCACGCCGCCGAGACGCTGCGTGCGCGCGAGCGTGCGCTGGAGGCCGATCGCGCGCGGCTCGGTGCGGACGCGGGCCTGGAGGCCGGCAGCCTGGAGGCGAGCATCGAGGCGCTGGCGCGCGTGGCGCGAGAGCGTGTGCAGGCCGAGCGTGATCGCGTGCGGCTGCGCGCGGAGCTGGCCAAGCTCGACGAGCAGGTTACGCAGGCCGCGGAAGGGGAGCCGGTCGCCGAGCTGAGGCAGGCGCTCCATCTGCTCGATCGCGACCAGGCGCGCGCACGCTTGCTGGAGCTGGACGAGCTAGTGGAAGCGGCGTCGCAGCGCATCGCCGACCTCGACCAGAAGCTGGGCTCGCTGAGCGCGGGCCTGGAGCAGCTGGACCGCGACGCGGGCGCGGCGGCGCTGGCGGAGAGCTACGAGCAAGAGCTGGCGCATGCGCGTGCGCTGGCGCGCCGCTACATCGAGACCAAGCTCGCGCTCGGGGTGCTGGGGCGCGAGGTCGAGCGCTACCGCAGCGAGCACCAGGCGCCGTTGCTCAAGCGTGCGGGCGCGCTGTTCCAGCGGCTCACGCTGCATCGCTACCGCGGGCTCAAGGTCGAGTACGACGATGGCGATCAGCCGGTGCTGGCGTGCTCGCTCGGCGGACACACCAGCGTGCGCATGAACGGGCTCAGCGATGGCACGCGCGATCAGCTGTACCTCGCGCTGCGCGTGGCCAGCATCGAGCGCTACTGCCAGAGCCGCGCGGCGGTGCCGCTGATCCTCGACGACGTGCTGATCCACTTCGACGACCTGCGCGCGCAGGCGGCGCTGGAGGTGCTGGCGGAGCTGGGCCAGCACACGCAGGTGCTGTTCTTCACGCACCACGCGCGCATGGTGGAGCTGGCGCGCGCCGCGCTGCCCGCGAGCGCACTCGAGGTGCACGAGCTCGCCCCCCGCGCGGCCGTACGCTCCGACGGCCCGCTGTTCGACACGCCGAGCTAGAAAGCCGCCCGAGCGCAGGGCCGCCGCGGGGGCTCGATCGCGGACGTCGTTCGAAGCCCTACGGATTTAGGTTCCGGTACCGCAAGGTGTGCAGGTTCAAGTCCTGTTCCTCGCACTGATGCAATCTCGATGGGTTGCGCGATCGAAGTCCGAGGCGCGCTTCCCGCAGATCGATGAGTGCGACGGTATTGCGACGGAGTCCGCGGTTCGGCCGCGGTTTTCGGCTCGTCGTCAGGCGTCGCTGAGAGCGTCTGCACCAGGTCGTGCGCGGCGCTCTCGTCGTCGCTGATGGCGACGAGGTGCGGGTCCGCGGCATCGCTGCCGGCGACCATCGCGAGGACGCTCTTGGCCATGTTGCTGCGCGCGTGCAGGTACGTGTTCGTCGTGGTCGCGTGCTTGTGGCCAGCCAGGTACCCGGCGCCGAGGATGTTGCCGGTCTTCTCCACAAGGTGCGTCACGCGCCCGTGGCGGAAGTCGTAGTCGCTGATGCGATCGGCGCGGTCCTTCGCGAGCCCCGCTTCGCGCGCGGCCTTGCGCAGCGTCATGCGGTAGCAGGCGGGCCCGCCGCTC
>JBEVNG010000175.1:0-9094 GCA_040508235.1 Polyangiales bacterium | reverse complement strand
CTGGCTAGGAGCCAGGAATGGTCGCGCGCAACCTGCGCCCGGTCAACGCCCAGGGCGCGTTTTGACCGGCATTGCGTGACGATTTGTGTTGCTCCCGCGCTTCGGGTGCTGTTCCTCGCAGCTGCCGCGCTTAACGCCAACGCGCCGGACACGAAGCTGACACATCAGCTCATGACCGGCGCGTGGACGAAGCCAGACTTACTGCGCGGCTTCGGCGTTCCCGACGGCGTTCACACCGACGCTGTCGGCGAGCAACTCCGCGATGTCCTTCTGCGCGATCTGCTCTTCCTTGTTCTCGGCCTTGAGACCGTCGGTGATCATCACCATGCAGAACGGGCAACCGGTGGCGAGCGTCTCCGCGCCGGTCTTGAGCAGCTGCAGCGTGCGCTTGGTGTTCACGCGCTCGGCCGAGTGCTGCTCTTCCATGAACATCTGAGCTCCGCCGGCGCCGCAGCACAGGCCCTTGCTCTTGTTCCAGTACTCCACCTCGCGCAGCTCCAGCCCGGGGATGGACTGCAGGATCTGGCGCGGCGAGTCGTACACCTCGTTGTAGCGACCGAGGTAGCAGCTGTCGTGGAACGCCACCGGCGCGGAGGTGATCTTCTTCTCCGGCTTGAGCTTGCCTTCCTTGATCAGGCCGTAGAGGAAGTCCGTGTGGTGCACGACGTCGTACTGCCCACCGAAGTCCGGGTACTCGTTCTTCAGCGTGTTGAAGCAGTGCGGGCAGGCCGTGACGACCTTCTTCTTCTCGACGTTGTAGCCCTTCATCGTCTCGACGTTCTGCGCCGCCACGATCTGGAAGAGGTACTCGTTGCCGGCGCGACGCGCGGGATCACCCGTGCAGGTCTCCTCGGTGCCGAGGATCGCGAAGTCGACGCCCGCGTGCTTGAGCAGCTTGGCGAACGAGCGCGCGACCTTCTTGGCGCGGTCGTCGAACGAGGCGGCGCAACCGACCCAGTAGAGAACGGCGGCGTCGGGCTTGTCGGCGACGAACGCGATGTCGAGGCCGTCGGCCCAGTCACCACGATCACCGGCCGAGATGTTCCACGGGTTGCCGTTGGTCTCGATGCCGTTGAACGGCTTCTGGAGCTGCGGCGGGAACTCGTTCTTGATCATCACCTGATCGCGGCGCATGCCGATGATCTTGTCGACGTAGGTGATCATCACCGGGCACTGCTCCTCGCAGGCACGGCAGCTGGTGCACGCCCAGATCACGTCCGGGTCGACGATGTTCGGCAGCAGCTCGACGTCCGCGCCGGTGGTCCAGTAACCACCCTCGGGGGCCGGCGGGTTGGTGTGAAGGACTTCCTTCTTGCCCTCGCCGTCCTCGCTGGCCTCTTCCTTCTTGGCCAGCGGATCGGTGATGCCGGTGTCGCCGTTGAGGCGGCCTTCGCTCGCGTACAGGTGATCGCGCAGCGCGAGCGTGAGGTGCTTGGGCGAGAGCTTCTTGCCCGTGGTGTAGGCGGGACAGTTGTCCGAGCAGCGACCGCACTCCGTACAGGTGTACAGGTCGAGCATGCTCTTCCACGAGAAGTCGGTGATCTTCGCGTAGCCGATCGGCTCTTCGCGCTCGACCTTGCCCTCGATGTCCTCGACGTTCGGCAGCCGGCCGACCGGGCCCAGCTGCGTCGCGAAGACGTTCGGGGCCGCGGTGATGACGTGGAAGTGCTTCGAGTACGGAAGCAGGTTGAGGAAGATCAGCGGGAACGTGGCGTGCCACCAGAAGCCCACGTGCGCGAGCACGTTGAGCGTGCCCTGGTCCATGCCGTCGAAGGCGAGACCGAGCGCCGAGCCGATGGGCTCCGCCGCGTGGAAGTGCACCGGGGTGCCCAACGCCGCGTGCTCGAGCGCGAGCCACGCGCCCGTGTACACGAAGTCCGCGATCATCATCGTGCCGATGATGCCGAGGATGACCAGGCCCTCGACGCCCAGCGTCATGCGCTGGTTCTTGGCGACGACGCGGTAATAGACGAACACCAGCACGCCGAGCAGGACCAGCGCCGCGAAGATCTCCTTCGCGAAGCTGTAGCCGTCGCCCGGCAGCGTGCCGCGACCCATCACACCCCAGAAGTCGAAGTTGGGGTCGAAGCCGCGGAACCAGAGCATCATCGTGTTCTGGCCGAGGATCAGGAAGCCGAAGAAGATGCCGACGTGGGCGAGGCCCGCGACGCGGTACTTCTCGTTCTTCGGCATCTTGCGCTGACCGAGCCAGTACTCGACGAACAGCTTCACGCGCGCGGGGATCTCGCCTGCGCGCTTGAGATCGAACGACGGTTCCGAGGCACCGTGCGTGATCAGTTGGAAGCGACGGTATGCCGACCAGACAAAGATCGACAGAGTCACGGCCAAGATGATGGCCATCGCGATCGGGTTCATGGGGCTGCTCCTCCAGCGCGGAGCCCGCAGGACGCGGGACTCGAGTCTCCGGGGCGAGGGCAGTTATTCAGCTGGCCGGTGTTGATGTCAAACTGGGTTAACGGCTCAATCCTCGGATGTTCCTCACTTTACTGCGCGCTTGCTGATCGTCGAAATGCGACTGAATTCTCATTTCGGTAACTTCGCGTCGAAGAACGCGCGAAGCTTGATCAGGTTCTTGGGGTCGCGAGAAAAGCCAGGGGCCCGATAGTCCGCAGCAAAACCTTTGACGTCCTCGAGAAACTCCTCGAGCACGTCTTCGCTACCGAGAATGTCTTGCACCGTACGACCACGCGCAGCCCCCGTCCGAAGACCGGTCACGTAGTGGTCGAGTCGCGAATAAGTCTCACCGAGAAACTGCTTCACGAGGTCGTTCTCGGCGGCGAGCTGCACGACCTCTTTGCCGGCATTGGGGCTCGAGGCGATCGCCTGCGCCGCGGCGACGCGCAGCACGAAGGCATCGTCGAGGTAGCCGATGTCGTCGATCCCGTCCGGGATCAGATCGAGCGACTTGAACAGGTAGTTCAGCCCGCCCGCCGAAGCCTTGCGCGCGGCGTCGTCGGCCTCGTCGGAGGTGAGCAGCCCTCCGAGCAGCTCGGCATCGCGACCCAGCGCTTGGAGCCAGGCACCGAATGCGTCGAGAAGCTTCTCGTCCCCCATGTTCCTTGCGAAACCTTTCCAAGAGCGGCGAGCACGATTTGTGCTGGCCCCCACTGGCGGGCATCATAGGCGGCGAAATCACGTGATTCAACGCTTCGCTCGTATCCAACGCCACGCTGCATGGTGGCTACTCCCGCTCGCGCTCGGCTGCGGGGCGCGCGCCTCGCGTGAGGTGCCGCGTACGCTGCGCGGCGTGACCTTGCGGGGCGCGTTCGTACCGCCCTCCGCGTACGAGGCCTACGTGCGCGGCGAGCTGCTGCTGGCGGAGGGCAAGCCCGCCGAGGCCGCCGCACAGCTGGAGCTCGCCACCACCGCGCCGGAAGAGGACCCGTACCTGCTGAGCCGGCTCGCGCATGCGCAGCTGCTCGCGGGCCGGCGCAAGGACGCGGAGCAGACGCTGGAGCGCGCCTATGCGCTGGACCGCTGCAACGAGCAGGCGTGGCTGATGCGCGGCGAGCTGGCGGCCACGCGAGGCGACGACGACAGCGCGCGCGCCGCCTTCGCCAAGGCCAGCGCGTGCGCCCCCGGCTCGGACGAGGGTGTGCTCGCGCTGTCGGCGCTGCTGGCGGACCGCGGCGACCTGGCGGGCAGCCTCGACGTGCTGGTCGACGCCAACGAGCGTGGCCAGCGCCTGCTGACGCGCTCGCTGAGCGACGCCGACCCGCTGCTGTTCACGCACGCGGTCGCGACCCTGACGCGCGGCGACGCGATCGAGCGCGCGATCGCGCTGGCGCTGGAGCGCGGCATGCCGCTGCTGGCGCTGCGCCTGCGCGAGCAACACGGCGCGCGGCTGAAGCCTCAGCTGGAGGCGCAGGTGCTCCTGGCCAATGGCATGCGCGCGGAGCTGGCCGCCCTGCTCGCCCAGCACGATGCGCGCGAGCTCGGCGGAGCGGCGCGCACGGCCACGCTGGCGCTGGCGGCGGGCGCCCACGAGCGCGCGGAGCTGGAGTCCGGCAGCGCGCTGGCGGAGGCGCCGTCGGATGCGCTGCACGCGCTGCATGCTCGCTCGCTGATCGCGCTGGGCGACACGCGCGCGGCGATCGCCGATGCGCGCGCGATCACGGCGCCGGAGCTGCGGCTGGCGATCGTGGGCGAGGCGATGGCGGCGCTGGGAGCGCCTGCGCTGGGGAACGAGCTCGGAAAGCGCTGAGGTCTGCTCGCGGAGAGCAGCGGGCGCTCAGTACTCGCCGAACAGCTCGCGGATGCGCGAGTCGAGGGCGACCGCGATCTTGTAGAGCGAGCTGATCGAGGCGCTGGACTCGGCGCGCTCGATCTGGCTGAGCAGCGAGACCGACAAGCCGGTGCGGCGCGCCATCTGCTTCAGCGTGAGGTTGCGGTCCTTGCGGAGGTTGCGGATGGTCTCGCCGATCACGCGGTGCAGGTTCTCCTCCGGCGTGCGGAGCAGACCCTTCTTGCGCATCACGCGGTCGACGACGACGCGGAACTCTTCCGGGTTGAACGGCTTCTACAGGTAGTCGACGGCGTCGAGCTTCATCGACTGCACGGCCGTCTCGAGCGACGGGTAGCCGGTGAAGATCACGACCGCGACGTCGTTGTCGACCTTGCGGATACGCTCCAGGACCTGCAGCCCATCCATCTTGGGCATCATCAGGTCCAGCACCACGAGGTGGTAGCCGCCGACCTTGACTTCCTCGGGCGCGCCCGAGGGGTCGCTCAGCGTCTTGACCTCGAAGCCGTCCTTGGACAGGAACGTCTCCATGTAGTCGCAGATGGCTCGGTCATCATCGACAACGAGCACACGAACCGCTGCCAGCTGCTTCGACATCGTCGACCTCTGCGGCCAACGGCCCCGCTTGGGTGAGCGGGGGCCGCGGCTTTTGTTGGTCGGGGCGAGAGGATTTGAACCTCCGACTTCACGGTCCCGAACCGTGCGCGCTACCAGGCTGCGCTACGCCCCGTTTTGTTTGTTCAGGCGGGGCGGAATCTAGATTGGGGCCTAGTGGCTGTCAACCATCTTCCACCGCACAACTTGGTACACGTCGGGACAGCTTCCTTCACGACCCAGCCACGGACCGATGCGAAAGACGCCATCTCCGTCACATGACACGGAAACTTGCGGTACCTGCTCGACGAGCCGACGCGCGCCCGGATGACGCGACTCAAACGCCTGGGCGATCTTGAGGCCCTCGTCTGGGGTGGCGGAACACACTGCGAAAACGAGCGTGCCCCCCGGCTTCACGAGGGTCGCCGCCCGCTTGAGGATGCGCTCCTGGAGGTTGGCCATCCGGGACGGATACTTGGGCCCGAGCCGGAGCATGATCTCGGGTCGGCGACGCAGGGTGCCCAGCCCGGTGCAGGGCGCATCGACCAACACCCGGTCGAACTGCCCCAGCCCTCCGTCTCCGACCGAAAGGTCGATGGTCTCGGTGCTGACCCGGTCCTCGGCGAACCCGAGCCGCGCCCGCTCCTGCTGCAGCAGCTCCAGCTTGCGCGCGTGGATGTCGACGGCGGTCACGTGCGCCGCCTGCTCGACCAGCTGCAGCGTCTTTCCGCCCCGGCCCGCGCAGGCGTCGAGCACACGCTCGCCGGGCTGCACGTCGACCAGCTTGGCGACCAGGCCCGCGCCCTCGTCCTGCACCGCGAACGCCCCCTCGTCGTAGCCGGGCAGCTTGCGCGGATCGCCGACGCCCCAGGCCACGATCACGTCGGGCGTCAGGTCGCTGGGTTCGATCGATGCCTCGGGCTCCGCTTCGCGCAGCCTCTCCAGCAACGCGGCGCGGTCTCCGCGCACGCGCAGGGCGAGCGGCGGCGCGCGATCGGCATGCGCGAGGTAGGCGGCCGTGCGCTCCTCGCCGAGCCCGGCGCGCAGGACCTTCTCGATCCACTCCGGCACGCGCAGCGGCTGATCGAGCACGGGCTCCGCGGGCCGGTCGGCGACGATGCGACGCAGCACGGCGTTGGTGAGCTTGCCCAGGCCCTCGCCGCGCTTGTGCTTCACCAGCGCGACCGTCTCCTGCACGATCGCGAACGAGGGCACGCGGCTGAGCGCCAGCGCCTGGTAGGTGGCCGCACGCAGCGCCGCGAAGGTGAACGGATCGGGCCGCCCGCGCGTGAGCTGCGCGTCGAGCCGCGCGTCGAGGTCCGGCAGCATACGCAGCGCGCCGTAGACGATCTGCGTGGCCAGGCGCGCGTCGCGCGGCTCCAGGTTAGCGGCGCGGATCTCGGCGTCGAGCGTGGGCGTGGCGTAGGCGGAGTCGGTGGCGACGCGGTGCAACACGATGGTGGCCACACCGCGCGCACCGGCGATGGGCGCGCCGTAGTCGGGCCGCTTCATTCTTCGCCGCTCGCGCTCTGGAAGATGTGCGGCCACTGCCGCTCGACGTCGTTCTTGAAGGCAAAGACCATGAGCAGGATCAAGATGGTGAGTCCGGCGAGCGAGGCGTACTCGCGCAGGCGCGCACTGAGCGGCTTGCGCGTGACCAGCTCGATCAAGAAAAACAGCAGGTGTCCGCCGTCGAGCAGCGGGATGGGCATCAGGTTGATCAGCCCGAGGTTCACGCTGATGAACCCCATCAGGAAGAGATAGTTCATCGCGCCCTCGCGCGCCGCCTCCCCCGCCGCGTCGAAGATCGTCAGCGGGCCGCCGATCGACTTCATGCTCAGCCGGCCCTGGAAGAGGCGCACGAACGAGGTGGCGGTGAGCTCGACCACTTCCTTGGTGGCGCGCCAGGCCTCGTCGAACGCGTAGCGCACGGGGTGCGGGTTGGGCACCTCCGCGAACGGGATCGTCGGCTGCCAGCGGCGCAGCCCCACGGTGTAGCGGTCGCGCGCTTCGTAGTCGTCGCCACGCGTGTGCGCGAGCCCGTACTGCAGCGTGACCAGCTCGCCGCGTCGGCGCACCACCAGCGTGCGCGTGGCGCCGCCGCCGGACTCCAGGTCCTCCAGGAACGAGGTGAAGTGACGGATCGGCTTGTCGTCGAGCGAGATCAGGCGGTCGCCCGCGCGCAGCCCCACGCGCGCTTCCGGCGAGCCGGGGATCACCTTGCTGACGTAGAGGTCGCCCGCCTCCAGCCCCGCCCGCTCGCCGCCCGTCGCGCTGCCCGCCTTGGGCATCAGCGTGGCCACGCGCGGCGCATACAGGCTGACGCCGAGCAGCGAGCCCAGCGGTCCCTCGACCGGCGTCGGCCGCAGCACCGTGATCGGAACCAGCGAGCCGCGGTTGCTCGACAACACGCGCTCCAGCTCGCCCCAGCGATCGACGCGCTTGCCCGCCGCCGAGACCACCCAGTCGAAGGTCTCGATGCCGGCCTCGTTCGCCGGCGCATCCGCGCGCGTGAGCCCGACGATCGAGATCGGCTGGTTCACCGAGATGCCGATGCGCCCGACTTCCTCCGACAGATCGAGCGGCCGCTCGACGCGCTTGGCCACCGGCGTGATCGGCGTGTCGAGCGCCTCGCCCTCGCGCTCCAGTTCGAAGCGCAGCGTCTGCCCCGCCCGGTCGCCGACGATCCGCGTCAGGTCGTAGAACGTCTGCACCGGCTCGCCGTCGATGGCCGTGATGCGGTCGCCGGGCAGCAGCTTGCCGTCCGCGGGCTGGCCCGGGAACACGTCGCCGATGATCGCCGGCGACAGCGTCTCGTGGCCGAGAAACACGAAGAAGTACAGGCCGAGCGGGAACAGCAGGTTCATCAGCGGGCCGGCGAACACGATCACCACGCGGCGCCAGACGGGCTGCGTGTGGAAGGCCTGGTGCTCGTCCTCCGCGCGCACTTGCTCGTGCGGGTTTTCGCCCAGCATGCGCACGTAGCCGCCCAGGGGCAGGGCCGCGATCACGTAGTCGGTGCCGCCGCGCGTGAAGCCGGCCACACGTGGGCCGAAGCCGAGGCTAAAGGTGAGGACGCGAACGCCGAACAGCTTCGCCCACACGAAGTGCCCCGACTCGTGCACGAAGATCAGCACGCCCACCAGGACGATGAAGTAGACGAGATCCATCCGCACGGCAGGGTAGCATCGGGTGTGCTGTAATCGCGCGTAGATGACGAGTGAGTACCGGGCGCTGATCGCCAAGGTCGAGGCGTTCACGGACGCCACCTTCGCGAGACGACGCGATGACTTCACGTGCAGCGCCGGCTGCGCGGCCTGTTGCCATGCCTGGCTGAGCGTGAGCCCGGTCGAAGCAGAGCAGGTGCGCGCCGGGCTCGCCGCGCTGCCGCCGGAGCAGCGCGCCGACGTGCGCCAACGTGGGCAACGGGAGCTCGCGCGTGCCGCAAACGGGGAACCGACCCCGCGCTGTGCGATGCTCGGCGACGACGATCGCTGCGCCATCTACGAGGCGCGCCCGCTGGTCTGTCGCACGCAGGGCCACGCGCTGCGCTACCCAGTCGGATTAATTCCGAGCGATGCCATCGCACGTCGCACCGAGAAGGGAGATCTCACGTGGTGTCCGCTGAACTACGATGCCGCGGAACCGAACGCCGAGGACGTGCTCGATGCCGAGCGCGTCGATCAGATCCTGGCCGTGGTCGCAGCCCGTCATGCGGTTGCGCACGGCATCGACCGCGAGGCGCGTTTCGAGCTCAGCGCACTCGCCGCGGAAATGGATGTGCTACATGACGACACGGCTCGGCACGGCCATCTCGACCCCTCTACCCCGCATCGAGACACAGATGACTGAAGCGAGCGACAAGACCCAACGCGCAGCGATCACGCTCGCGGACGGGAGTCGCCTCGAGCTCACGCTGAGCCCCGCCGCGGGCCGCGGTTCCGTCGATCTCGCGCGCTTGATGGAGCTGTTGAAGCAGGAGCTCACGGTGGCGCCGCCGCCCAAGGAGCTCGGCCCGAGCTACCGCGGCATCGTCGGCAAGAGCCCCTCGATGCAGGCGCTGTTTCGCATGCTGGAGAAGGTCGCGCCCACGCAGGCCACCGTGCTGATCACCGGCGAAAACGGCACCGGCAAGGAGCTGGTGGCACGCGCGATCCACCAGGGCTCGCCGCGCGCCGCGCAGCCGTTCGTGGCCGCCAACTGCAGCGCCTTCAACGACAACTTGCTGGAGAGCGA
>JBEVNG010000094.1:0-8013 GCA_040508235.1 Polyangiales bacterium | reverse complement strand
TGATCGGCGGGTTCTTCCGCTGCATGCCGGGCGCGGGCTCGCTGTCGCGCTCCGCGATCAACCACCAGGCGGGCGCGGCCACCAAGATGTCCGGCGTCTTCACGGCCGCGCTGGTGACGGTGATCGTGCTGCTGTTCGCGCCGCTGACGCGCTTCATCCCCAAGGCCGCGCTGGCGGGGCTGCTGATCGTCGCGGCGGCGCGGCTGATCGATGCGCAGCGTGCACGCTACATCGTGCGCGCCTCGCGCTACGACGCGCTGCTGATGGGCGCCACCACGCTGGCCACGCTGGTGGTCGGCGTCGAGTTCTCGATCTTGCTGGGCGTGCTGGTGTCCGCGCTGTTGTTCATCCCGCGCGCGGCCACGCTCAAGCGCCAGGAGCTGGTGGTCACGGACGAGGGTGTGGTGCGCGAGCGCGTCGCCAGCGATCCGCCCGCGCACGCGGTGACCATCCACGACCTCGAGGGCGAGCTGTTCTTCGGCGCGGCGCCCGAGCTGGAGCGACACCTGGAGGACAGCTTCGACGGCGCGCGCGCACGCGGCATCCACCACGTGGTGCTGCGCGTGAAGCGGGCGCGTGCGCCGGATGCGGTGTGCTTCGAGCGGCTGGAGCACGCGCTGCGGCAGGCGCAGGCACTCGGGGTGTCGGTGTACCTGGCCGGCATCCGCCCCGACTTGCTGCGCGGCATGGAGCGGCTCGGCTTCGAGCGCTGGCTGCCGCGCGAGCGCTGGTTCCCCGAGGAGGACGAGAGCTTCTCGGCCACGCTCAGGAGCGTGCGCAAGGCCTACGAGCAGCTCGGCCTGGAGCGCGGGGCCTCGTACTACCTCGTGTGATCAGAGCCCGAGGATCGGATCGTCGGCGCCGCTGTTCTTGCCGCCGCCCTTGAGCGAGCTCTTCAGCAGGTCGTCGAGGTCGAGCTCGCGCTCGTTCGGGTTGGGCTTGGCGGGCTTGGCCTCGACCTTGGGCGCCGGCTTGGGCTCGGCCTTCTCCACCTTGGGCGCGGGCTTGGCGAGCTCGGGCTTGGCCTGTTCACGGCGCGCGTGATGGCGACGGTGATGGCGGCGCTCGGCCTTGGGCTCCTCTTGAACCTGCGCCGCCAGGGCCTGCACGGGGGCCGCCGGCGCCGGCGCAACTGTCGGCGTGGGTGCGAGCGGCGTGACCACGGGCGCCGTCGCGGCGACCTCGGCCGCGCGCTCCTGCTGACGCTCCGCCAGGTAGCGCGACATGCGATCGGCGAGAGCATCCTGCGGCTGCGCGGCCTCGTTGGTGCGCGCCTGCGCGGCCTGCAGCGAGCGAACGCGCTGCAGCGCCAGCTCGCGATCGCGCTCCGGCTTGATGACCATGAAGTAGCCGGCGACCGCGGCCAGGGCGAGCGTGCCCGCCGCGAGCCAGGCCAGCTGCGCCAGCGGCCCCTTGCGCGTCAGCGCGAGCAGATCCGGATCGTCCATCGACAGCGCCGGCATGCTGGGCTGCGCGTAGGCGTACGGAGCCTGCGCGTACGAGCCCGGCACGTACGCCGCCGCAAAGGCCGCGGGCGAGTCGTGGCGTGGCATGCCCGGCATGGTCTGCCGCATGGGCGGCGGACGCAGCACATGCTCCGGCGCGCGCAGGCCCAGCGGCGTGGGCGCACTGGGCGCGAGCCGGAGCATCGGCGCGCTCGCGGGCCCCTGCTTGCGCGCGAGGAAGTGCGCGAACTGCCCGACCAGACCGAGCGCCAGCGAGCTGACCGCGAGCAGCGCGACGTACGCGCGCAGCGGCGCATCGACGGCGCGGAACATCGTCACCGGATCGCCGTCGCCGCGCGCGGCGGTCAGCGCGAGCATCAGCGCGAAGGTCGGCAGCGCCGCGAGCGCCCAGCCGAGCATGCGCGCGCCAAGCTCGGCGCGACCGACCAGCGCCCCGCCGACCAACGCCAGCGTCAGCCCCGCCAGCCCGAGCTGCGGCCCGCCGACGGTGGGGAACGGCAGGTCCGCGCGGATGCTCGCCAACACGAGCCCGGAGAACACCGCCAGCACCGGCGCGATCGATGCGTACGGGTGCACATCGACGTCGCGCACCAGCCGTGCGACCACGAAGATCAGCGCGGCCGCGCCGAGCAGCACGATGCCGATCGTCAGCGGCTGCGGCAGGCCGCTCGCGAGCTCGCCCAGCGAGCCGAGCGCACCGCGCGCATTCCAGAGCGGACCCGCGATCAGCGACGCGTAGCCGAACGCCAACGTCATCAGTGCGAGCGGGAGACGACCACGGCCGATACGACCTGGCATGGGAGGATTGCCATCGTGCATGTGCCTGCCTGACCTCATGCGGGTTGACCTCAGTACCCCCGAGCGCCCCCGCGAGGTGCACGATATGCCAACTCGCTATCCGGAAGGACCAACAAAGTAAGGTCCTGCCGCATGAGGCTCAGGGCGGCTCGCACTCTTTCAATCTCACGGAATTTCGACGCATTGCGTCGCCGCCGCGTCATCGCCGTAGGGGTGTGCGCACGGGTGGGTCCGCGTTGCCTTGACTCGGGCCAAACCGGCGCCACAATCGCGCCCTCTCTAACCAGCCCACAACGCTGCGGTCACGGGGCCCCGGTTTTCCAACAGGCCACGCGATCGCGAGGTAAAGCACATGAGTCGATACACAGGCCCTCGGGTCAAGATCATGCGGGCATTGGGAGTGGACCTTCCTGGCCTTTCTCCGAAGACCAGCGAGCGCCGTCCATATCCCCCTGGCCAGCATGGCCAGCGCCGCCGCAAAGAGACTGAGTACGGTAAGCGTCTGAAGGAAAAGCAGAAGATCCGTCTGAACTACGGCCTGTCCGAGCGTCAGATGCGCAAGACCTTCGCCGCCGCCGTGCGCAGCAAGCAGAACACCGGCACCAAGCTGATCGAGCTGCTCGAGCGCCGCCTCGACAACGTCGTGTTCCGCGCGGGCTTCGCTCGCTCGATCCCGGCCGCCCGTCAGCTCGTCAACCACGGCCACATCCTGATCAACGGCCGCCGCGTGGACATCCCCTCCTTCCTCGTGAAGCCGGGCATGGTCCTCACGGTGCGCGAGTCGTCGCAGAAGTGCGACCCGGTCACGCTGGGCATCGCGCTCGCCGAGCAGCGCCGCTGGGACTCGCCCTGGCTCACCGTCGATGCCGCCAAGTTCACGGCGAACATCACGGGCATCCCGGACGAGACCGCGATTCCGTTCCCTGTCGACGTCCAGCTCGTCATCGAGCTCTACGCGCAGGCGTAATCGAGCGACTCGAGTACGCAACGAGGTCGGCTGCGGGTGCATACTCGCAGCCGATGTCGTTTAACGACCCGACCGAGGAGCAGCTCGCGGCCTTTGCGGTCCTGCGCACCGCGGGACCCGTACACATGCTGAACATGGTGCGCTTCCGCGAGCGCGCCGCGTATCCCGACGGGCGCGACGCCACCGGCGCGGAGGCCTACCGGCTCTACATGCGCGAGGCCGCCCCCGCGTTCCAGCGCGTCGGCGCGCGTCAGGGCTGGCACGGCGCCTTCGTGCAGACGCTGATCGGACCCGCCGACGAACGCTGGGACGTCGTGTTCGTCGCGGAGTACCCGTCGGCGGACGCCTTCCTCGCCATGCTGGAGGACCCCAGCTACCGCGCCGCGCTGCCGCACCGGCGGGCCGCCGTGCTCGACTCGCGGCTGATTCGGCTGAGCCCGACCTGATGGGGACCGCCGCCCAGTGGCGCAAGCGCGCGCTGTCCATGCCTGAGGCCGAGGAGACGTCCCACTTCGGCAAGCCGGACTTTCGCGTCCACGAGCAGGATGCCTGGAGCTCCGTCGCCCCAAGGCGCTGGGCGGGGCGAGATCGCGTGCTCGGCCCGTGAAGACGCGCTGAAGAAACGCTGGCGAAAAGGCGGTCAGGCATAGCGATTAACGTCGCCATGACGCCACCTCGCCTCGCGCTCTCGGGCATCACCAAGGCTTACGGTTCGGTCGTCGCCAGCAACGACGTCTCGCTCACCATCTTGCCGGGGGAGATCCACGGTCTGCTCGGCGAGAACGGCGCCGGCAAGTCGACCTTGATGAAGGTCATCTACGGCTCGGTGCGCCCCGACAAGGGCGAGGTGCGCTGGAACGGGCAGCGCGTGCGGATCGATAGTCCGCGCGCGGCGCGTGCGCTCGGCGTCTCGATGGTGTTCCAGCACTTCAGCCTGTTCGAGAGCCTGACCGTGGCCGAGAACGTGCTGCTCGGCCTGCCCACGAGCATGACGCTCGCCAAGGTGAACCAGCGCCTCGCGCAGCTCGCCAGCGAGTACGGCATCGAGCTCGACCCGCAGCGCCCGCTGCACAGCTTGTCGGTGGGCGAGCGCCAGCGCGTCGAGATCGCGCGTGCGCTGATGACCGATCCGAAGCTGCTGATCCTCGACGAGCCCACCTCGGTGCTCACGCCGCAGGCCGTGCAGCGGCTCTTCGTCACGCTGCGCCAGCTCGCGAGCGAGGGCACCTCGATCGTCTACATCAGCCACAAGCTCGATGAAGTGCGCGCGCTCTGTTCACGCTGCACGGTGCTGCGCGGAGGCCGCGTCACCGGCACCGACATCGACCCCCGGCAGCACGACAACGCGGGCCTCGCGCGCTTGATGGTCGGCGAGGAGCCGCAAAAGCTGGAGCGCAAGCCCAACCAGGTCGCGCACGCCCCCGCGCTCGAGGTGAGGCGCCTGTCGCTGCCGTGTGCGGATCCCTACGGCACCACGCTCCAGGAGATCGCGCTCTCGGTCCACCCGGGCGAGATCGTCGGCATCGCGGGCGTCTCCGGCAATGGTCAGCAGGAGCTGGTGGCCGCGCTGTCGGGCGAGGATGCGCGCACCCACGGCGACACGGTGCTGCTGTTCGGCAAGCCGATCGGCGGCATGTCTCCGCACGTACGTCGCAGCCAGGGTATGCGCGTGGTGCCCGAGGAGCGGCTCGGTCGCGGTGCCGTGCCGCCGCTCGCGCTGGCCAAGAACACGCTGCTGACGCGCAGCGAATCGCTCGGCAGGTTCGGCCTGATCCGCAACAAGGACCTGATCGAAGACACCAGCGGCCTGCTCCGGCGCTTCCGCGTCAAGGCCGACGGACCGGGCGCGGCCGCGCGCTCGCTGAGCGGCGGCAACCTGCAGAAGTTCATCGTCGGGCGCGAGCTGGAGGCCAAGCCCACGGTGATGATCGCGTCGCAGCCCACCTGGGGTGTCGACGTCGGCGCCGCGGCGCAGATCCGCGCGGGCCTGCTCGCGCTGCGCGACGCCGGCTGCGCGGTGCTGGTGATCAGCGAGGAGCTGGAGGAGCTGTTCGAGCTCAGCGATCGCCTGTTCGTGATCGCGGGCGGCAAGCTCTCGCCCAGCTTGCCCATCGAGCAAGCGACCGTGGCGCAGGTCGGCGTGTGGATGAGCGGCGCCTGGCCCGGTTCGGAGGCAGCGCATGGTTAAGGTTCAGCTGGAGACGCGCCCCACCCCGTCGCGCACGATGGCGATGGTCACACCGCTGCTCGCGCTCGCGCTGACGATCGTGCTCGGCGTGCTGCTGTTCCTGGTGCTCGGCATCGAGCCCGCGAAGGCGCTGAGCATGTTCTTCGTGGAGCCGCTGAAGACCGCGCAGGGCTGGTCGGAGCTCGCGGTCAAGGCCACGCCGCTGGTGTTGATCGCGCTCGGGCTGTCGGTCTGTTACCGCTCGAACGTGTGGAACATCGGCGCCGAGGGGCAGTACATCCTTGGCACCGTGTTCGCGAGCGGCGTCTCGCTACACGCCAGCGAACAGAGCAGCGGCCTCTACGTGGTGCTGGTGCTGCTCGCGGGCACGCTCGGCGGCATGGTCTGGAGCGGCCTGGTCGCGCTGCTCAAGGATCGCTTCCACGCCAACGAGATCCTGGTCAGCTTGATGCTCGTCTACGTGGCGGAGCTGTTCCTGGGCTACCTGGTATACGGCCCCTGGAAGGACCCGGACGGCTTCAACTTTCCGCAGACGATCTCGTTCGCCTCCGGCGCCGGCCTGCCCACGATGATCAGCGGCTTTCGCGTGCACTGGGGCGCACCGCTCGCGCTGCTGATCGTGAGCCTGGCCTGGCTGTTCATCTTCCACACCTTCGCTGGCTTCCGCCTGCAGGTGGTCGGCATGGCGCCGGCCGCCGCGCGCTACGCGGGCTTCTCCGCGCGCAAGAGCCTGTGGGTCGCGCTGCTGATCTCCGGTGGGCTCGCCGGGCTGGCGGGCGCGCTGGAGATCGCGGGCCCGCTCGATCAGCTCACACCGTACGTGCCGGTGGGCTACGGCTTCGCGGCGATCATCGTCGCCTTCGTCGGGCGTCTGCATCCCATCGGCGTGGTGTTCTCGGCGCTGCTGATGAGCCTGTTCTACATCGGCGGCGAGCTGGCGCAGTCGCGCCTCGGCTTGCCCAAGGCGATGAGCAGCGTGTTCCAGGGCATCCTGCTGTTCACGCTGCTGGCCTGCGACACGCTGGTGAACCACAAGCTCGCGTTCAAGTTCACACGACGCGTGCGCATCGCCCCCGCGACCCTGGAGGCGGCCGAATGAACGAGCTTGCCGCGCTGCTCGCAGCCACGCTCAACGCCGGCACCGTGCTCGCAATCGCGTCGCTCGGGCTGCTGATCAACGAGCGCGCCGGCATCCTCAACCTGGGCGCCGAGGGCATCATGCTGATCGCCGCCGTCACCGGCTTCGCCACCGCCGTGCACACGGACAGCGCCTGGGCGGCATTCGCGGCCGGCGCGCTCGCGGGCGCCCTGATGTCGGTGATGTTCGGCTGGCTGGTGATCTGGCTGCATGCGAACCAGTACGCGGCCGGCCTCGCGATGAGCCTGTTCGGCGCGGGTGTGTCGGCGTTCGTCGGCGTGCCGTACACGCAGGAGAAGCTCTCGCTGCCGCCGGTCACGGGCATCCCGCTGCTGCGCGATATCCCGTTCCTCGGCCCGGCGCTGTTTCGTCAGCACGGGCTCGTCTACCTCACGGTGGCATTCACGGTGTTCTTGACCTGGCTGCTCTATCGCTCGCGCACCGGCCTGGTGCTGCGCGCGCTGGGCGAGTCGCCGGAGTCCGCGCATGCGCTCGGCTACCCGGTGCAGCGCCTGCGCCTGCTGGCGGTGGTGCTGGGCGGTGCGCTGTGCGGCATCGCGGGCGCGTACCTGTCCACCATCTACACGCCGCTCTGGGTGGAGGGCATGGTCGCGGGCAAGGGCTTCATCGCGCTCGCGCTCACCACCTTCGCCACCTGGCGTCCGCTGCGCGTGTTGCTGGGCGCGTATCTGTTCGGCGGCGTGACGATGCTGCAGTTCCACCTGCAGGGCCTCGGTGTGCAGATCGCCAGCCAGTGGCTGAGCATGCTGCCCTACCTGGTCACGATCTTCGTGTTGGTGCTGATCTCGCGCAAGCCCGGCTTCATCCGCATCAACATGCCCGCCTCGCTCGGCAAGGCGTTCGTCCCCGGTTCTTGATGGAGGGTTCATGAAGTCGTTGCGTTCGTTGCTGCTGTGCGTGTTCGCGATCGCTTGCTCCAAGAGCGAGGCGCCTGCGACCGAAGCTCCCACGGCGGTCGCGAAGGGGCCGCTGAAGATCGCGTTCGCCTACGTGGGCCCGGTCGGTGATGCGGGCTGGACGTACGCGCACGATCGCGGACGCAAGGAGGTCGAGGCGGAGTTCGGGAGCAAGGTCGCCACCAGCTTCGTCGAGAACGTGCCCGAGGCGGCCGACGCCGAGCGCGTGATCCGCGATCTGGTCGGCCAGGGCAACACGCTGATCTTCGGCACGACGTTCGGGTACATGGAGCCGATGTTGCGCGTGGCGAAGGACTCGCCCGCCGTGAAGTTCGAGCATGCTACCGGTTACAAGACAGCGAACAACCTGCGGGTCTACGACGCGCGCACCTACGAGGGCGCGTACCTGGCGGGCATCGTCGCGGGCGGCATGACCAAGACCAACACGCTCGGCGTGGTCGGCTCGATCCCGATCCCCGAGGTGATCCGCAACATCAACTCCTTCACGCGCGGCGCCCAGAGCGTGTACCCCAAGGTGA
>JBEVNG010000087.1:0-15997 GCA_040508235.1 Polyangiales bacterium | reverse complement strand
ACGCGACCGACCGGTGCCTGACTCGCGACGTCGTCCCAGGGATCACTGCTGAGCGCCTTTAGGGACAGCGTGATCTTCACGATCTTCTCGCCGCGCTTGTCGGTGGCGTCTTTAAGCTCGCGGACCTGAACCTCGACCGAGTCCCCCGGGTTGAGCGTGCCGGCCGCGGTGGCGCTGCGGTCGTACGACAGCTCGCCGTTGGGCAGCAGGCCCTCGACGCCGCCAAGATCGACGAACGCTCCGAACTCGCGCACCGCCGTCACCGTGCCGCGCACGGTCGCACCGACCACCAGCTTCGCGCGCGTCTCGTCCGCGCGCTCGCGGCCCTGGCGCTCCAGCAGCGCACGCCGCGACACCACGATGCGCTTGCCACCTTCGCGGAACTCCGTGATCAGGAACTCCAGCGAGCGCCCGATCAGCTCTTTGGGATCGGCCAGGAAGCCCTTGTCGGCCTGCGAGATGGGGCAGAACGCACGCGCGTTGGCGACCTCGACCTCCAGGCCGCCCTTGTTGACGCCGGTGACCTTGCCTTCGACCGGCAAGCTCGCCGCGAACGCACGCTCCAGCTCGTCGAGTCCCTGCGGGCGGCCCATGGTGCGACCGAGGCGGTACTCGTTGGCCTTGGGGTCGGCCTCGACCACCACGGCCTCGATCGGGTCGCCGACCTTGACCGTCAGCTCGCCGTCCTCGCCGCGCAGGTCCTGCGTGTGCATGTAGGCGGAGACGCGCTTGGCGCCCTGGTTCTGCAGCTCGATGAACACGGAGTCGCGGCCGATTTGCACGACCTCGCCGCGGACGCGCTCTCCCAGCGCGGGCGGCTTGGCGCGCTTGTCGCGCTGCCCCTTGTTGTCGGCTTCGAATAGGTCGGCGAAGGAGCTCGGCTTGTCACTCATGGCGGGGGCCTGAATTACCGCGGCCCCCGCGGGGGGCAAGTCAATCCTTGGGCGGGAGCACCCAGGCGATCTTCGGAGCGGTAGTGCCGTCGGGGAACGCGGCCCCCAGCAGGCCCACCACGTTGCCCGACATGCTGATGCCTTCGACGTCGAACACGATCGGGCAGGCGATGCTGCTGCAGAGCGGCTTCACGATGCCGCTGATCGGCGAGGGGTCGACCGTGGCCTGGTCCGCGCGCAGCGTGAACACGTGCTCGTGCGAGGGCTCGGGCGGCGCCTCCTCGGCGGCCTCGGGGGCGGCCTTGATGCCGTCGAGCATCTCGGCCTTCTTCTTCTTTTTCTTGTCCTTCTTCTTGTCCGGGGTCGCCGCGGCCACCGGCGCGCCCGCATCGGCCGCTGCCTCGGGTGCGCCCGCCTGACGGAAGCGCAGCGCGTAGCCGGAGCCGCGCACGCGCAGCATCATGTCGAGCTGTCCGCCCTGCGCCTTGGCCATCGGCGAGTAGCCGCAGTCGGCCTTGGGGCCCGCGGCCTGGCAGGCGCTAAGCGAGTCGTCCCAGACCGCCGTCCACTTGTCCCACGGCACGAGCTCGGACTCGGAGAAGCCGGACGCGTCCGGCGACTTGATGAACGTGAACTGCTTGACGCCGATGAAGCCGAGCTGGTTGGTCGAGTTGGGCTTGCGGACCTTGAAGCCCACCTCCTTGATGCCCGACTCGTTGCCTGTGTACATCACGCGCGCGAGCGTCGCGTACGGCACCGCCGCGTGCACGCTCAGCTCCAGCGACTGCTTGCCGCTCAGCTTCGCCTTCAGCTTGGGGATCTCGTAGTCGGACTTCTCAGCAGCCGGGATCTTTCCGTTCTCGAGCGGGATCACGGTCTCGCCATCGACCACCAGCTCCGCGGGGGAGATCTCGATGTGGGCCGGACCCGAGGGCGCCGGATCGCCAATGCGATGCGCCGTGCCCAGCTCCAGCACGCCGACTCGCGGCGTCATGTCGGGCTTCACTTCTTCTTTGTCGCAGGCGGCTAGCGTCAACAGAGCCAGCGAGAGGGCGAGGGGGCGATGCGGCATGGGCGCGGACTATACTCAGCACCGTCGATGCCCCGCTACCCCCGTTTTTCGCAAGTCGCCGACGGTCTCTCGTCGCTCGTCTACACCAGCTTGCTCGGCCTCGCGCGCGAGAGCGGCAACGAGGTGTTCGCGCTCAACGTCGGCGATACGCACCTGGAGCCCGCGCGCGTCGCAAGCGTCAGCGCGCTGGCCGAGGCGCGCTTCGACGGCATGCATCGCTACGCGGAGGTACGCGGCGAGCCGGCGCTGCTCGATGCGATCGTGCACGACTTGACCCGGCGCGGCCGCGCGGTGCCACGCGAGCGCATCCAGGTCACACCGGGCGGCACCAGCGGGCTCGACCTCGCGTGCCGCACGCTGATCAAGCCCGGCGACGAGGTGATCTTGCTGGCGCCGTACTGGCCGTTGATCCGCGGCATCCTGTCCGCGTGCGGCGCGGTGGTGCGCGAGCTGCCGCTGTTCACGGAGCTGCGCCAGCCCGGCTTCGACCTGCGCGCCGCGCTCGACTCCGCGCGCAGCGACAAGACGGTCGCGATCTACGCTAACAGCCCCAACAACCCCACCGGCGTGGTGCTCGACCAGGCGGAGCTCGACGTGCTCGCGTCGTTCGTCGCGCAACACGAGCTGTGGCTGCTCAGCGACGAGGCCTACGAGCGCCTGCACTACGAAGAGCCACCACCCGCTGTGTGGCTGCACCCTGCCCTGCGCGAGCGCGCGCTGGTGATGCACACGCTGTCCAAGTCGTACGGCATCTCGGGCGAGCGCATCGCCTACCTGCATGGACCCGCGGAGGTGATGAGCGCGCTGGCGGGCCTGTCGACGTTCACCAACTACTGCGCGGCGCGGCCGATGCAGATCGCGGCCGCGCGAGTGTTGACCTCCGAGGAGGGCGAGCAGTGGGTGACCGCGGCCCGTTCGAGCTATCGAGAGGCCGCCGCGCGCACGGCGGAGGTGCTGCGCATCCCACGTCCGGACAGCGGCACGTTCGCGTTCTTCGACACCCGCCCGCTGCGGCGCGACGGCGAGACGGCTCACCAACTGCTGGAGCGGATCGCGCGCGCAGGTGTTGTGCTCACGCCCGGATTGGCCGCGGGGAAAGACTACGCGGACTGGGCGCGGCTGTGCTTTACCGCGGTGCCACCCGACACGCTGGAACGCGCGCTCGCGACGCTGCAGCGCGTACTGTACGCTTGAGCCGATGAAGCGTCGGGGTTTCGTGATCGCGGGCTCGGCCGCGGTGTTCAGCGCGGGGCTCGGCTTGTGGGCGGAGGCCAAGCACGGCCGCGCCGCCTCGGGCCAGCCGGGGCTGACGCCGCACGAGGGCGAGCTCGTCGAGGACCCCAAGGGGCTGCTCGATCTGCGCCCGGGCTTCACGTACCGCGTGCTGCAGCGCGGTGGCTCGCCGATGAGCGACGGCTTCCGCGTGCCCGGTCGCCCCGATGCCATGGGCTGCTTCGATCTCGGCGACGGACGCTGGGCGCTGATGCGCAACCACGAGCTCGGTAAGGCCGCGGGTGCGATGAGTGCCTGGGCCAAGCAGCCGCGCCCGCCCAGGGAAGCCTACGACGCGCACAGCCACGGCGGCGTCTCGCGCGTGGTGCTCGATGTGCACGGCAAGGTGCTGTCGAGCAACCTCGTGCTGGCGGGCACGTCGCGCAACTGCGCCGGGGGCATGAGCCCGTGGGGCTGGCTCAGCTGCGAGGAGAGCGTCGAGCCCAACCACGGCCACGTCTTCCTGTGCCCCATCGACGCCACCAAGGTGCGGCCCGCGCGGCGCATCGAGGCGTACGGACGCTTCTTGCACGAGGCGGTCGCGATCGATCCCGAGGACCACACGGCGTACCTCACCGAGGATCGCGCGGACGGCTGCCTGTATCGCTTCGTGCCGCGCGACAAGGAGCTGCCGTTCGGCGTGGGCAAGCTGCAGGCGCTCGCGATCGAGGGGCGGCCACGGTTCGCGCTGGGCGGCGACCTGCCGCAGAACACCAAGCTGCGCGTGCACTGGCTCGACGTGCCCGCCAAGGAAGGCGACAGCGACAACCTGCGCTACGCGGCGCAGGAGCGCGGCGCGGCGATCGTGGTGCGCGGCGAGGGCATCTGGCGCCTGAGCGACGGCTTCGCGTTCACGTCGACCACCGGCGGCCCGCTCGCGAGCGGACAGATCTTCCACCTGGCGCCTACGCGCGAGGGCGGCGTGCTGCGCTTGATCGCGCAGGCCAACGATCAGCGCATGCTCGACATGCCCGACAACCTCACGCTCACGCCGTGGGGCGACCTGATGGTGTGCGAGGACAACAACCGCGCACCGTTCTTGCGCCTGGTCACGCAGAAGGGCCGCGTGCTGCCGTTCGCCTTCAACCGCGCCACCAAGAGCGAGTTCGCCGGCGTGTGCTTCTCCCCCGACGGGAGCCTGCTGTTCGTGAACATCCAGGAGCAGAACCTGACGCTGGCCGTCGAAGGCCCCTGGGCGACGCTGCGCGGGGCCTGAGAGCCTAGGTCTTGACCGCGAACGCGGTGCAGTAGCCCTTCGGGTGGATCGGACCTTTCACCAGCTGGCAGCCCCCGCACGCCGCCGCATCCGCGACGGGTTGGTAGAAGCTGCACAGGTCGCAGCGCTTGTCGTTTTGCATCGAGCGATCCGTGTATTGAAGCGCGGCGCGTGCCGTCTTCTCGCCTTCGGTCAGCCCGGTGAGATCCGTACAGCCGTCCGGGGCCGACTTGCCGCAAGCCGCGAGCCCGAGTAGCGGCGTCGCGGCGAGGAGACGAATCGTCTCCCGCCTGTTCAGCGTCTTCCACATTGCACACCTCCCGCTCTATCGGTGGGCTCGGAAGGGCCGATCGGCAAGCTGAGTGCTATGGTCGGCCCCGCAATGTCAGCGGAAGAGGAGCGAGCGCGTGAGGCCGAGGATGCAGTCCGGATCACGGTTACCGGCGTCGATCGCCCGGGCATCACGGCGGAGCTGAGCTCCATCCTGGCGGAGGCCAACGCCGTCCTGCTCGACGTGCAGCAGGTGGTCGTGGGCACGCAGCTCAACCTCAACCTGCTCGTCTCCATCCCCGCTCCGGCACGTCCCGTGTTGAAGGAGACGCTGTGGAAGGCGCGCGAGCTCGGGCTCAGCGTCGACTTCGACCTCGCTCCCAGCTTCGAAGAGCCCGTCGAGCTGCCCACCTGGGCCCTGACCGTGCTCGCCAACCCCATCAGCACTGAGTTGTTGTCGGTGATCGCGCGCGCCACGCAACAGGCGGGCTTCAACATCGAGCGCATCCAGCGGCTGAGCCAGCGCAGCCTGGTCTCGGTCGAGTTCCTGCTCAGCGGCCAGACCGGCGAGTGCGAGAAGAACCTGCGCGCCAACCTGGTCGGCCTGCGCACGCGCTACGCGTGTGACCTGGCGCTGCAGCGCGAGAAGCTCACGCGCCGCAACAAGCGCCTGATCGTCATGGACATGGACTCCACGCTGATCCAGCAGGAGGTCATCGACGAGCTGGCGGTCACGCTCGGCGTGCAAGCGCAGGTCAGCGCCATCACCGAGCGCGCCATGAACGGCGAGCTCGACTTCGACCAGAGCCTGCGCGAGCGCGTGCGGCTGCTGAAGGGCACGCCGGTGAGCGCACTGAGCGACGTGCTCGCGCGCATCGAGCTGACGCCGGGCGCCGAGGAGCTGGTGCGCGTGCTGCGCCGCCTCGGCTATCGCACGGCCGTGATCTCGGGCGGCTTCATCGAGGTGGTCGAGCCCATCCAGAAGCGGCTCGGGCTCGACTACGCGTTCGCCAACAAGCTGGAGGCCAAGGACGGCGTGCTCACCGGCGAGGTGCTCGGCACCATCGTCAACCGCCAGCGCAAGGCCGAGCTGCTGGAGCAGATCGCCCGAACCGAGCGCATCGAGCTCGACCAGGTGATCGCGGTGGGCGACGGCGCCAACGACCTCGACATGCTCGCGCGCGCGGGCCTGGGCATCGCGTTCAACGCCAAGCGCACCGTGCAGGAGCGCGCCGCCGCTGCCATCAACCAGACCAGCCTGCTCAGCATCCTCTACCTGCTCGGCATGCGCGACGTCGACACCAGCGCCATCGAGGATGCCTGATCCATGCGGCTGTTGCGCGAGCTCGCTGACGAGACCACGGCGCAGCGGCTGGTCGACGCACTCTCCGACCAGGGCATCGACTCCGAGCTGAAGGGCGGCGAGTCGCGCTACACGGTGTGGGTGATCGACGAGGCCAACATGCCTCGCGCCCAGGAGCTCAGCGAGAGCTGGCTGGAGGGCGACAAGCGCGGCGTGTTCGAGCAGACGGCCAGCCGCGGCATGCGCGCGCGCGAGCTCGGCATGCGCATCGAGGAGCGCCGCCAGCGCCACGTCGAGGCGATGGCGCAGAAGCTGCGGCAGATCGCGCGCCCGCGCCCCACCCCGCTGACCTGGGCGTTGATCTTGCTCTGCGTGGTGGTGGCGGCGTTGACCAAGCTCGGCGCGCAGCGCGAGATGGTCGCCGGCCTGACCATCGCCGATCCGCGCAAGCTCGCGGACATCACGCTGCACATGGTCGGCCCGCTCGTGGTGCCCTGGCTGCACCTCGACCTGAGCGAGCCGTGGCGATTGGTGACGCCGGTGTTCGTGCACTTCGGCCTGGTGCACGTGTTGTTCAACATGCTCTGGCTGCGCGACCTCGGCCGCATCATCGAGGCCACGCACGGCTCGTTCTACCTGGCCCTCTTCGTGCTCGGCTGCGCGGCGTTCTCCAACATCGCGCAGTACGAGATCACGCAGGCGCCGATGTTCGCGGGCATGTCCGGCGTGGTCTACGGCCTGCTCGGCATGGTGTGGCTACGCGCGCGGCTCGACCCGTGGGTCGGCTACGGCCTGTCCACGTCGACCTTCCAGTTCATGATGATCTGGTTCGCGCTCGGCTTCGTGGGCAACTTCGGGATCGCCAACTGGTGCCACGCGTTCGGCCTGTTGTTCGGCTTGGGCTGGGCGTTCGTCGCGCACCGCATCTCGGCGGCGCGCGCGAAAGGCTGAGGCTAGAGCGCGTGCTAGGCCGCGCTCTTCTCGGCGTCGTTGGCCACCTGCGTCGGTAGCTTCACGTCGTCGAGCGCCTTCGCGGGCTTCGCGTGCGGACGGCCCTGCTCGTCGTACTCGTACTCGATGCGCGTGCCGAGCAGCAGATCGAACCAGGGACGGGTCACGCCCCAGTTGGCGTCCTGCTCCTTGCCCATGTGATGGTCGTAGTGGTGACGCAGGTTACGCTTGGCCCACTCCGGGTCGAGGTGCGCCTTCCTGTGCTTGTAGAAGTAGTTCAGCGCCGAGTACCACACCGTGGCGGTGAACCACGGCGCGATCGGGAGCAGCGGAGCATGTGCGACCATCAACGCGGCGATCGCGAGCGCTTCCTTGCCCTGCGCGTGCTGCCCGAACACCGAGCGCTGGTAGTCGGGGTCGTAGAACTCGTGTTTGCGGCAGGCTCGGTGGTGTTCGCCCCAGTGGAAGCTGAAGAAGCTCTTCTTCTTCTTCCCCAGCCCGTGGAGGACGTACTTGTGAATCAGCCACTCACCCGCGTTCGAGTACAGAAGCCCGAGGGGGACGCCTAGCATGACTGCTCCTGTTTCCGGCCGCGTCAACAATGACCGGATAGTCATTTTATGAACGGTCTCACCGGAGTGCGTCCACAGAAAACAGACCATTTGGTCATCGCATCCACTAGTACGGTGAGTGGGCGCATCGAAAAGCTGCGCTATGGGTGGGACCTGTGAGTGATCAGGGAGTCGATGCGTACGCGAACTAAGGCCAGCTCGGGGGTCCGGCCGACCCAGCTCCCGGGCGAGCGTCCGGGTCCGATCGGCGGCAAGCGCGATCAGAACCGGCGCGCTCGCACCCAAGGACTGCTCGAGGCGGCCCAGAAGCTGTTCCTCGAGCGCGGCATCGAGAGCGTCTCGATCGACGACATCACGCGCGAGGCCAGCGTCGCCAAGGGCAGCTTCTACCGCTACTTCCACGACAAGGAAGACCTCGTGCGCGCGGCCTTCGTGCCGGCCCGCGAGCGGGTGCTGGGCGCCTTCCAGCGCGCCGAGCGCAAGCTGCGCGACGCGGAGGGTGCGGACGCCATTCGGCGGGCGTACATGCGCCTCGGCCGCGAGCTGGCCGCCGCGCTGATGTCCGACCCGGACATCACACGTCTGTACCTGCAGGAGAGCCGCGCGCCCTCGGTGCATGCACGCGTGCCGGTGCGCGAGCTGGAGCGCGAGATCGCCGCGGCCGCGCTGCGCCTCTCCGAGCAGGCGTTCTCCCACGGGCTGCTCCGGCGCGCGCACCCGCAGGTCAGCACGCTAGCCGTGATCGGCGCTACCGAGCGCATGCTGCATGCGTTCTTCCTCGGGGACCTGGAGCTGGAGCCGACCGCTGCCATCAAGGGCATCGTCTCCATCGTGCTCGTAGGGATGAGAGAGCCCTGAGACCCCTCGCTTCAGGGTGAGGGGCACCCTGTTGGCGCGAGGTTCCATGTTACGACCGCCGCCATGGCACCGGGCTCACGGCGCGTGTCGGGGGAACTCGTCCGCGCCTATCCCAGCACGAACGACGGCGTCGAGAACGAGATCATCGCTCCAGGCGAGGTCTCGCGCTTCTTGCTGCATCGGCTCGCGCAGCTGGCGCGCGATCTTCGTCCGGTGTTGATCTGCGGTGAGACCGGAACTGGCAAGACGGTGCTTGCGCAGGTACTGCATGCGCACAGCCCGGTCTCGCGCGCGCAGCGCACCATCAACTGCGCCGCGCTGAGCGATGGCCTGCTCGCCGATCAGCTGCGCGACCTCGATCACGAGCCCAGCACGCTGTTCCTCGACGAAGTGGGCGAGCTGTCGCCGTGGGGGCAAGCCGTGCTGCTGCATCGCCTGCAGCAGGATCAGGGGCAGACGCGCTTCGTGGCCGCCACGCATCGCGACCTCGGCTGGATGGTGCAGAACGGCGGCTTCAGCGGCGACCTGCTGGCCAAGCTCTCCGGCGTGCGCGTGCTGGTCTCGCCGCTGCGTGCGCGGCGCGAGGACATCACGCCGCTCGCGCTGCACTTCCTGCGCATCGGCCTGCGCGGCGCGAACCTCAAGCTGATCTCGGTCGAGCCCGAGCTGTTCAACCTGGTGGAGCGCCACGACTGGCCCGGCAACGTGCGCGAGCTACGCAACGCGATGCTCAACGCGCTCGCGGTCAACGAGAGCGGCATGCTCGAGGTCGCGGACTTGCCCGACGCGGTGCGTGCGCCGCCCGCGATCGCCAGGGGCTACAGCCGCTGAAGGAACGCGGCCAGCGCGCGTGCGGCCTGGCCACGGTGCGAGCGTGCGTTCTTCTCGGCCGGCGACAGCTCGGCGCTGGTCTTGCCTAGCTCCGGGATGAACAGCAGCGGGTCGTAGCCGAAGCCGTTGTCGCCGCGTGGCGGATCGTCGGCCGTGCCGCGCACGATCACTCCGTCGTACGTGCCGCGCGTCTCGAACAGGATCGTTCCGTCGGCATCGACCAGGCACATCGCGCACACGAAGCGCGCCGCGCGATCGCGCGTGGCTCCGAGCTCGCGCAGCAGCTTCTCGTTGTTCGCCCGGTCCTTTGCTTCGCGCGCGCCGTCGACGCCGGCGTAGCGCGCGGAGTGCACGCCGGGTGCACCGTGCAGCGCGTCGACCTCCAGGCCGCTGTCCTCCGCGACGCAGCGCAGGTTCAGCGCCGCGGCGTACGCCAGCGCCTTGATGCGCGCGTTGCCCTCGAAGCTGTCGGCATCCTCGACCGGCTCCGGCAGGTCGACGCCGAGCTCGTGCAGGCCCACCACCTCGAAGCCGACCAGCACCTGGCTCAGCTCGCGCACCTTGTTCGGGTTGGTGGTGGCGACGACCAGCTTCACTGCGCGTCCGCGAGCACGGCGTCGAGCCACTGTGCGAAGGAGTCGGCCGCGACCACGCCCTGCAGGATCGGGTCGACCATGGTCAGCACCTGCTTGCGCGTCGCCTCCAGCACGCCGACCTCCGTCAGCAGCTCGCCGACGGTGCGCTTCTGCAGCTCGTCGAGCACCTGGTTCAGCTCCGCCTCCAGCACGGCGCGGAACACCGGCTGCGTGCGCAGGTGCTCGATCGACAGCGCGACCGCCCTGGCGATCTCCGGCCGCGGCAGGTGCATGAAGTCCTTGAGCACGACATCGGCCCTGGCCTTGAGCACGTTGCTGACGACGCGGTCGCGGATGCGCTCGACGATCTTCTGGCCCTCGGGCGTCTTCATGCGATCGCGCAGCGCGACGCGGAACTCGCTGGTCGCGGTCTGGCTGAAGTCCTTCACGACGCTGCCCATCACGCCACGCCCCACATCCGCGAGATCGCCGATGCTGCGCGACACCTGCTTGCCGATCGCACCGACCAGCCCACCCATGCCACGCTTCTTCTCACTCGAGCCCGAGCCCGAGCCCGCCCCCGCCCCACCGAGACCGGGGATCGGCAACTTGTTCACGAACGCCAGCAGCAGCTGCTGGATCACCGGCGCCACCAGCTGACGGATGTCGTCCGGGTCGACCACGTTCTTGAGCCAGCCGAAGCGCGGACCCTTGCCGCTCTGCACCACCGCCACGATCTGCTGCTCGGCCTCGCTGCCGATCAGGTCGCGCAGCTTGTCTTCCTTGCCGTCGACCGCCTGCGCGATGCGCTCCAGCGCGGGCAGCACGTGGCGCGTCGCGATGGTGTCCGCCGTGCTGGCGGTGAGGCCCTGGTAGATGCCCTCGATCAGCAACGCACGGTCGATCGTGTCGCCAACCTTGCGCGCGCTGATGCCGTCGAACACGAGCGCGATCAACTGGGTACGATGCGCGCTCTGGGGGGCGGCGAGCACCGCCTGGATCTTCTGGGCCTGCGACATGCGCGGAAGGTGCGAAGAAAGGGTCCCGCCGTCAATGTCGATGGTAAGTTGACGCTTTGACCTGCCTGCCTCGGGAGTCCTGTTCGTGAGCTCCATCCCCAGCTTCGATGCGCACGCGCTGGACCCCAAAAGACTGTTCGCGGCCTTTCGTGAATACGGCTTCGTCTCCGTGCGCGGGCACGCCATCTCCCACGCGCAGATCGCGCAGGCCTACGACGCGGTGCGGCAGTTCTTCGCGCTCCCCCTCGAACGCAAGCTCGCGTATCGGCAGCCCGGCCAGGGTGGTGCCCGTGGCTACACGCCGTTCCGCATCGAGCGCGCCAAGGACCAGAGCGAGCCCGACCTGAAGGAATTCTGGCACGTCGGTCGCGATGACGTTCCGCACAGCGAGGCGATGCCCGCGAACGTGTGGCCGACCGAGGTCGAGGGCTTTCGCGAGGCCTTGCTCGCGCTCTACCGCGGGCTCGATGCGCTCGGTGCGCAGGTCCTCGCCGCGCTCGCCAGCGAGTTGGAGCTGCCCTCCGACTGGTTCCGCACGCGCATCGATCACGGCAACAGCATCCTGCGCCCGCTGCACTACCCACCGCTGGCCGGCGACTTCGGCGGCGTGCGCTCGGCGGCGCACGAGGACATCAACCTGATAACGCTGATGGTCGCGGCGGGCGAGCCGGGCCTGGAGATCCTGCGCCGCGACGGCACCTGGCTGCCCGTCACCAGCGGCGCGGACGAGGTGATCATCAACATCGGCGACATGCTGCAGCGCCTGACCAACGGCGTGCTGCCCTCGACCACCCATCGCGTGGTCAACCCCGCGGGCGCCGCGAGCGCTCGTTCGCGCTACTCGCTGCCCTACTTCCTGCACCTCAACCCGGAGGCCGTGATCACGAGCTTGTCGTCCTGCGTGACGCGCGATCGCCCGGACCGATATCCCAGCCCGATCACGGCCCACGAATACCTTCATGAACGCCTGCGCGAGATCGGTTTGTTGTAACAACCGCGCACTTTCGGCATGCAATTGGCCTGGCGCCGAGGATCGGCGAAAGGCAGGATGGCGGCCATGACCCGCGATGCGACTCCGTTCGAGCTCGAAGGCATGGTCTCCACGGTGACGGTGCTGCGGCTCTCCACCTCGGACCTCAACGCGGTCAAGCGCGGGCTCCGGACCAAGCTCGAGCAGCTGCCGGGCTTCTTCCTCGACGCGCCCCTGGTGATCGACCTGTCGGCGCTCGAGGGCACCGACGAGGAGCCCGTCGACGATCCGGTCGAGGTGCCGCTGGAGTCGATAGCGGCCGTGCTGCGCGAGCTCAAGGTGGTCCCGGTCGGTGTGCGCAACCTGCGCGAGTCACGCCGCGCCGAGGCGCGCGCCGCCGGCATCGGCCTGATGCACGGCAGCGGCCGCCGGCCCGCCAAGACGCCCAAGGTGGGCAACGCGCCCGCGCCCGCCGACGAGCGGCGCATCGAGAACACCGCCGGAGCCCTGATCTTGCGCGTTCCGCTGCGCTCGGGCGCCCGCGCCTACGCGGAGCAATGCGACGCCGTGGCACTGGCGGCGGTCAATGCCGGCGCCGAGATCATCGCGGACGGCAACATCCACGTCTATGCGCCGCTGCGCGGTCGCGCCCTGGCCGGCGCGCATGGCAACGAGGACGCGCGCATCTTCTGCCGCAACCTCGAGGCCGAGCTGGTGGCGATCGCGGGTTGTTACCTGCGCGCGGACGAAATCCCGGAGAAGAGCCGCGGCAAACCGGCCCAGATATACCTGGAGAACGGCCAGCTGGTGGTCGCGGAGATTTGAGGTCCCGGGTGCGCGCGGCAAGTCCCTGTCACGGCAATGCCAAAAACTTGTGTGCGCCGCCCGGATCCCTGTTGATGAGGTATGCACGTGGGACCAGCGTCCCGCGGGCGGGTGCGCAATAGTTCGAGTCGCAGAGTGGAGCGCGGTGCCGCACCGGCGTTCGGTCAGCTGGGCAAGGCTGACCGAGTGAGCTCCAACCGAGCGGGGAGGTCCGAATGGCTACCAAGGTGATCGTCGTCACGTCCGGCAAGGGCGGAGTTGGAAAAACCACCACCACTGCGAGCCTCGCGGCTGGTTTTGCGCAGAAGGGCTTCAAGACGGTCGCCATCGACTTCGACGTCGGCCTGCGCAACCTGGACCTGATCATGGGCGTCGAGCGCCGCGTCGTGTACGACCTGGTCAACGTCGTGAAGCAGGAGGCCACGCTTCGGCAGGCCATGATCCGCGACAAGCGCCTCGAGAACCTGTTCGTGCTGCCCGCCTCGCAGACCCGCGACAAGGACGCGCTCGACGTCCAGGGCGTCGGCCGCGTGATCGAAGAGCTCAAGGACCTCGCGTTCGACTACGTGCTGTGCGACTCGCCGGCCGGCATCGAAAAGGGCGCCCAGCTCGCGATGTACTACGCCGACGAGGCGATCGTGGTGACCAACCCCGAGGTCTCCAGCGTGCGCGACTCGGACCGCGTGCTCGGCCTGCTCGACGCCAAGACCCGCAAGGCGGAGCTCGGCGTGGCGATGAAGTCGCACCTGCTCGTCACCCGCTACTCGGCGGAGCGCGCTCAGCGTGGCGAGATGCTCAAGGTCGAGGACATCCTCGAGCTTCTCGGCATCCCGTTCCTCGGCGTGATCCCGGAGTCCAAGGCCGTCCTGCACAACTCCAACCAGGGCACGCCCGTCATCCTCGACCCCAACAGCGACGCAGCCGTGGCGTACACGGATGCCATCAAGCGCTTCCTGGGCGAAGACCTGCCGCACCGCTTCCTGAGCACCGAGAAGCGTGGGTTCCTGTCGCGTCTGTTCTCGCCGTCCAACGTCTACGCGGGGTGAACCCATGAGCAACAACGCATGGTTCAAGTTCTGGAAGAAACCAGAAAACACCGCGCAGGTCGCCAAGGATCGCCTGCAAATGATCGTTGCGCGTGAGCGCACCGCCACCGCCGCCAGCGGCTTCTTGCCGGCGCTCCAGCAGGAACTGCTACAGGTGATCGCCAAGTACGATCGCGTCGACCTCGATCACGTGCAGGTCAGCATCGACCGCCGCGGCGAGGCCGAGGTGCTGGAGCTCAGCGTGATGTTGCCCGAGGCTTCGCCCGGCTCCACGCGCTCCAGCGTCCGCACCACCCTCCAGTACGCCTAATTTCGCGCCGCACGGGGAGGTCACGCGACCTCCCCGCGAGGTTCGCTTCGCTCACCAGGTGCCGCGACTGCGCGCTCATCAGGCGTCGCCCGGTCACTCGCCGAGTCGGCGGGTGTCCTTGGGCGGCTGCCAGGCGAACGTCTTGGCGTCCAGGTTGCGGTTGAACTTGACGCTCTTGAAGTCGAGGCGGTTGCGGTTGCCCGCGGCGTCGACGATCAGCACGCGGTGCACGAGGCCCGCGCGCTTGGCGTCGCCGTCGACGTAGAACAGGATGCGCTCGTAGTTGGGGCTCGCCTTCTTGGGCGTCAGCTCCAGCACGTAGCCGCCCTGGAAGCCCTGCGCCGCGGCGTCGAGCAGGCGGAACGTGAAGTCGTCGCCGAGCTTGCCCTGGCCGGTCAGGAACGCGAGCGCGGACAGGTCGGTCTCGGCGATCTTGCGCTCGACCACCTGGCCCGGCTCCTTGTCCTCGCCGGGCTCGTAGACGAGCAGCTTCTTGCCGTCGCTGACGATGATCTTGCCGTTGGGACCTGCGTAGTCCCAGCGCATGCGGCCTGGCTTGGCGAACTTCACGGTGCCGTTGGAGCGGTCGTACTTTTGATAGAGCTGATTGAAATAGGTCTGAAAGAAGTCGGCCTCGATGGACCGGGTCTGGTCGTAGAAGGTCTGCACGGCCGACGCGACCTGCGACGCGGAAAGCTGGCTTGCGGCCGCTGCGCTCGCCGCCCCCTCGGCGCGGGCGCCGGACTGGCCCATGACTGCCAGCATCAAGAGCGCGACCATGGTCACAGCCGTACGACTTTTCATCACTTTCACGATGCTCTCTCCAGGGAGGCACACCCCTCCCGCCTAGATCGGTCTTCCCGTCGGGGGACGGTGGCAAATGCGGTGCCATTCAACCGGGAAACCACGGGGAAACTAGGCTCTTTTTCGTGTTCAGGCGACAAATTGTGTCCGCAAAAAAACTGCGCCCTTGAGGCTTGCAACCCGCAATCGGCACCTCCTAGGATGCCCCTCATGACGTACGCCGCACGGTGCGGTGACGTTGATTCGACGTGGCTAGGTCGGTGCTGCCCCCCAGAGAAAGCCCGGCCATCAGTGGAGGATCGCATGGCGAAACAGACCTTCGATTCGCGGACGAAGCTCGAGCACCTCGAAGAGCAGCATCGAACCCTGAAGAAGGAAGTCGAGCTACTCGGTCGCAAGGCGTTCCTGACCCCCGCGGAACAGATCGAGGCCACGAATCTGAAGAAGCAGAAGCTGGCCACGAAGGACGCCATCTCCCTCCTCCGCTCGCGACTCAACTGAAGCCACGCCACAGACGTACCCACGGCCCCGTGTGCCTCGCGCATGCGGGGCCTCAGTGTTTGTGGCCCTCCAGGTCGTCGAGGGCGCTGTGCATGTGGTGCAGCCAGGACTCGGGGAAGCCGGGCACGCGCAGCGACTCCTCGCGGCACAGCGCCAGCGCATGCCGGGCGCGCGCGCGGTACCCGATGCGGTAGGCGGACATGCCGGCGAGGTAGTAATAGGTCGCGCGGTCCTCCACGGTCATGCGCCCGAGCTCGGGCTCCAGGTCGTAGAGCCAGACCTCGACCTCCTCGTAGCGCGCGGACGAGAACGCGTGCTGGGCACGCCGAAGGTCGTCCTGGAGCGTGGTGCACCCGGCCAGCAGCAGGACGAGGATCGACGTGCGCCACATCATCGCGCGCAGCGTAGCGTCAGCGCGTGAGCATGAACAGACCGAGCATGGTCAGGCCGACGCGCACCCAGGGCAGCGACAGCCCGCGCTCCTTGAAGCCAGAGTCCCACAGCCGCACGGCGAGCAGGGTCAGGCCCATCACCGCCGCGAACACCAGCGTGACGCCGAGCGCGTCGAGCTTCAGCCCGAAGTGCCGGTTCAGGCTGGGCGAGAACGGCGTACCGTAGAGCAGCAGCAGGTGGACCACGAACGCCACCAGCGACTGGCGCGCGAGCGCGGCCGTCCAGCCATCCCGCGCCACGCGCAGCGGCAGAGCGT
>JBEVNG010000085.1:0-6061 GCA_040508235.1 Polyangiales bacterium | reverse complement strand
CCTTCACACTGCGAGTACGTCTGGCAGCCGTTCGCGCCGCTGATCGGCTGCCCCTTGCAGCCGTCGATCTCCGCCCACTTCTTGAACGTGCCCTCCGCGCCGAGGAAGTGGATCGGATCCAGGCGGTAAGGCGTCGGCGGCGTCGACGCGCCGCCCGCGTACGGCACGATGTTGTCCGAGGTACCGCGGAAGCTGATCACGCTGATCGGACGCGACGGCTCGCACGGCACCTCCTCGATCAGATCGAACGCCGCCGGGGACACCGCCGCGAACACGTCGGCATGCTTGCACGCCAGGTAGTGCGAGAGTCCCCCGCCGTTGGAGTACCCCGCCGCGTAGATGCGCTTTTCGTCGATGCAGGTCTGGTTGCTGATCGTCTCGATCATCGCCAGTGCCAGCGCGAAGTCGTCGACCTCGCGCGAGCGCGTGCAGCACGGTCCGAGGTTCCACGCGTTGTCGAGGCCATCCGCGTAGGCGACCACGAAGCCTTCCTGGTCCGCGAGCTCCGCGTAGCCCGAGCTACGACGCTGGCTCGACGCGGTGCCGAACAACATCGGGTGGAAGTCGAGCAGCAGCGGCACCGGCTTGCTGCCGTCCACCTTGGAGCCGACATGCACGATGTACGTGCGGCGCTGCCCCCCGAGCATCAGCGACGCGTTGGTGTCGCCCGCCTTGAGCCCTGTCTTGCCATCGCAGCTGACCGGTTCGCTCGGCGCGCCGCTGTCCAGCGGCCCCGCGTCCTGCTCGTTCGAAGTCGTCGGCTCCCTCGCGTCCGGCTCGGCGGGCACGACCGCGTCACGCGCGCTCGGGGTGGCGTCCGGCGTGCGGCTCGCATCGAGAGGCGCAGCCGCGCGCGCATCACGCTGCACCTGCTCGCCCTCGTCGGGTGGCTCCTTGTCGACGTCCGGCTGCTCGCGCGGCGGCGTCACGGGTCCCTCGGAACAGCCGACGATCAAGCCGGCCACCAGCACACTCACTCGCCAACTCATGGTCCTCCATCGGTAGCGAGCTCCCGCCACGCCGTAAATCGAGCTCCGGCGCGGCGCTATCAAGTTCACGCACTCCGTTGCAGCGAGAGCCGAAAAGAGCAGCCCTGACGATTCGCGCGCGGATCTCCCTGGCGCTCAGGTATGAGAAGACATGACCGCTCGCATCCTGATGCAGACTGCGCGGGGCGTGAGTCCGCTGCAGCTCGGCGCTGGCCCGCCGCTGCTCAACAGCCGCGACACGCCATGGACCGGCATCCCTCTGGAGCTGCATCAGATGGCGTCTGCAGACGACATCGGCTCGAGTGGACCGCTCGATGGCGAGTCTGGATTGCTGGTCTTCCTGGACGGAAGCATCGAGTTCACGCGCCGGACGCGCCAGCGCGACCTGAGCGAGCGCGCCAGCCACGGCAGCGTGGCCTACCTCAGCGGCAACGAGCGGCCCGACCTCGTGCGCATGCGAGGGCAGGCGCAGGTGCTCGCGCTGGAGCTGTCGACGCCGTGGTTTCAGCGTGTGCTGCTCGACCGCGCGCCCACGAACTTCGCGCGTGCGCAGGCGCGCGACGACACGCTGCACGCGCTCGCGTCCGCCATGCACTGGGAGGTCACGCGCGGCGCGCCGAGCGGACGCCTGTACGCCGAGTCGCTGTCGCTGGCGTTGCTCAGCTACGCGCTGGAGCAGGTGCCCGCCCTGCACACGCACGAGCGCGGCGAGCTGTCGAGCGCGCAGCAACGTCAGCTGCGCTCGTACGTGCTCGCCAACCTGGACGAGGATCTCTCGATCAGCCACCTGGCGTCGCTGGTGGAGCGTAGCGAGCGCCACTTCGGTACGCTGTTCAAGCGCGCGTTCGGCACCACGCCACATCGCTACGTGCTCGGCGCGCGGCTGGCCGAGGGCGCACGCTTGCTCGGCATGGCGGGCGCCGACATCGCCGAGGTCGCGCTGCGCGTGGGCTTTAGCAGCCAGAGCCACTTCACCCACGCCTTCCGCCGCGCGTACGGCATCACCCCCGCACGACATGCCGCGGGACGCAGAAAGACGTCGCCGCCACGACTGTGAGTTTGAGCGCGCCTCGTTGGTCTGGTGGAACGAGATCTGCAGTCCACCCGGCAGGGAGGCGCCATGCGGGAGCTGATCGGTGTGTTCAAGGAAACGGCGCGGGACTGGTCGCGCGACAACGCCACACGGCTTGCGGCCTCGCTCGCCTACTACACCGTGCTCTCGCTCGCTCCGCTGCTGATGCTCGCGGTCTCGATCTCGGGCCTGGTCTTCGGCGAGGAGGCCGCACGGGGTCAGATCGCGCAGCAGCTCACGGCCGTCGTCGGTCCGGAGGCGGGAGAAGGCGTCGAGACCGTGCTCAAGAACGCGCAGGCGCCCGACACCGGCACGCTGAGCTCGATCCTCGGCATCGCGGTGCTGATGTTCGGTGCCTCGGGTGTGTTCGGCGAGCTGCAGTCGTCCCTGAACGAGGTGTGGCAGGTGCGCCGCAAGCCCGGCAGCTTCTGGAACGTGATTCGCGAGCGCTTCTTCTCGTTCTCGATGGTGCTGGGCGTGGCGTTCTTGCTGCTCGTGTCATTGCTGGTGAGCGCGGTCCTCACCGCCGTCGGGCATCGCCTCTCGCACGCGCTGCCCGGAGGCGAGACCGTGTGGCTGGTGCTCAACGCGGTGATCTCCCTCGGCATCATCAGCGTCATCTTCGCGCTGCTGTTCAAGGTGATCCCGGACGTCGAGATCGCGTGGCGCGACGTCTGGGTCGGAGCGGTCGTGACCGCCATCCTGTTCACGGTCGGCAAGTTCGGCCTCGACATGTACCTCGGCCGCGCCTCGGTCGCTTCGCCCTACGGCGCGGCGGGCTCGCTGATCGTGCTCGTGATCTGGGTCTACTACGCCGCGCAGATCTTGTTCTTTGGCGCCGAGTTCACGCAGGTGCATGCGCGTCGCCGCGGCGCCGTGGTCAAGCCCAGCAAGTACGCCGAGGCAAAGCAAGTCGAGCGTGTGGTGCACGACGACGATGGACAGCGCCGCGTCGAGGATGTGAGTCCACCGCGTACCGCCACGGCCCACTGATTGCATTGCTTCCGGCATGGGGAGCAAGCCATGAACATCTACGACGCACTATCCAAGGACCACCGAAAGTTCGAGCAGCTGCTCGACAAGATCATCAGCGAGTCGAAGAGCGACAACGACTCCTGGAAGACACACCTCGACGAGCTTCGCCGCGAGGTGATTGCGCACGCCCACGCGGAGGAGTCGGTGCTGTACAACGCGCTGCGTGAAGAGGGCGAGTCCCAGAAGCTGGTCGCGCACGGCTACGGCGAGCACGCCATGGCGGAGACGGAGATCCGCACACTCGGCCTCGCCAAGCTGGTGGACATCACCTGGACGGGCCTGGCCGAGAAGCTGGCCAAGGATCTGCGCCACCACATCCAGGAAGAAGAGAGCGAGATCTTCGCCGCCGCGCGCAAGGTCTTCAGCGACGAGGAAGCCACGCAGATGGGCAGCGCGTTCGAGCGTCTCAAGACGCTGATGCTGCCCGATGGCGACTCGCCGATGGCGAGCTCCATCGACCTGGTGGCCAACCTGCTGCCGCCGCGCCTGAGCGCACGCTTCCGCGAGAAGGAAGCGGAGCTCGCGAAGAAGCGCGGCAACTCGCACGCGCATCCATGACGGCATGCGCGTTGCACCGAACGCGGCATGGGGAACTATCGACTTCGCGGCAGGAACGCGCTGATCACGGGTGGAGCGCGCGGGCTCGGACTGGAGCTCGCGCGCTTGCTCGTCGACGGCGGCGCACACGTGGCGCTCGTCTCACGACACCCGGATGAGCTGGAGCGCGCCCTCGCGGAGCTTCGGGAGCGTGCGCCGGACGTGCGCCTGCTGGCCGTGCCCTGCGATCTGACGGACGGCGAGGCCGTGGACCGGATGCTGGAGCGCGTACAGCGTGAGCTCGGTCCGGTCGACGTACTGATCAACAACGCGGGCATCATCCAGGTCGGACCACTCGACGCGATGCGCCTGGAGGACTTCGAGCAAGCGATGAAGGTGCACTACTTCGCGCCGCTGCGCACGATGCTCGGCCTGCGTACGGGCATGCGCGCGCGCGGCGGTGGGCGCGTGGTCAACGTGTCGTCGATCGGCGGCCTGGTCTCGGTGCCGCACCTGCTGCCGTACAGCGCCAGCAAGTTCGCGCTGGTGGGACTGTCCGAGGGCATGCGCAGCGAGCTCGCGGCCGATGGCATCCTCGTCACTACCGTGACGCCAGGCTTGATGCGCACCGGCAGCCCGCGTCAGGCGCAGATCAAGGGAGACCACCAGAAGGAGTACGCGTGGTTCGCGATCTCCGACTCCCTGCCGGGCATCTCGATGTCGTCCCAGCGCGCGGCGCGCAAGATCGTGGACGCCCTCGAGCGCGGTCAGCCCACACTGATCCTCGGCGTACCCGCCAAGCTGGCCGCGCTCGCGCATGGGCTCGCGCCCAACCTGGTCGGCCGCGCGCTGACGCTGGTCAATCGGCTGCTGCCGCGGAGTGACGACGCCACCCTGCGCAAGGGGCACCAGAGCGAGTCGCGCTGGGTCCCCTCGGTCCTGACACGGCTCACCCAGCGCGCGGAGCTGCGCAACAACGAGCGGATGGCTTGAGTCCGTACGCTGCGCTCCGAGGAGCAAGCCGCGACGCGCGAGGCTAACGCGGCCTGCGCTTTCGGGCGCGCAAAGCGCACGCACGTCGTGGCAACAATACGCGGATGACGCTCGCGCGACTTACTGCCTGCAAACTTCTCGTGGCACTGCTCTGCGTCGGGTGCTCGACCGAGGACGCGCCCATCATGCGGCGAGCCAGCGCCCTCGACGACGTGCTCGCGCAGCAGCACGGAAGCACGCGCGTGATCGTCAACCTGCGCGTGAGCGACTCGCCCACCTTCAGCGCCCCGGATCCGGCGGAGATCGCGGCCGTCCAGGATCGACTGCTGAACAAGCGCATCGAGGGCTTCACGCTGGGCCGTCGCTATCAGTACGTGCCGGCGCTCTCGGGACTCGCGACGCCGGCCGCGGTGCAGAAGCTGGCCGCGGAGCCGGACGTCACGCTGGTGCAGGAGGATCACGCGGGCTCGGGTCACCTGAAGGAGGCCGTGCCCGCGATCGGCGGCGACGTGGTGCACGACATGCTCGGCATCACCGGGCGCGGCGTGCGCGTCGCGGTGCTGGATACCGGCATCGACACGGACCATCCGGATCTGAAGGCTGCGCTGGTCGCACAGCACTGCTTCACGCAGCGCGCGTGCCCCTCGTTCGCGAGCGAGGGCACCGCGGCGGAAGATGACAACGGCCACGGCAGCAACGTCGCTGGCATCATCGCGTCGCGCGGCGCCGTGAGCTCGCGCGGCTTCGCGCCCGACGCGGAGCTGGTCGCCGTGAAGATCAACGACGCCAACGACTCGGGCCAGGAGTCCGACTGGGTGGCGGGCATGGACTGGGTCTACGCCAACCTCTCCACCACCAACGTGAAGGTGGTGAACCTGAGCTTCGGCACCAGCGCGATGTACCGCGGCGGTGCGGCGCAGTGTGATGCGATGCACCCGGCGCTGGCGCGTGCGATCGACAACCTGGTCAACGCCGGCGTGACGGTGTTCGTCGCCACCGGCAACCGCGGCTCCTCCAACTCGATGCCGGCTCCCGCCTGCAACAGCGACGTGATCGCCGTCGGTGCGGTGTACGACTCCAGCGCCGGCCGTCAGCCACCACAGAGCGTCGGCTCGACGTACCAGGCACGCTGGGGCTCCGCGTTCGCCAACTGCAGCGACGCCACCAGCTCACTCGACAAGATCGCCTGCTTCACCAACAGCACGGACAAGATGGATCTGGTCGCACCCGGTGCGCCGATCGTGTCGGACAGCCTGCGCGGTCGCACCGAGATGTTCTGGGGCACCTCGCAGGCCGCGCCGGTCGCGGCCGGCGTGGCGGCGCTGATGCTGCAGTGTGATCCCGAGCTGACGCCCAAGCGCATCAAGGAGGTCATGCGGCGCACCGGCAGCCCGGTGGTGGACACGCGCAACGGCCTGACCTTCCCCTCCCTGCG
>JBEVNG010000067.1:0-38035 GCA_040508235.1 Polyangiales bacterium | reverse complement strand
TACACGCCGCGCTTCTCTGCGGTCTGCACGATCACCTTGGGGCTGTCGACGTGCATGGTCAGCACGTCCACACCCTGATCGATCAGACTGCTGGCGGAGTCTGCTTCCTTGACCGGCAGCGACCAATCGCCGGTGAACACCACGGTGGTGACGATCTTGGGGTTCACGCTGCGCGCGCCGAGCGTGAAGGCGTTGATGTTGCGCAGTACCTGCGGGATGGGCTTGGCGGCGATGAAGCCGAGCTTGCCGCTCTTGGTCGCGTGCGCGGCGACGATGCCGTTCAGGTACTCGACCTCGTCGATGTAGCCGAAGTAGCTGCCCACGTTCTCCGGGTGCTTGCCCTCCGTGTACAGACCTCCACAGTGCAGGAAGGTGACCTTGGGGTACTTGGGCGCGAGCTTGAGGATGTGCGGATCGAAGTAGCCGAACGAGGTGGGGAACACCACGCTGGCGCCGTCCAGGTTGATCATGCTCTCGATCGTCTTCTGGACGTCGATCGTCTCGGGCACCTTCTCCTCTTCGAGGAGCTTCACGCCCGCCAGCGACCTGGCACCTTCCGCGTGTGCCTGGTTGTAGCCGAAGTCGTCGCGCGGGCCGACGTACACGAAGCCCACGGTGAACGTGTCGCTCTTGGCGGCGGACTCCTTCTTGTCGACCGGCGCGTCACTCTGGGACTTGCCGCACCCGGCGAACGCGAGCGCCAGCACCAGCACGCCACGAATCAAACCACCCATGTTGTCTCCTCCGAGCCTCAGCGCGGAGCGTAAACAGCACAGGTTTCGCGCTCGGGTCTTGCCGGCTTCGGAGGGTTACACGCTGTCGTGCGGCGACCTTACCGTCGGGAAACCAGGGGCGAGCATGGCGACGAACAGGTCGGGGCGGACCACGCCGCGCTCGCGGATGCTCTGCTCGGCGGCGGCGACCAGGGCGGAATCTTCGCGTAGCTGGGCGCGCCGGCAGCGTGCGACGTCGCGCATCAGCGGCATGTCGAGGGCGTCGAACAAGCCTTCCACGTGCTGAAGCAGCGAGGCGGCCTGTGCCGGCGCATCGAACGAGGTCGCGCAGGCGAGCAGCAGGCGGCCGAGCGCGCGTCCCCAGAGGGCGGTCTTCATCATCGCGCGCGCGTCCTTGCGAGCGGCCTCGACCAGCTCTCGCTCGCCGGTCTTGCGCGCCTGCGCCAGCTGAAGTCGACCTCGCGTGTACCAGACCTCGATGCGCGTGTACTGGATGCCGACGCGCAGGAACAGCAGCTTGGGGTACTCGCGCGTCAGGCGCTCCAGCGCACGCGCGGGCTCTCCCGCGTACAGGTCGACCTCGGCCACCGCGAAGGTGGTGTACCAGTGTTGCAGGTTGTAGCCGGGCACCTGCCAGGCTCCTTCCGCCACCGCGACCTGGCGACGTGCCTCGTCGAGCTGGTCGGCGCCGAGCCAGGCCCAGATCGCGCGGTACGAGCGGCACGAGGTGGCTGCGTACAGATCACCACGCGCCTCCGCGTCGCGCATCGCCTCCGGCACGCGGCGGATGATCTCGTCGACGCGCCCGAGCCAGGCGGTGGCCTGCAGGTCGAAGAAGATCAGCGTGGTCAGCTCCCAGCCGAGCGTCGCGTTGATGCGCTCGCGCAAGACCTGCGCGGCCTCGCGGCACAGGCGCACGGTCTCGTGCCAGCGTCCCTCCAGCAGACGCGCCGCGCCGGCGGTGCCCTTGACCACGGTCAGCGCGTGCGGCTCGTTGGACAGACCGCCGAGCTCCAGGCCGCGATCGAAGTAGCTCTGGGTGCGACCGGGGTCGGTGTTCAGCGTCGACGACAGCGTGCCCTCGACCGCCATCGCGCGCGCCAGACGGTAAGGTTCGCCCGCGCGCAGGGCGACCAGCAGGTGCTCCGCCTGGTAGACCGCGCCGCGCAGCGTGTCCATGCTGACCAGCGTGGCACCGATGCCCCACAGCATGTCCGCGCGCTGCAGCAGCGTCTGATCGACCTGCTGTCCGTCGCGCTGACGGTGCCAGCGCATCGCGAACCAGATCTTCACGCGCCGCCAGAGCAGCGACGCCAGCGCTTCGAACGCGCTGGTGGGGAAGGCGACGCCCGTCAGCGAGCGCATGTTGCGCAGCTCGTCGTAGGCCGCGCCGATGCTGCCCGCACGCAGCAGCTCGGTGGTGGCCAGGCTGCGCAGCACCATCACCTTGCCAGCGGCGGCGCCGACGGTCGCGCGCGAGAACGCGGCCGCCGCCTCGATGCCACGGCCCGAGAGCGCGAGGCAGATGCCCAGGCGCTCCTCGGTGTCGCGCTTCTGCTCCGCGCTGAGCTCCGCCAGATCGAGCGCCTCGCGGTAGAGCTTGGCCGCGCGCGCGTGCGCCAGCTGGGCTTCGGCGTGGTGCGCCGCCTCGAGTGCACACTGTCCGGCGCGCGCCAGCTTGCCGCTGCGCCGGTAGTGCTCCAGCAGCGCATCCGGATCGCGCTCTCGCTGCTCGATCGCCTCCGCCAGCGCCTCGTGCAGCGAGCGACGCGTGTCGTCGTCCAGGCTGCGGTACGCCATCTCGCGCAGGCGATCGTGCGATGCCTCCACGCGGCCGTCACTTCCATGCACCAGGTTGCTGGCTTCGAGCACACGCAGCGCACCGAACGCCTGCTCGCCCAGCTTGGCGGCGGCCGCGAGCAACGAGCTGCGCTCCGGGCGTCCCGCCACCGCGACCAGCTCGAACAGGCGCCGGCTGTCCGGCGGGAGATCATCGAGCCGCTGCGCGATCACGTCCTCGAGCCGCAGCTCGCTCGCGCCGTGGGCACGCACGTAGAGCGCCAGCTCGCGCACGAAGAACGGACTGCCGGCGGCTTGCTTGACCACGCGCTCGGCGGCGGCCTCGCGGTCGGCCACATCGCGCAGCAGGCTGCGTGCGAGCTCGCGTGCGTCGTGCTCCGACAGCGCGTCGACCACGACGTCGACGGTGGCGAGGCCGAGCGCGGGCAGGCTGTTGCGCAGCGCCTTGAGCAACGGACTCTGCTCGGCGTCTTCGCTGCGAAACGAGCCCACCAACAACAAGCTCGGCGCGAGCGGCGCGCGCAGGAGCTCCTCGAACAGCGGCAGGCTCTCCAGGTCGCCCCACTGCAGGTCGTCGATGTAGAGCACCAGCGGGCGCAGCTCCGCGATCGAGCTGCACAGCTGGCGGAACGCGCTGAAGGCGTTGCGCTTGAGCTCGATGGGATCGATCACCTCGCCGCGACCGGCCAGCGCGCTGACCATCGGCACGCGACGCAGCGAGGGAAACAGGCGCGCCAGCGACGCGATGTGATCGGGCAACAGCGCCCGCACGTCCGCGTCGCCCAGCTGCAGCAGGTAGCCACCGAGCGCATCGATCACCGGATCGAAGGCCTTGTACGGCAGCTCCTCGCGCTCGTAGCAGCGACCGGTCAACACCACGGCGTCGTGCTGCGCGCGCAGCTCGTCGAGGAACTGCTGCACGAGCGTCGACTTGCCCATGCCGCTGCGGCCGCAGACCATCGCCACCGTGGCGCGCCCCGACCATGCACGCGTGAACGCACCCTGCAAAGCCGCCCGCTGCGTGCTGCGTCCGACCAACATCGTCGGTCCGGTCGGCGCGATCGAGACCGCGCGCCGCGTGCCGTCGATGCGTGCCAGCACCTCGGCGTAGCGTGGACGTCGGCTCGGCTCGGGATCGAGCAGCGCGACCGCGAGGTCGGCCAGATCCTGCGGCGCGTCCGCGTTCAGCGAGCACGGATGGATCGCGACGCCTTGCTGCTTGGCCTGCAGCGCCTTCTCGAACGCGAGCCGCGGCGACACCGGCAGCACGCCGGTCAGCGTCTGGTAGAGCATCACACCCACCGCGTACCAGTCGGCGGCGGGACCGAGCGCCTGGCCGCTGGCCTGCTCGGGAGACATGTACGCGAGCGTGCCGGCCACGCTGCGCTTCACGCCCATGTTTTGGTTGCGCAGCTCGGTGACCAGGCCGAAGTCGCAGATCACCAGCCGGCCATCGCTCGCGAACACCAGCACGTTGGCGGGCTTGAGGTCGCGGTGCAGCCGGTTCTCCGCGTGCAGTGCGCCGAGGCCCTCCGCGAGCTGACGAAGCGCCGAGCGCAGGCGTGCTTCGTTGATCGGTCCGAGCGTGCTGGAGACCTGGCGCGCCAGCTGCTCGCCGCCGCTGCTGTTGCCGGTGGTGGAGGGCTGCGAGACCGTCGGCTGCTGCGAGCGCACGGCGCCGTCGGTGAAGTCGTCCGTGTCCTGCGTGTCGTAGGCGTCGTTGGCGGGCACCACGCTGAGCACGATCGGCGGGCGGATCCAGCGCAGGAAGTCGCCGCCCTCGACCAGCTCCATCGTGAGCAGCCACTGTTCCTCGCGCGAGATCAAGTCGTAGAGCTGCACCAGGTTGCGGTGCGCGATGCCGGTCAGCGCGCGGAACTCCGACTTGAAGCGATAGATCGACGCGGCGTCGAGATCGCTCAGCACCTTCACGGCGACGGTGGCATTGCGCTCGCGATCGAACGCACGGTACACGCTGCCGCTGGCGCCGACGCCCAGGCGGGCCTCGAACACGAAGCGATCGTTACGCTCCGGCAGCGGCGCGCTCAAGCCAGGGCCCCCTTCATGATCTCGACGACCAGGGTACTTACCCTCGGCGCTTGGCGAAACGGACATTTGGGCACGCGGGGAATCAGGCGCGACGCATCCTTACGTCAGGACATGACGTGGCGGTCCATGCGGACGGGGGCGCGAGTAAGCTTGCGCGTACTTCGCTCAAGTCGAGGTGCAAGGGCGGCTGCGATGCACGCCCGAGCCAGCGGCTTCACCCACCGTGAACCCACAGGATATCCACCGCGTATCCCCGACCTGTAGGGGGATCACGAACGACCAACCCCAACATCTCGTTTGACAGGACACGGTCGGAGCCCATATATCGTGAGTCGCACAGGTGCTCCGACACTCTTTCGTCGGAGCTGAAAAGGGAACCCGGTTCGATTCCGGGGCTGCCCCGCAGCGGTAAGCGAGAACGACCTTCACCTCGAGCACTGGTCGCAAGACTGGGAAGCGGTGAACAGTAGGAAGCCGATCTCGATCGGTGAGCTCGTGAGCCCGAAGACCTGCCTGTGCCGTGCGTCGAGATGGCGCGCGATGACCCAGGAGCCTCGTGGGAGGGCGGAAGGGTGCGATCGAGGCGCCCTTCGTGCGTCCGTCTCACCACGTCCTCTCGCGGCTGAAAAAGGAGCGCGAGATGTTGAATGGGGGAGATCTGGCAACGGCGCGTCGCGGGGAGACGGCGCGCGACTCCGGCTATCCGCAGAGCACCATGCGCGTCACCAAGCGCAGCGGGGCTCCGGAGCCGGTGGACGTCAACAAGATCGTGCGCGCGGTGAACCGCTGCTGCGCGGGTCTGCCCGGTGTCGATGCGCTGCGCGTCGCGACCAAGACGATCAGCGGCCTCTACGACGGCGCGACCACCAGCGAGCTCGATCGCCTGTCGATCCAGACCGCGGCCGCGTTGATCGCGGAAGAGCCCGAGTATGCGCGCCTGGCTGCCCGCTTGCTGTCCACGTACGTCGACAAGGAGGTGCGCAACCAGGGCATCCACGCGTTCTCGCAGTCGGTGAGCGCGGCGGCGGAAGCGGGCTTGATCAACGACAGGCTGCTCGACTTCGTGCGCGCCAACGCGCGCAAGCTCGACCACGCCATCGACGGCGAGCGCGACGCGAACTTCGAGTACTTCGGTCTGCGCACGCTCTACGACCGCTATCTGATCAAGCACCCCAAGACGCGCCTGGTGCTGGAGACGCCGCAGCAGTTCTTCATGCGCATCGCCTGCGCGCTGAGCGAGAACGTCGGCGACGCGCTCGACCTCTACCGCCTGTTCTCGGCGCTGGAGTACATCCCGAGCTCGCCCACGCTGTTCAACGCCGGCACGCGCCACGAGCAGCTGTCGAGCTGCTTCCTGCTCGACTCGCCGAACGACTCGCTGGAGCAGATCTACCGCACGTACACCGACGTCGCGATGCTCTCGAAGTTCTCGGGCGGCATCGGCCTGGCGTACCACCGCGTGCGCTCGCGCGGCTCGCTGATCCAGGGCACCAACGGCCACTCCAACGGCATCGTGCCGTGGCTCAAGACGCTCGACGCCAGCGTCTCGGCGGTGAACCAGGGCGGCAAGCGCAAGGGCGCGTGCTGCGTGTACCTGGAGAGCTGGCACGCGGACATCGAGGAGTTCCTCTCGCTGCGCGACAACACCGGCGACGAGTCCGCGCGCACGCACAACCTGAACCTGGCCAACTGGATCTCGGACCTGTTCATGCGCCGCGTGGAGGCGAACGCTCCGTGGTCGCTGTTCGATCCCAAGCGTGTGCCCGCGCTGTGCGACCTGTACGGACCGGCGTTCGACGAGGCGTACGAAGAGGCGGAGCGCGCGGGGCTGGCCGAGCGTACGGTCAATGCGCGCGAGCTGTACGGCCGCATGATGCGCACGCTGGCGCAGACCGGCAACGGCTGGATCACGTTCAAGGACAAGTCGAACCTGGCCTGCAACCAGACCGCGCTGCCCGGTCGCACCGTGCACCTCTCCAACCTGTGCACCGAGATCCTGGAGGTCACCTCGGGCGACGAGACCGCGGTCTGCAACCTCGGCTCCATCAACCTCGGAAGGCACGTGGGCAGCGAGGGCTTCGACTTCGCGAAGCTGGCGTCGACCGTGCGCACGGCCGTGCGTCAGCTCGATGCGGTGATCGATCTCAACTACTACCCGATCGCGACCACCAAAGCGTCGAACAACCGCTGGCGTCCGGTCGGCCTCGGGCTGATGGGCCTGCAGGACGTGTTCTTCAAGCTGCGGCTGGCGTTCGACAGCACGGAGGCGCGCGCGCTGTCGCGGCGGATCTCGGAGGAGGTCTACTATCACGCGCTGTCGGCTTCGCTGGAGCTCGCGCAGGCCAAGGGTGCGCATCCGTCGTTCGCGGAGACACGCGCGGCGCGTGGTGAGCTGCAGTTCGATGCCTGGGGTGTGGTGCCGTCGCAGCAGGAGCGCTGGGATCAGCTGCGCCAGCAGATCCGCGAGCACGGCCTGCGCAACTCGCTGCTGATCGCCATCGCACCCACCGCGACGATCGCGTCGATCGCTGGCTGCTACGAGTGCATCGAGCCGCAGGTGTCGAACCTGTTCAAGCGCGAGACGCTGTCCGGCGACTTCATGCAGGTGAACCGCTACCTGGTCGCCGAGCTGAAGGAGCTCGGGTTGTGGACCGAGGCCACGCGCGCCCAGCTCAAGCTCGGGGAAGGCTCGGTGCAGGGACTCAGCCTGCCCGAGGAGCTCAAGAAGGTGTACCGCACCGCCTGGGAGCTGCCGATGCGCGCCCTGATCGATCTGGCCGCCGAGCGCGGTGCGTTCATCGATCAGAGCCAGTCGCTCAACCTGTTCATCGAGAACCCGAACATCGGCCAGCTGTCGTCGATGTACTTCTACGCCTGGAAGAGCGGACTCAAGACCACCTACTACCTGCGCTCGCGGCCGGCGACCAAGATCGCGAAGGCGACCGTCTCCAGCAGCGAGGAAGCGACGGCGGCGGTGGTGTGCTCGCTCGAAAACCCCGAGAGCTGCGAGGCGTGCCAGTGAGTGTGCAGAGACCCAACCGCCTGCTCGATCCCGGGCTGTGCCTGACCTTGCGCCCGATGGCGTATCCGCAGTTCTACGAGCTGTATCGCTCGTCGATCAAGAACACCTGGACGGTGGAGGAGGTCGACTTCGGTACGGACGTGCGCGACCTCGCGCGCATGAGCCCGGCCGAGCGACACCTGATCCAGCGGCTGGTCGCGTTCTTCGCCACCGGCGACTCGATCGTCGCCAACAACCTGGTGCTCAACCTCTACAAGCACATCAACGCGCCCGAGGCGCGCATGTACCTGTCCAGGCAGCTGTACGAGGAGGCGCTGCACGTGCAGTTCTACCTCACGCTGCTCGACACCTATGTACCGGACCCTGACGAGCGCAACGCCGCCTTTGCAGCGGTCGAGAACATCCCGTCGATCCGCAAGAAGGCCGAGTTCTGCATGCGCTGGCTCGACAGCATGCAGGACAAGGATCGGTTGCAGGACGCTGGCGACCGCCGGCAGTTCCTGCTCAACCTGATCTGCTTCGCGGCCTGCATCGAGGGTCTGTTCTTCTTCGGCGCGTTTGCCTACGTCTACTTCCTGCGCTCGCGCGGCATGCTGCACGGCCTGTCCGCCGGCACCAGCTGGGTGTTCCGCGACGAGAGCATGCACATGCGCTTCGCGTTCGACGTGATCGAGACCGTGCGCAAGGAAGAGCCTGCGCTGTTCGACGCCCAGCTGGAGCGGCAGGTCGGCGAGATGCTCGACGAGGCGATCGAGTGCGAGACGCAGTTCGCCGAGGACCTGCTAGCCGGCGGCATCGCGGGCCTCTCGGTGCGCGACGTGCGCACGTACCTCGAGTACTGCGCCGATCAGCGCCTGAAGACGCTTGGAATGCCCAGGCGCTACGGCGCCAAGAACCCGCTCGCGTTCATGGACCTGCAGGACGTGCAAGAGGTCACCAACTTCTTCGAGCGCCGCGTCTCCGCCTACCAGGTCGCCGTCACCGGCGAAGTCTCCCTCGACGCCGCGTTCTGATGTTGCGCGAGAGCTACCAGCGCCTGCGCGAGCTCAACCCGAGCTGGGTCGTCGAGCTCGGCACGCCCGCCGGGGCGGGTTGGATCGAGGGCGGCGCCTTCGCCGAGCCGGAGCGCGGTCCGTTCGCCGAGCTGCTCACTCAGATCGGCGAGCGTCTGCAGACCCGCGACCGTAAGGTGATCGCCGCCTCCTTCGCGCTGCGCTTCGGCTGGTCCTCCGCGGCCGCGCTCGGTCCTCACCTGCTCGCCGGCTTGGTGCCGGACCTGGCGCTCGCCAATACATGGCTACGCTTCAGCGCGAACGGCGCGCTGTTCGAGCGCGTGTGCTTGATCGAGCCGCGCCTGTCGACGTTGAGCGCCCACGCCACGTTGGTCGCGCAGTCGCTCCCCGTGGTGGATGCGCTCTCGCGCTGGTCGCGCTTTCCCCGCAAGGCGCTCTGGGGACAAGTCGAGTCGTCGTGGGCCGCGCAGTTCGAGCCCGTGTTGACCGCGCTCGGCCGCGCAGGCGAAGTCTTGCAAACGATCCAGGCGTTCTTCGCCGACGACGCCAACGCCCCGCACGCGTACGAGGTCACGCACTGCGACGTCACCCGCGTCTACCACCGCCGCGCCAGCTGCTGCCTCTACTACAAGGTCCCCAGCGGCCACTACTGCGTGAGCTGCCCGCTGATCACGGACGACGAGCGCATCGAGCGCAACAAAGCCTGGACCGAGCGGACGCTGTAGCGAGTCATGCCGTTGCTGCGCTGCTGCGCGACATTCATCGCGGACGCTGACTGCCTTGCGTGATGTCGGCGAACCTTGACACCACCTTACGCACGAGATAGTCACCCGCGACAACGTCGTTTGGGTGCCGCGAGGCATAACGAGGAAGCCGGTTAAAGTCCGGCGCGGTTCCGCCACTGTGAGCGTGGAGTATCTCCACGCAAGCCAGGAGACTTACCCAATGCGACCGGCATAGCCTCCGCGGGAAACGGAGTGGCCGTCGGTTGCCCTATTTTGCAGGGGCGGCGCGCCCGTCTTCCTCACGAGCAGACAGTGAGGATCACGTGACTGCATCGACCAAATGGGCCCTCCTCCTCGGCGTGCTCGCCGCTTGCTCGGCGAACAAGGACGACGACGATCCGCTCGGCATCCCGGGCGTGCACATGGCGGAGCTGAACAGCGACTTCACCAAGGTGTACCTGACCAACTCGGACAAGGACGAGCTGGTGGTGCTGGATGCCAAGGGCTTTGGCATGGACAACACGCCGGAAGGTCTGCTCAACCGCGCGTACATCGTGTGCCGCGACTCGGGTGAGATCGGCGTGATCGATCTGCGCACGTTCGAGCTGACGCGCAGCAAGAACTACGACGTGCTCAAGCGCGTCGCGCTGGGCAAGCACCCCACGCACATCACCAACAACGACGGCCGCGGCGTGCTCGCGGTCATGGACGAAGACGAGGGTACCGGCGCGGTCTCGTTCATCGACACCAACACCGACACCGAGATCAAGCGCCTGGGCGGCTTCTTCACGCCGCACTTCATGCGCTTCTCGCCCGACGGAAAGTTCGGCTACGTCGCGAACATCGGTGCCTACCACGTGACGCGCGTCAACCTGGAGTCGCTCGAGATCGATGGCCACGTCGCGCTCGACGGCTTCGACGTGCCGCCGAACCAGACGCTGGCACCCGAGGAGGGTGGCTTTGGCGACGTGCAGATCGATCGCGAGGGAGTGATGTACGCCGCGCACCACGAGACCGGCCGCGTCATCGTGTACGACACCATGTCGCGCACCAAGCGCACGGAGCTCAAGGCGGGCCTGAAGCCGTGGGTGGCGTTCGCCGAGCACCCCTTCAGCAACGTGCCGCTGCGCCACGTGGTTACCAACTTCGGCGACCAGACCGTGTCCGTGATCAACGGCGCCAAGGAGCCCTCGGTGATCGGCACGCTGCCGGGTGACGAGGAAGCGTACGGCGTGAACTTCTCGTCGCTGGCGCCGAACAAGGCGTTCGTGATGAACCGCGTGCGCAAGGATATCGCGGTGCTGGACACCGAGACGATGGAAGTGCGCGACCGCATCCCCGTCGGCGGAAACACCGAGACCGCCTCCACCACGCGCGACGGCAAGTACGTCGTGGCTGCCGTCAGCGGTGCCAACCGCGTCGTGATCATCGACACGATGACCAACACCATCGTGAAGAGCTTCGACAACTTCGGGAACTATCCCTGGAGCGTCACCATTCCGCTCGGCCAGAACTACTGCCACTGACATGAAGCGCTTTGCGTTCGCGCTCCTGATGGTGGCGTGCGCGGAGGAGCTGCCCAACGCGGCTCCTCCGGAGCTGCACGACATCGAGCACGCATCGGCGATGGTCAAGCAGGCGGCGTCGGCGGTGGTGCGCATCCAGCACCCGGCCGGCGGGTCCGCCACGGGCTCGTTCATCTCGCCGGACGGCCTGCTGCTGACGAACGCGCACGTGCTCGGCGGCGACACCTGCGCGCGCGAAGGCTGCGCGGTGGCGCTGTCTTTCGAGTACCAGCGCGGCACGCTCGCGCTGTCGCCGCGCGGCGTGTGGGCCGTGCCGCAGCACGTCGACGTGGGACTCGACATGGCGGCGGTGCAGATCTTCCTCGACGAAGCGAAGACCCAGCGCATCAACACGCCGTTCCATCTCACCTTGGCGCCGCGCACGGCCAGCGAGCTGGTCGGCACGCACGTCACGGCCATCGGCCATCCACTCGGGCGGCTCAAGAAGTGGTCGTCGGGCTACGTGGTGAGCGCGGATGGAACGTGGTTCGACGCCAGCGTGTTCAGCTTGCCCGGCGGCAGCGGCTCGCCGTTGCTCGACGACGCGGGGCAGCTGGTCGGCTTGCTGCATCGCGGTGCGGAGGGCTTCGACCTGCTGACACGAACCAGCGCGGAGGTGACCGCGGTCGCGAGCGCGAGCGCGGATGTGCAGCGTGCCCTCGCTGCGCCGCTGCCGACCAGCGTGTTCTCGCTCGCGGACTCGCTGAGTGCGGACCAAGCGCTCGCGAACAGCGGCGCCTTCCTGGCGGCGCACACCTGGAAGGCGAATGTCGACGGACAGCCGGTGTCGCTGGCGTGGCTGCTGGGCACCGACTGCGACGAAGCGCTGGCGTACGACGACTACGAGTCGTACGAGGCGTTTCAGGGTGCGATCTCGTCGTGCTTCGCCGCCCTCGAGTTCATCGAGTGTCGCACCGACTTGCTGTCGCAGAACAAGGAGAACGCCAAGGAGTGCCCGCGTGGAGAGCTCGCCGTTTGGAGCAAGCGCCTGCAGACGGCGATGGACAAGCAGCAGCGCTTCAACGGCTCACTCGACCTGACGGCGATCTCCTATTCGATGGAAGGGCTCTCCGACACCGTGGCGGCGGGGGAGCAGGCCGCGCGCACCAACCTGCTCGCGACCCTCGATCGCTTCAAGCCCAGGCTCGACTTCACAATCGGTTCGTACCTCGCCGCTTACGCCGTCGAGTCGTACGACAATCAGAGCGTCCGTGAGCTGTTCCTGAACTACCGGACGGTGCCGTTCTACGAGCGTTATGCCTTCCAGATCGCGACCGCGATGTTCTGGCTCCACGGCGAGAACCAGCTCACGCGCGCTCAAGCCCTCGGTGCGGTCAAGGCCCTCTACCGCGACAGCAAGGTCAGCATCGGCGCCAAGCTGCGCATCGAGGATCTGCTGCACGCGTCGGACGAGCTGTGAAGCTCTGGCTCGTCGGCCTGCTGCTGTTCACGAGTCGCGCGCTCGCGCACGGCGCGCCCCCAGCCACCACGGAGCTGCTCGCTCTGGACGCGCGCGGTGCTGCCCTCGTGCGGCTGACACCGGGTGGCTTCGCACACCGCTCTGGCGACGGCTTTCGCTTCGTGTGCCCCGAGTCGTGGGGTGGTTACGTGCTCGCTCCGGCAGCGGCGCCGTCCTTCGGACCCGCCCTGGTCGCGAGCGACGAGCTGTTCGTGGTGGGGCAGGACGGTCGCGTCGCGCGCCATCCCGTGCAGTCGGGCCTCGGCTTCGCCGCGGCGTCGCAGCGGGACGCCGTGCTGGTCGTGTTCCAGGATGAAGGGCGCTGGGAGCTGCGCCGCGTCACTGCATCCAGCAACGAGCTGGTGCGGACGCTCGCGCAACCGGTCGACGCGCTCGCGGGTGATGGGTCGACCCTTCGCTTCGAAGACCGCGAGCTAACCGTGGAGACCGGGCAGCGCACGATCACCTGGACCGCACCCAGCTACGTGGCCAGCGCCCAGCTCCGCATCGCTGCTGCACAACTCCACGTGGTCACGCATGGGCGCTCGGCGCCGTGGGTGACGCTGGGGCGCATCCTCGACGGCGCGTACGAACCGCTACTCGAAGCGAGTGTCGACATCGCGGGTCCCGCAGGCAACCTGGTCGCGGTCGATGGGAAGCTGCGCACGTTGAGCGGCACGCCCATCGAGACCGCGGAGCGCGTGACGTGCCTCGGCGAGGTCGACGGCACCCTCTACGCATGCTCGCGCGGAGACCTGTTTCGCGTGGACGAGCGCGGCCTCGGCGACCCGCTCTTCACCGTCGCCGGTCTGCAAGACCCGGACTACAGCACCCTCACCGAGACCGCTCGCGCCGACTGCACCACTCGCTGGGTCGATCTGCGCGACGATGCCAAGGCCGCACTCGCCCTCCGCGCGGGCGACGCGGGCATGATGAGCGAAGCTCTGCCCATCGAGTCGAGCGCCGAGGGGTGTGCCTTGCACTCGCGCGGCGGCGCGGCCTGGCTCATCCTCGCGCTGTGGCTCGCGCGACGTTCTAAAGGACCTTGCCGGGGTTGAGCAGGCCGTGGGGATCGAACGCGAGCTTGATGCGGCGCTGTAGCGCCACCATCTCTTCGCCGAGCTGACGGGCGAGGTAGGGGCGCTTGAGGGTGCCCACGCCGTGCTCGCCGGTGATGGTGCCGCCCAGCGCGAGCGCGTCGTCCATCAGCTGCTCGAACACGGACAGCGCGCGCGCTTCGTCCTGCGGGTCGCGGCGGTCGAACACCACCAGCGGGTGCAGGTTGCCGTCGCCCGCGTGCGCGACGGTGGCGATGTGCGCGCCGGTGCGGGCCGCGAGCTGCTCGATGCGCGCGAACATCTCGGCCAGCCGAGAGATCGGCACCGCGACGTCGTCCACCAGGACGTCGCCCAGCTTCTCCAGCGAGGGATACGCCAGCCGGCGCGCGGCCAACAGCAACCGGCTCTCCGTCTCGGTCTCGGAGACGACCAGGTCACGTCCGCCCACCGCTTCACACGCAGCGGCGATCTGCTGTAGCTCGCGGTCGCCTGCATCGGTCTGCGCGATCAACATCGCCGCCGCGCCCACATCGAGCCCGAGCTGCGCGTGCCGCTCCACCGCGCGCAGCGTCGCACGGTCCATGATCTCCAGCAGCGACGCGTCCGCCGTGCGCACGATCGCGGCCACCGCGGCGCCCGACGTCTCCAGCGTGTCGAACGTGGCTACCAGCGTGCGCGACGGCGGAGGCCTGCGACGCAGCCGCACGGTGACCTCCGTGATCAGCGCGAGCGTTCCCTCCGAGCCGACCAGCAGCTTGGTCAGATCGTATCCGGCCACGTCCTTGCGGCTCTTGCTGCCGGCGCGCACCACGCTGCCGTCGCTCAGGACCGCCTCCAGGCCGAGCACGTAGTCCGCGGTGACGCCGTACTTCACGCAGCACAGGCCGCCCGCGTTGGTGGCGACGTTGCCGCCGATCGAAGAGATCTCGAAGCTGGACGGATCGGGCGGATACCAGAGGCCCTGCTCGGATGCGGCGCGCTTCAGCTCCGCGTTCATCACGCCGGGCTGCACACGTGCGAGCATCGCCACCGAGTCGAGCTCGACGATCTGCTTCATGCGCTCGAAGCTCACGATCAGCGCGCCGTCACTCGCCGTCGCACCGCCGGAGATGCCGCTGCCCGCACCGCGCGGGACCAGCGGCACACGATGCTTTGTCGACCAGCGCGCGATCGCCTGCACCTCGTAGGTGGAGCGAGGCCGCACCAGAGCCAGCGGCACACCGGGCTCCGCCCACGTGGTGCGATCGCGGCGATAGCCCTCGATCACCTCCGGATCCGTGATCAGGCCGTCGCCCAGAAAGGCGAGCTCGTGCAGGCTGGACATGGTCGAGCGAGACTACTGCGCGTAGCCGGGGCTGTCGCGGTCGACCTTGCGCTTGATCGCCTCCCAGGCGAGGCCCTCGTACACGTTGCCGCGCTCGCCCGGCTTGCGCTGGGTCTGGCGACGCACCTCCTCCTGCGCGGCTTCCGGTGCGATCAGCACGCCATCGCGCCCCGCGGAGAGCGCGCGCACCTGCGCGGAGGCCGCCTTCTCCAGGCCGTAGATGCGGCTCCACGCCTGGCCCGGCGTCGCGCCGAGCGCGAGCGTGCCGTGGTTGCGCAGGATCAGCTGGCTCCTGTCACCGAGCGACGCGACCAGGCGCTCGCGCTCGTCGAGGTTGAACGCGATGCCCTCGTAGTCGTGGTAAGCGAGCCGCGGCAGGATCGCGAGCGAGCGCTGGTTGAGCGGCAGCAACCCGTCCTTCTGCGATGACAGCGCGACGCCGTCGTCCGTGTGAAAGTGCGCGATGAAGTGCGCGTCCTCGCGTGCGGCGTGGATCGCCGAGTGGATCACGAAGCCCGCGTAGTTGATCTCGTGATCGCCGTCGATGATCTTGCCGTCGAGGTCGATCTTCACCAGGTTCGACGCGGTCACTTCCTCGAACCACAACCCGAGCGGGTTGAGCAGGAAGTGCTTGTCCGGTCCGGGCACCCGCGCCGAGATGTGCGTGGCCAGGAAGTCGTCCCAGCCGTAGAGGGCGGTCAGACGATACAGAGCCGCGAGCTCGACCCGCCGCGCCCACTCCTCCGGGCCGACGCGATCGCGCACGGTTTGCGCCTTGCTGTTCATGCCAGCGGTCTACCGAACTCGTGTCTACTATGCAAGACGATCAGCGCGAGACGTACGGCTCGTAGCGGGACACGCTCTCGTCCGCGTCGAGCGTGCGGCCGATCGAGGGGAAGGCGCGCTGCGGGCAGTGCTGGCGCTCGCACACCTTGCAGCCCATGCCGATCGGCGTGGCGGCGGCGGGATCCGTGAGGTTAAGGCCGCGCGCGTAGATCAAGCGCGAGGCGTGGCGCAGGTCGCAGCCGAGTCCGATCGCGTGCGTCTTGCTGGGCACGCCGAAGCCGCCCTGCGAGTGCGAGACCGCGCGGGCGATCCACAGGTAGCAGCGGCCGTCGGGCATCTGTGCCACCTGACGCAGGATCCGCGACGGCTGCGAGAAGGCCTCGTACACGTTCCACAGCGGGCAGGTGCCGCCCACGCGCGAGAAGTGGAAGTCGGTCGCGGACTGTCGCTTGGAGACGTTGCCGGCCCGGTCGACGCGGATGAAGAAGAAGGGCACGCCGGGCTCGCTCGGCCGCTGCAGCGTGGACAGCCGGTGGCACGCGGTCTCGTAGCTAACCGAGAACTCGCGGCGCAGCTCGTCGATGTCGTACTGCAGCGCCTCCGCGCGCGCGAGGAACATGCGGTACGGCATCAGCAGCGCGCCGGCGAAGTGGTGCGCGAGCCCGATGCGCGCAAGGCGACGCGCTTCGTCCGTGGATGGCTCGCCGGCGAGCTGGTCGATCACCGCGCGCGCTTCGAGCAGGCCGACCTGCGTCGCGAGCTGGAACGCGCGCTGTCCGGGCTGCAGGTGCGGTGCGAGCCACAGCGTCTTGCTGGCGGCATCGAAGCGGCGCAGCGGCGTGTTGCGCCCGGCCTCGGCGACCGCGAGCGTGATGCCGCGCTCCTTCAAGCGGCGCGTGATGCGCTTGATCATCTCGCCCGGCACCAGGCCCGCTTCGTCGGCGATCTGCTCGGCCAGCGTGTCGAGCTCGTCGATGTAGTTGTGGCGCTTGTAGAACAGGTCGCGCACTTCTTCGTAGGGCATCAGCGGCAGGCCGCTGTCGCTCGGTGCACCACGCTCGCCGATGCGACTGGCCAGCGCATCCGCTCGCTCGACCGCGGTGCGATGACGCCGGTGCAGCGCCACCAGCGCGCGCGCTACCTGAGGTGTGTCGCTCACCAACCCGCGCAGCTCGCTCGCGGAGGGCAGCTCGTCGGGCGCGCACGACTCCAGCGCCTCGCGTACGTCGACCAACAAGCGCGCCTCGTCCTCCTCGGAGAAGTACTGCGCCTCGATTGTGAACGTCTTCGCAATACGCGAGATCAACGCCGGCGTGAGCGGCCGCTGGTTGCCCTCCAGCTGGCTGTAGTAGCTGGCCGAGACCTGGAGCTGGCTCGCGACCGCACTCTGGGTGAGGCCGCGATCCTCGCGCAATCGTCGCAATCGGGGACCGAGGAACGCCTTCGTCACCCCCGCCTTGTAGCCCGAAAGACGGTCGCCGTCTCGCTTTGCAAACTTTGCAAAGCGGCGCGCTTTCGTTCGCAAATCGGCGCCTCTTTGCCGGTGGCGGCGCACCTTCGCAAACCTACGCTGATCGGTCATGGACACGCCCGACGCGCACGTCATCCGCGACAAAGAAGGCAAGCCGACGCGCGAGCCGCCCTGGATCTTCCGAACCTACGCCGGACACTCCAGCCCCAAGACGTCCAACGAGCTCTATCGCTCGAACCTGGCCAAGGGGCAGACCGGCCTCTCGATCGCGTTCGATCTCGCGACCCAGTGTGGCTACGACTCGGACGACCGCATCGCGCTGCCGGAGGTGGGCAAGGTCGGCGTGCCGATCAACTCGCTCGACGACTTCCACCTGCTGTTCGACCAGATCCCGATCGAGAAGATGAACACCTCGATGACGATCAACGGCACGGCGATGTGGCTGCTCGCCCTGTACGTCGCGCTGGCGCGCGAGCGCGGCATCGACACCAAGAAGCTGAACGGAACCACGCAGAACGATCTGATCAAGGAGTACCTTGCGCGCGGCACGTACATCTTCCCGCCCGAAGAGAGCCTGCGCATCATCGCCGAGATGTACGAGTTCTGCCTGATCGAGATGCCCGAGTGGAACGCCTCCAACATCTGCAGCTACCACTTGCAGGAGGCGGCCGCGACGCCGGTGCAGGAGCTGGCGTTCGCGCTGGCCAACGCGATCGGCCTGCTCGATCTGATCAAGGAGCGCGGCAAGTTCAGCGGCGATCAGTTCGAGAAGATCGTGGGGCGCATCAGCTTCTTCGTGAACGCGGGCGTGCGCTTCGTGGAGGAGATGTGCAAGATGCGCGCGTTCTCCGAGATGTGGGAGGAGATCACGCGCGACCGCTACGGCGTGAAGAACCCCAAGTTCCGCCGCTTCCGCTACGGCGTGCAGGTCAATTCGCTGGGCCTCACCGAGAGCCAGCCGGAGAACAACGCCTGGCGCATCCTGATCGAGGCGCTCGGCGTCACGCTCAGCCGCAACGCGCGCTGTCGTGCGCTGCAGCTGCCGGCCTGGAACGAGGCGCTCAGCTTGCCGCGTCCTTGGGATCAGCAGTGGTCGCTACGCCTGCAGCAGATCCTCGCCTACGAGACCGACCTGCTGGAGTACCCGGACCTGTTCGACGGCAGCCCGGTGGTGATCTCCAAGGTGAACGCGCTCAAGAAGGAGGCGCGCGAGGAGATCGAGCGCATCGTGGCGATGGGCGGCGTGAAGACCGCGATCGAGACCGGCTACATGAAGTCGGCGCTGGTGCGCTCGATGGCCAACCGCATGCGCGGCATCAACACCGGCGAGCAGATCGTGGTGGGCATGAACAAGTGGACGGAGGGCATCCCCTCGCCGCTGCTCGGTGGCGCGGACGGCGGCCTGTTCAAGCTCGACGCCAACGCCACCCAGGCGACGCTGGAGAGCCTGAATCGCACGCGTGCGACGCGCGATGCCAAGCGTGTGGAGCGCGCGCTCGCGGCGCTGCAAGACGCGGCCCGCAACGGCACGTCGATGATGGAGCCCTCGATCGAGTGCGCCCTGGCGCGCGTCACCACGGGCGAGTGGGCGCGCACGCTGCGCGGCGTGTTCGGCGAGTATCGCCCGGCCACCGGCATCGACGGCCAGCGGCTCGGCCTGGAGGGCGATCAGGTCGACCAGCTGCGCCACCGCATCGAGTCGCTGATCCCCAAGCTCGGCCATCGCCCACGCATCGTGGTTGGCAAGCCAGGCCTCGATGGTCACTCGAACGGCGCCGAGGTGATCGCGGTCTCCGCGCGCCACGTCGGCTTCGACGTGATCTACTCCGGCATCCGGCTCAGCCCCGACGAGATCGTGCAGTCGGCGGTCGAGGAAGGCGCGGATCTGATCGGCGCCTCCGTGTTGAGCGGCTCGCACCTGGAGCTGGCCGAGCAGATCATGGAGCAGCTTCGCGAGCACAAGGCCATCGACAAGGTGCGCGTGGTGTTCGGCGGCATCATCCCGCAGACCGACTTCGACGCGCTCTACGCGAAGGGCGTGCGCAAGGTGTTCACGCCGTCCGACTACAGCTTGATCCAGATCATGGAGTCAATCGTGAGCGTGCTCGAGGAGGATGCGGCGTGAGGCCCGAAGACGAACTGATCGAGCGCGCGCTGCAGCGCGAGAAGCGCGCGGTGTCGCAGCTGGTCTCGCTGTTCGAGGATCAGCGCGCGGAGGCGGTGGAGAAGCGGGCATACGTGCTCGATCGCCTGCAGGGGCGCAAGTGCGCGGTCGTCATCGGCCTCACCGGCACGCCCGGCTCCGGCAAGTCGTCGCTCCTCGCGCGCGTCACGCTGTCGCTGCTCGCCGGCTCCTCGCTCTCGGTCGCGGTGCTCGCGGTAGATCCGTCGTCGCACATCTCGGGTGGGGCCTTGCTCGGCGATCGCACGCGCATGAACCTGCCGCACGACGAGCGGCGCGCGTTCTTCCGCAGCCAGGCCTCCGCCACCGAGCTGGGGGGACTCGGGCCGTGGAGCTTCCAAGTCTGCAGACTGCTCGCGCACCTGTTCGACTGCGTGCTGGTGGAGACGGTGGGCATCGGCCAGAGCGAGGCGGACATCCGTCACCTGGCCGACCGCGTGTACCTGGTGATGGCGCCGCTCGGCGGCGACGAGATCCAGTTCCTCAAGGCCGGCATTATGGAGGTGCCGCACGCGTTCGTGCTCAACAAGTGCGATGAGCCGTCGTCCGAGCGCAGCTACCACACGCTGCGCGGCACCATCGGGCTGGCGCGGCCGCTCGACGGCAACAATGTGCCCATCTACCGCACCAGCGCCAAGACGGGCGTCGGCATCGACGAGCTCACGCGCGGGCTGATCGAGGACTGCGCGAGCACGCCACCGGCGCTCCGGGAGCGTGAGCCGTACTTCTTCGAGCGCTGGGTGCGCGACGAGTGGGGGCGCTCCGGGGTGCGAGCGCTGGATGCGCAGGGCGGTGCGGGGGTGTATCTTCGCCGCTGCACCAACTTCGAGCGTGCGCAGGCGGATTTTTCGGCCAGGCTCGCTCCCCACGAGAACAAATCACCGTGAACGAACCCCGTCAGCTCTACCGCATTCACTGGGTCTCCGAGCAGACGGGCGTGCCCGAGGCTACACTCCGTGCGTGGGAGCGCCGCTACCAGGTGCCCACGCCGGCCCGCACCCCCTCGGGCTATCGGGTGTACAGCAAGCAGGACGTGGATGCCGTCAAGCGCATGCGCGAGCTCTGTGAGAGCGGAATGTCCGCCAGTGAGGCAGCTCAGGTGATCGCCCAACCTCAATCGGCCGTACCCACCAGCGTGCACATCGACTCGCTCGGTGCCGCGCTCAGCTTCATGGAGAGTGTGGTGGTCGATCGCATCTCCACCGTCACCGACCGCAAGCTGCGCTGTGTCGGCTGTGCGCAAGCCAAGCTGGAAGGCAGCCACCGTGCCGGTGCGCCGCTCAAGGTCTCGCTCTCGCTCCAGCACGTCGACCCGGAGCGCGTGATGGTTCAAGCCGTGCTCTCGGAGGATCGCGCCGACGAGCCGCGCATCGCTTCCGCCGAGTTCACGCTCGGTCGCGCCTGACCTCAGTGCTTGTAGACGCGCTCGCGTAGCACCTCGGCGGCCTCGAGCATGCGCGGTCCTGGATCGGACAGCAGGTCCATCTGCATCTCGATCACGCCGCCGTGCTTGCAAGCGCGCAGCACCGCGAGTCCACCCACGCGGCAGAGCAGCTCGCCGGTGCCGTCGTGCGCGACGATCAGCTCGGGATCGAGCTCCACCAGCTGCTCGGGATCGAAGTGCGTCCAGCCACTGAAGCCGCGCTCGGCGGCGAGGTCGCGCAGGCCCGCGCTGGTCAGCACGTCGTGGTAGCTGGTGCCGTCCGCGCCGCCGAACAGCTGGTTGGCGTACGAGCTGACGTAGATCGCGGTCTTGCGCCGCGCGGGTGCGATGTCCGCGGCGACCGCGCGCATGCGCCGCACCAGCTTGCTGGCGTACGCCTCACCACGCTCGGGCGCGCCGATCAACGCCGCGAACGCCGCGATGTTGGGCAGCAGCGTGGTCATGCCGCGCATGTCGCCGAGGTTGAACACCTGGATGCCCGCCTCGCGCACGCGTGCGAGATCCGCCGCCGAGCCGAGGTGGTTGATCAGCAGCAGGTCGACACGCTGCTGCACCAGCTCCTCCAGGTGCTTGGGTCCATACACGGTCATGCGCGCGCCGTAGAGGTAGGGCGTCTCGCTGTGACCCTTGCCGTAGTCGCTCATCGCGATCAGGCGCTCCGGCTCCAGCAGCGCGAGCGCGATGGTATCGGCGGGCGTGCTGATGGTGGCGATGCGCTGGTAGTTGCGGATCGGCACCACCACGCCGTTGGCGTCGATCACGCCGCGCTCGCCGTTGGGCAGCTGCGCGAGCCGGGCCTCGGCGGCAAGCTTCTCACGCTGCACGGGCACGCTGGCGCGCGTGCCGGCGCGATCGAGCCCGAGCCAGACGGTGACCGCGATGGCGAGCGCGAGCCACGATGCGCTGACGTAGTCGACGCGCTTCATGGCGTCACCAGCTCGAACGGAGCCGTCAGCGCCGCGACGCGCACGCCATATACACGCGTGACCTGCTCGGAGCGCACGACGTCCGCGGCGGGACCCTCCAGCACCTGCTCGCCATGCGCGAGCAACAGCGCGCGATCGGCGTGATGAAACACGTCGACCAGATCGTGCAGCACACTGATCACGCACAGGCCGCGATCCGCGAGCGTGCGGATCAGCGCGTGGAAGCGCAGGACGTGCGCGAGATCCAGGCCGGCGGTGGGCTCATCGAGGAGCAAGATCGAAGCCTCCGTGGCGAGGGCGCGTGCCAGCAACACCCGGCGCTGCTCGCCGCCCGACAGCGTGTTGAAAGCGCGGTCACGGAGGTGCGTGACGTGGGCATCGACGAGCGCGCGCTGCACGGAGGGCGCGTGCGTGTCGACCTGCGCCCAGCCGGACGTGTGCGCGAAGCGTCCCTGCGCGACCGTCTCGCGCACGCTCAAGTTAGCCGCCAGCTGCGTCTGCTGCGGCACGTAGGCGATACGGCGTGCGCGCTCGCGTGGGGAGAGCTTTGCGATCTCTCGTTCGTTCGTGGTGATGCGGCCTTGGTGCGGCAGCAGCCCGTTGAGCGCCCGCAGCAAGCTGCTCTTGCCAGCGCCATTGGGGCCTATGATCGCGGTGACGCTGCCGAACTCCGCGCGGAACGAGACGTTGCGGAGCACCGTGAGCTTGCCGCGCTTCACCTCGACGTTCGTCGCGCTCAGTGCCTCAGCCATGGCCACGCTCCGTGCCGAGCCGGCGCAGCATCCACAGGAACGCCGGGCCGCCGAGCATGTCCACCAACACCTGCAGCGGTAGCTCGTGCTTGAGCGGCAGCGCGCGGCACAACGCGTCGCACAGGATCAGGAAGCTGCCACCGAGCATGAAGGACGCGGGCAAGAGCGTGCGGTGCGAGGGACCGATCATGCGGCGCACGACGTGCGGCGTGATCAAGTCGATGAAGCCCACGCCCGCACCCACCGAGACCGCGCCCGCGGCCATCAGCGCGGCCCAGACCACACCCCAGAGGCGCACACGAGGTACTTCCACGCCCAGTGCGGCCGCCTCTTCCTCGCCGGACAACAACACGTCCAGCGAGCGCGACCAGAACAACGCGGGCAAGAGGCCCGCGAGAGACAGCGTGATCGCCAGCATCAGCTGCCGCGAGCCCGAGCCGCTCAAGCTGCCCGCCGCGAACGTGATCATCGCGCGGTTGAGCTCGACGTAGTCCTGCGACGCGTTGCTGAGGAAGCTGCCGATGCTCATGAAGATGCCGTTGAGCACGAAGCCGGTCAGCACCAGCGCGATGGTGCTCGCGCGCAGCGAGCTGATCGAGATCACGGTGCCGAGCGCGATGGAGCCGCCGACGATGCAGCCGAGCGGGACCAGCATCTCCGGCAGCAGGTGCGGCAGCGCGCGTCCCTCCAGCATCACGAAGGTCACGATCAGCGCGAGCTTGCCGCCGAGCAGCGCACCCGCGTTGGTGCCCAGGATGTTGGGACTGGCGAGCGGGTTGCGCACCAGGCCCTGCACCAGTGCGCCACTGACGGCGAGCGCGCCTCCGGCAAAGAACGCGACGCCCACGCGGTACGCGCGCATGGTGAGGAACAGCTCGCTCATCGAGCCATCGAGCGCGGTCCCGCGGCCGACCCACAAGCCGAGCAACGCGCTCGCCGCCGCGAAGCCGACGAGCGCAAGAGCGATCAGCGTGCCGCGCCCCCAGCGACGTCCGGACGATCCGGACAGCTCGAGCGCGTCGCTGGTCATGCTTCGATTGGCAGCGGCTGCGGCACCTGCTCGCCGAGGTAGCGCGCGCGCAGCGTGTTCCAGAGCGTGAGGTGCTCCCAGTTCGGCTCCTTGAGCCGCTTCTCTTTCTGACGGTCCCACCACGGGCTCGGCAGGAAGAACGTGATCATCTGCTCGTTGGCGCCATTGAACAGCTGCAGCTGCCAGGAGCCAGGCAAGCACCCCTGGCTGAAGCTGCGCACGAACGTCGCGCGCTTGCACGGACGGATGCGCGCCAGCTCGTCCGGCGTCTCGTTCTTCAGGCCCTGGTGCGCGCCGATGCAGAGGTGCATGTGCGCCGGGCCCGGCTCGAGGTGCACGGTCAGGTAGCCATCGAGGTACGACAGCTGCTCGGGTCGCGCGCCGAGCTGCAGCTCGAACACCGCGCCCTGGATGCACGGCCCGAACACGATCTGCTCCCAGCTCTCGACGAACAGGTCGTAGACCAGCGAGAGCATGGTGCCGCGACGCTCGCGCGGCAGCTCCTCGATCTGCTTCAGACGCAGGATCTTGTTGTGCGCGACGCCGAGCTCGGCGGGCACGATCGGGATGTCCGTGTACTCCATCAGCGTGCCGTCGGGCTGCGGCACGACGTGGGTGGGTGGGATCGGAGCGAGCGCGGCGCTAGCGAGCATCGAAGCCTCCAGAGAGCCTGCTCCTATCACGGAAGAAGGCGTGCACAACCCCTGTATCGCGGGCGCTTTCACTTGCTGACGAAGGCCTTCTCGAGCACGTACGAGCCGCGCTCGCCGGTGCAGCCCTCCGTGAAGCCTTCGGCCTCCAGCAGCTGCTTGCACTCGGCGTTCATCGCCTCGCTGCCACACAACATCACGCGGTCGCGCTCCGGGTGCAGACGCTCGAGATTCAGGTCGCTGAACACGCGCCCGCTGCGGATGTGGTCCGTGATGCGGCCCGTGGTCGCAAAGGCCTCGCGCGTCACGCTCGGGTAGTAGAGCAGCTTCTGGCCCACGTAGTCTCCGAGCAGGTCGTGCTCCGGCAGCGCCTCGATGGTCTTCGCGTAGGCGAGCTCACTCACCGCGCGGACGGTGTGACTGAGCACGATGCGCTCGTATCGCTCGTAGACCTCCGGGGTGTGCAGGATGCTCATGAACGGCGCCAGACCGGTGCCGGTGCCGAGCATCCAGAGGGTGCCGCCCGGGTGCAGGCTGCCCAGCGTGAGGCTGCCCACGGCTTTCTTGCCGACCAGCACCTCGTCGCCGACGCGCACCTTGCGCAGCTGGCTGGTCAGCGCGCCGTGGGGAACCGCGACCGACAGGAACTCCAGGTGATCGTCGCCGGGTGCGCTGACCATCGAATAGGCGCGCACCAGCGGCTTTCCGGCGCTGAGCAGGCCGATCATCGTGAACTGGCCAGCCTCGAAGCGGAAGCCGCGGCTGCGCGTACAGCGGAAGCTGAACAGGCCGTCGCTCCAGTGGCGCACGGAGAGCACGGTCTCCAGACAGTATGCAGACGGCACGGTGATCACGGTGGCGGTGTCGAGGGTCAAGCCGGTCTCCTTTGCGAGCCGGGAGCTTGGGCATGACCGGCCGTGCAACAAGGCAGGAAAAGGCGCACTTTTGCGTAGCGAGCCTTCGCAAACCGGTTCACGTTCTTTGCAGCGCAGATGCGCGAAAAGACGCAAAAGTTCGCAGTGAGCGTTTCCCGCTTGTGCGAACGCGCGGGGCTGCCACCTTAGGCGCCTCGAAAAGGAGTTCGTGATGACGGGGAAGGGCCAGTTCAGCGCGCCGCTACAGGAAGTCGATCCGGAGATCGCCGCCGTCCTGGAGGCCGAGCTCGGCCGCCAACGGAACACGCTGGAGATGATCGCGAGCGAGAACTTCGTGCCGCGCGCCGTGCTCGAGGCGGCGGGCTCCGTGCTCACCAACAAGTACGCCGAGGGCTACCCCGGTCGCCGCTACTACGGCGGCTGCGAGCACGTCGATGTCGCCGAGAAGCTGGCCATCGAGCGCGTGAAGAAGCTGTTCGGCGCGGGCTACGCCAACGTGCAGCCGCACTCGGGCGCGTCCGCCAACGCCGCGGTGTTGTCGGCGATCGCCAACCCGGGCGACCGCATCCTCGGCCTGGAGCTCGCCCACGGTGGTCACCTGACCCACGGCATGAAGCTCAACTTCTCCGGCAAGCTCTACGAGGCGCACGCGTACGGCGTGGACCCCGAGACGTTCCGGGTCGACCTGGATGTCGTGCGCAAGAAGGCGCTCGAGGTTCGGCCGCACGTGCTGATCGCAGGCTGGTCGGCCTATCCGCGTCAGCTCGACTTCGCGGCCTTCCGCGCGATCGCGGACGAGGTCGGCGCCATCCTGTGGGTCGACATGGCGCACTTCGCGGGCCTGGTCGCCGCCAAGCTGCATCCGTCGCCGGTGCCGCACGCGCACGTGACCTCGTCGACGGTGCACAAGACCATCGGCGGCCCGCGCTCGGGCTTCATCCTCACCAACGATCTCGAGCTGCAGAAGAAGCTCAACTCGAACGTGTTCCCCGGCCAGCAGGGCGGCCCGCTGATGCACATCATCGCGGCCAAGGCCACGGCCTTCAAGCTCGCGGGCGAGCCGGAGTTCGCGGACCGTCAGGAGCGCACGCTGCGCGGCGCCAAGATCCTGGCCGAGCGCCTCACCGCCAAGGACGCGCGCGACGCGGGCGTCGACGTGCTCACCGGCGGCACCGACGTGCACCTGGTGCTGGTCGACCTGCGCAAGTCCGCCATCCACGGCAAGGACGCGGAAGACGCGCTCCACGCGGTGGGCATCACCGTCAACCGCAACGCGGTGCCGTTCGACCCGCGCCCGCCGTTGACGCCGAGCGGCGTGCGCATCGGCACCCCGGCGCTCGCGACGCGCGGCTTCGGCGACGCGGAGTTCACCGAGGTGGCGGACATCATCGCGCTGACGCTGCAGCCCAACGCGAACCACGACGCGCTGCGCGCGCGCGTGAAGAAGCTCGCCGAACAGAAGCCGCTCTACGAGGGACTCACCTCGCCCACGAGCTGGCGCTGATCACAGCGGGAAGACGTGGCGCACCGGCATGTTGGTGCCCGGCGCCACCTTTACGAGCTCCAGCTCGGTGAAGCTACCGTCGGCGTTGCGCTGGAAGCGGCGCAGGCCGGCGGTGGGCTTCTTGTCCTTGTCCATGCTCGCGTCGGGCAGCAGCAGCAGGCCTCTCGCGGCGTCGAACGAAGGCGTGCCGAACACTCCCTTGCCGGGCGTGATCGACTTGATCATGGTCTTGCTGCCGGTCGCGAGGTCGAGCACCGCGTAGACGTCCGTGCCGCTGCCGGAGTAGTCGTTCGCCGCCGCGCCCACGAGCGTGCCGCCGAGCGAGGTCGTGGCCGACGTGAGCGGCGTCGCGGCGGCGTCGTTGGCCGCGCGCCAGATCTGCTCGACCTGCGCCGTGCCGTTGCTGACGCCGACGAGCGCGAGGCCCGCGGTCGCCTTGCTGCCGGTGTTCCAGTCGCCGCCGCAGGAGACGAGCACGGTGTCGCTGTCGTTGGGCACGTGCTCGACGTCGGTGCAGTTCTTCAGGCCGGGGAGCGGGAAGCCGGTGACGACCTTGGTGTCGAGGTTCACCAGCGCGACCACGCCGTCGCCGACGGCCTTAAAGTCGAACGCGGAGCGGCCGATGCCGACCACCACCGTGCGGCCGAGGCGCACCATGCGCGACGGACGAGCGTAGGCGGTGACCATGCCGCTGGTGCCCATCACCTGCTGATCGAGCACGCCGAGGTCGATGCGCTCGCCGCTGCGCTGCATCGTGGTCGGGTTGATGCGGAACAGGTCGTCGCCGAGATCGATCGGCAGCGCGCCGGTGTCGACGTTGGGCTCGCTGCGCGTGACGTACGCAGTCTCCGGGTCGATGTAGAGGTAGTCGTGCGGGTTGGACGAGTACGAGCTGGTGGTGTTCTGCTCGGGCGGCGTGTGCGTCTTGACCTGGCCCAGGATCGCGCCGTCCGACAGGCGCACGCGCGTGACCACGTCGGTGCGGAAGCGGTCGAGGATCACGAGCACGCCCTGTTCGCCGGATCGCTTGGGCAGCTCGACGTCGCCGGACAACGCGGTGACCAGGCCCGCGGGGCGAGAGCCGGAGTTGAGGTAGTTGTCCGCCAGGACCTTGCCCTCGACGTCGAGCAGCGAGATGGCGGTCGACGTCCAGTCGCTGTTGATCACGGCGAACGCCGGACCCGTGCGCACCGGTGCGCCAGCGTCGAGGCCGCTGTCCACCGGCGAGGCGGCATCGCTCGGCAGCGCGGCGTCGCTCTGCACCGCGGCGTCGTCCGGGACCTGCGGCACGTCGCCGTCCATCGGAAACGTGGGGAGGCTCGGGCCGCCGGCCTCCGGCGGCTCGTCGCATGCAGCCAGCAGACAACCAAGGATCAAGACTTTACGAAGTTTCACGTTCCACCCTCTCGATAGCTCAAACTGAAGAACAACGTGCGACCCTGCAGCGGGTAGCCGATGAGGTCGGTGCAGCGCGCATCGAGCGCGTCATCGAGGCGCGCGCTCAGGCGCACCGCATCGCGAAAGAAGTTGAGCCCGGCGCCGAAGCCGACCTTGGTGCAGGCCGGTGCGTAGGCGAGGTTCTTGTCGTCGTAGAACGAGAAGCCGCGATGCCAGAGCTCGGTCGCGGCACTCGCCGACGTGAGCCAGCCGCGCTCGATCGGCACGTACAGCTCCGGGCGCGCGAACGCGATGAACTTGGGACGAAACGGCAAGCGCGTGCCGAGCGCGGTCTCTGTCTCCAGCCAGGTAAAGGAGCCGCTCGCGCGAAACCAGCGCGTGAGCTCGCCCGCGACGCGCGACTCGAGGCCGTACTGCTCCACGGACGACAGGTTCTCGTACGCGACCTGGTATTGCGCGGTACGGAACATCGCGATCGAGTCGGCGCGCTGCTGCCAGAAGCCGCGCAGCTCCGCGCTGCCCTGCGCGATACCGAGCTTGCCCTTCGCGGTGACACCGGCGTCGACGGTCTTCGACTTCACCGGTCGGAGGTCTGGCGAGGGTAAGGTCAGCCCGCCGTCGCCGAACAGCTCGTAGAGAGTCGGAAGGCGCGTGCCGGTGGCGTACGACGCGCTGAGCGCGATTCCCTTGTGGACTTCGAGCACGCCCCCCACGCGCCCCGTGGGCACCAGCACGCGGCGCTCGAAGTCGCGGGCTCCGCGCGTGTTGACGAAGTGCGTCTCGGTGTTGCTCCACTCCACGCGCACGGACGGCCGCAGCTCCCAGCGCATGCCCGCGAGCGCGCCGTGCGCGATCAGCTCCGCGGCTCCCGAGACCGTGTTGCGCGTGGACGCTCTGGGATCGGGAGTGATGTAGAGGTCGTGAGGGAGGAAGGCATCGAAGGCGTAGCTGCCAACCGCGTCCGCGCGCAGCCAGCGCGTGAGCTCGAGCGAGCCCGCGCTGCGCAGGAACGCGCGGAACGAGCGATTGTTGGTCGAGGTGCGGTTGCTGAGGCCGAGCTGGCCATCGAGATCGTTGAAGCGGTCGGCGCCGTACGAGCCCGACGCGACCACTTGGAGCTTGCGCTGCAGCGCCTCACCGCCCTCGACCGTGTAGGACGCGGCGGTGATTGCGCGCGCGCTCTCGCGGCGCACCTTGGGCGTCGGCTGTGCCGCGGGCCCCGAAAGGCCGCCGCCGCGCACGACCCCCAGCGCGACCACGTGCAGCCTTCCCTTGCCGAGCGGCAGCGTGAAGTCCTGGAAGCCGCTGGCATCCTGGAAGTCCGCGTTCTTGAGCTTGAACTCGCGATCATCCGAGCGCACGAACGCGGTGCCGCGGTCGTCGACGTACGGGTAGTTTCCCTGCGTGCTGCGCAGCACCAGCGCGGAGCTGGAGGACGATCCGTTCGGCAGCGAGAGCTGGCTGCCCGCGGTCGCCTGGTAGGTGCCGAACGAGCCCGCGCCGAGCGAACCGTACAGGCCGTTGTGATCACCACGACGCGGCACCAGCTGCAGCACGCCGCCGATGGCACCCGAGCCGAGCCACACCGGCGCGCCGCCACGAAACACGTTCACCTTGGAGAACAGCTCGACCGGGAAAAGGCTCAGATCGAACGCGCCGCCGTCGGGTGTGTTGAGCGGGATCTCGTCCAGCAACACCTGCGTCTCGTCGCCCTGCGCGCCGCGCAGGCTGAGTGTCGACGAGGCACCGAGCCCACCCGTGCTCAACACGCGCGCTCCCGGCGACTCGCGCACGATGTCGCCAAGCGAGCGCGGCGTGGTCACACGGTCGAGCACGTCGAGCGAGGTGCCCGATGCCGTGGGATCCAGCCCGTGCGTCGCGGTGATCTTGCGCGTGCTGCGCGCGCGGATGTCCAGCGGCTCTTGTGCGCGCGCACGATCGCACATGCATGCGACGAGCAGCGCGACGATGGCGAACCGAATGAACAACCTGCGAGCTCCAGGCTCGAGGTGCGGTCGGAGCGAGACGGACGTGGCCGGAGAGACGACGGACCGAACGTCTGTTCGTCCTTCCGCCATCCCCGAGGCAGACAAGGATCCTGAGGTTCCGGGTAGGTCTCCGGGCTCGAAGCCAGAGCCTCACCGCCTTCCCAGCCTTACGCCAGTGGCCTCGTGGTGAGGATTCGACTTCTTACCGTGGCGGGTCCGCGCCGGACTTCAACCGGCTTCCCTGTTACCCCGACACCGTCTCGGGCAGTCCCGACACCGCATGCCAGCGCTGTCTCCGGCCGCGAGCAAGTCGCGCCATCGACCCAGAACGCGCCGAATGTGCGGGAAACGAGGGCCGAGTCAAGCGGCGCCTCCCGCGCGTTTGGCGAAGATTCGCACAGCTGCGCGGCAAATCTTGCCATCACGGCGCGGCGTGGATGACGCCGACCGCGTCGAGGTCGAAGCCGGCGCTGCTGCCTTGCCCGCTGGTGGCGAGATCGCGCACGCGCAGGTAGCGCGCGCTCGTGGCCTGCACCGTGGCGAGGTCGAACGCGTCTCCACCCGTCTGCGCGGGGTCGAGTGGGACGAGCGTGAACGGATCGAACGCGAGCGTCGGCGTCCAGCCCGCGCAGCCCGGGTACATGCCCGGCTGTGTGGGTTGAAGCGAACATGGGAAGGTCAGCCAGGTAGTAAGGTCGTTGCTTACGGAGACTTCTCCCAGCTCCGCGAACACCGCCGCAGCGCTACCGCCGGCGTGGAACGGATTCTCGAACACGATGAAGTCCGCTCCAGGGCGATCGACGATCGTACGCGCACCGAAGTCGAGCACGATCTCGCCGCCCACGCCGAGCGAGAGCACGTCGAGGCCGCCCGCGAGGTTCCCCTTGCCGCTCGGCGGACCAAGCACGACCTCGGGATAGCGCTCCTGTCCGTAGCCGGCGTTGGAGCCCGGGCTGTAGCGCTGCACGCCGCGCGCGTAGGGCAGGGCGGCCGCATCGCGCGTGTCCGCGGCGGCGTCGACTTCCTCGACATACCCCGCGTCGATCATGCTCGCGTCGAAGGACGCATCCAGGGACGCGTCGAGTCCGCCATCGAGCTCGATCGCACGGGCTGCATCGCCAGCGTCGATGACTTGCGCGTCCAGCTCCTCCGGCAGCTCCGGAGCTTCCTGGATGGGCGCGTCGTCGCAGCCGTACGCAGCGAGCGCGAGCGTGACGATGGCGAGGCGCTTCACTTGGTCAGGCCGGTCCAGGCCGCGCCGTTGCAGCCGGTCGTCGGCAGGCTGACATCGGCCGTCGCGGTGCTCGCCAGCGCCTCGGCCTCCGTGCTCAGGCCCGTTGCCACGATGCAGTAGTACACGCGGTTCGGACCGGCAGCGGTCGTCCACACGACCTTGCTGAACGTCGCTGCGCCCGCGTCGCCACCGCCGGTGGAGAGCACGGCCTTGTCGCCCGCGTTGTCGTAGCTGACCACGGCGTACGCACCGAAGCTGTCCGAGTCGACCGCGAACGCCGCGCCGCCGCTCTGCCACGAGCCCGACAGCTCGATCGCAGGCACGTAGTGCGTCCAGGGGAAGTCGCCGTTGCCACAGCCCTTGTTCCCCGGATCGCTGGGGTCGGCCTTCATCGTCGTCGCCTTGGCGGCTTCGAGCGTGTCCTTGCCGTAGTCCTGCGTGCACTGGTAGAAGCCGGCGCTCGTCACGGCCGTCCAGACGATCTTGTTGAACTTGTTCGGGCTGTACATGTCGTCGGCCGGGCTCTGCGTGTACCCGACGCGCGCGCTGTTGTCGTACTCGATGAGGGTCTGCGAGCCATACTTGGTCTCGGTGACCTCGAGCTCGCCGCCATAGTCGTCATCGTGCCAGCGGCCCACCAGCGCGATCGCCGCCGCGACCGGACCCGCGTCGCTGGGCGCGGCGTCGGTGGGGGTGTTGGCGTCCTGGATCGTGGCGTCGAGGCTCGCGTCGGTACCGGCGTCGATGTTGGTGGGAACGGAGCTGTCGGTGGGCGTGCTCGCGTCGGGGACCGAGCCGTCCCTGGGAGTGTCGGGAGAATATGCGTCGTCGTCGTCGCCGCAGGCAGCGGCGAGCAGCAGGGCCGACGTGAGCATCCAGGTCTTACGCATCTTGATCATCCGACTCTCCCAACGTGCGACCCACTCGAGTCGCGAAAGCGTGCGCGCGTGCCGAGGGCGCGCGAGAATGGGCGGCATGCACGAGCCGTTCGAGCGCATCGTCTGCCTCACCGAAGAACCCGCGGAGCTGCTCTACCTGCTCGGCGAGCAACGCCGCATCGTGGGCATCAGCGCGTACACGGTGCGGCCACCCGAGGCCAGGCGCGAGAAGCCGATCGTGTCGGCGTTCATGAACGGCAGCCTGAGCAAGATCAAGGCACTCGCGCCCGACCTCGTGATCGGCTTCTCCGACATCCAGGCCAAGTACGCAGCCGAGCTGATCGCCGCGGGCATGCAGGTGATCATCTTCAACCAGCGCTCGATCGCCGAGATCCTCAAGGTGATCGTCGCGACGGGCAGGCTGGTGGGCGCCGAGCAAAGAGCGCGCGTTCTGGTGGCCGAGTACGAGGCTCGCATCGCCGCCGTCCGTGCTCGCACCGCCGGCCGACCGCGCCCCAAGGTCTACTTCGAGGAGTGGCCCGACCCGATCATCACCAGCATTCGCTGGGTGTCGGAGCTGATCGAGCTCGCCGGCGGCGACAACATCTTCCGCGAGCTCGCCGAGCACCCCAACGCCAAGGAGCGTATCGTGCAGGCGCGCGACGTGATCGAGCGCGCCCCCGACGTCGTGCTCGCGAGCTGGTGCGGCAAGCCGTTCGATCGCGACAAGTTCTTCGCCCGCGACGGCTTCGAGGCGCTGCGCGGCAAGCCCGTCCACGAGCTTCCATCGTCGATCATCCTGCAGCCAGGTCCCGCCTGTCTGACGGACGGACTCGACATGCTGGAGCGTCTGCTGCAGTAAGGTCATGCCAGCATCTCGTGCAGGATGCTGAGTCCACAGAGGCAGCTCACCACGCCGGCGGCCACGATCAGCGCACGCTTGGCCCAGCTGAGCGACGACGAGAGCTGGAACGACCACGCCAGCGCGAGCGTGATCACGGCCATGCCGCCGATCGTGCCGATCGCGAACAACACCAGGTACCAGAGCGCCTGGTGCCGGCTGTGGATGGTGGTCAGCGCGATCAGCGCCACACCCGCCGAGCCCGCGAGTCCGTGCAGCGAGCCCAGCAAGAACGGACGTGACCCGTGCGGCTCCGGCTGCTCGGTCTGGTTGCGCTGCGCCCGCACCAGCTGGATGCCGCCGAGCACCAGCAGCGAGGCCGCGATCGCGATATCGACCGCCGACTCGAATGCCTCCGGCACGTGCAGGTCGAACATCACGATCGCCAGACCCACCGCGAAGAACGTCACGCTGTGTCCGAGGCCCCACAACAACGCCGTACGGATCGCCCCGAGCAAGCGATAGCGCCCCACCACCACCGCCGCGATGGTCGCCACGTGATCGGCGTCCGACGCATGGCGAAAGCCGAGCAGCAGACCCAGCAAGAGCGGGGAGCTCAACATGTTCGACCGCGTGGTAAGTGCGCCATCCGTGCTCGCATGGCCCAAGGGCAGAGCACGAGAACGAAGGCGCCACGCCGTAAAATAGCGGCCTGGCGAGCTCGTCCTTGCGCCATCCCCGAGGCGTAGAGGGACCATCCGTCTGGGCAGGTATCCGGGCTCGAGGCCTCTTCGCGAGGAGACTCTTACCGTGGCGGGTCCGCGCCGGACTTGAACCGGCTTCCCTAAAGCTGCAGCGCAGCAGTCTCCGGTCGCAAAGGCGCCTTCGACCCAGAACCCAGCGAATCTGCGCCAACAGCCCACGAAGTCAAGCGCGCGTCCGAGGCGTCGGCTAGCTTGCGGGCCCATGTTGGTCTCCTTCGCGCTGGTGCCGCCTGCTTCGCTGTCCACGACGTTCGCCGCGCTGCGCGCGCAGCTCGATCCGGAGCACGCGGCCAAGACCATTCCGCACCTGACCATGAAGCAGCCGTTCGAGACGGACCAGCTCGACGACGTACGTGCGTGCGTCGCGGCCCTGCGTTTGCCCGCGGTCGCCATCGACCTGCGCGAGGCGGGCGTGTTCGATACGCCACAGTTCGGCGCCGTGCTGCACCTGCACGCGCCGCGTACGCCCGCGCTCGACGCGCTGCACCTGACGCTGCTGCACGCCGTCGCCCATCTCGCACACTCAGGTCCCAGGCTCGAGGTCGAGGACCGCGTCTTCTATCCCCACCTGACACTCGCGCAGGGGCTCACTCCCGCGCGAGCGCGCGAGGCGCTGGCGTCACTCACGCTTCAGCTACCCATCGCGTTCGAAGCGCGGGAGCTGGTGATGGGCGTACGCGACGAGCGTGGCGTCTGGAACCGGCCGCACTCGTTCGCGCTCAGCGCGGCACCAACAGCTGAAGCGGCTCCGGCGTCAGCTTGAACTCCAGCGGTGGCGCCAGACGCATGATCTCGCCGTCGAGCGCCACCTTGAGTGTCTTCTTGTTGGTGCGACGCGGACGGACCGTCAGGTGCTCGAACGAGAAGTCCTTCAGCTCGGGTGCCCCACCCAGCTTGCCGGCGAGGCCACGCACGAACAGACCGAGCCGCGCGAGCCTGCCCACCGGCTTCACGAACACGGCCGCGAGCTGACCGTGCTTCACGTCTTCCGACTCGGGCAGCCCCACGTCCTCCAGCTGCATGGGGTTGTTGCCGACGAACAGCGTGGTGGCCTGCACCAGCTCGCTGCCGAGCTCGTGCTCGCTCTGCAGCACCAGGTGCTTGTGGTGGCGCAGGATGGTGACCAGACCCGCCAGCAGCGCGACCGTCCGCTTGCGCCCGAACTGACGCTTGTACTGCTCGCGTTCCTCCAGCAGCTCCGGGTACAGACCGAGGCTCGCGTTCACCAGGAACACGTGGTCATTCACGGTGCCGACCTGCACGCGCCGCACGCGCGCATCGAGCAGGTTCTGGATCGATGCCTCCAGCTCCAGCGGGATGCCCCAGGTGCGCCCCGTGATGTTGAACGTGCCGCGCGGCAGGATGCCGACCTTCACGCCCTCCTTGAGCGCGTGCTTGGCGACGCAGCGAATGGTGCCGTCGCCTCCCGCCGCCACCACCGTACCGCCCGCACGCTTGGCCCGCTGGACCGCGTCCTTGGCCGCGGCATCGACCTGCCCCTGACGGATCGCGATCAGCTCGTGTCGCCCGCCCAGCATGCGCTGCAGCGCCTCGGTCACGTCGTCGCCCGAGCCAGAGCTGGGGTTGTAGACGACGAAGAACGGAGCGTGGGTCGGGGCGGCGGTGGGTTGTGCGTCGGGCGTCACGTCAGTCAGGTAGCCACCGGGGTGTTCATCCGCGAGTGGCCCGCGCCTTCCGGGAGCCCTGCGTGGTGCGCGCGAGCTTGATAAAGGCTGCGATGTAGTCGACGGCGGCGTCGTCGACGCGCGTGCCGAGGAAGATCTGCTTGGCTACGCCGTGCCGGCCCAGGCGCACGACCCGGACCGGGATCGTGGACGTGTACTCCTTGACCAGCCAGCGTGGCAGTGCGGCGACCCCGCGTCCGCTGGCGACCAGCTGCAGCATGATGTCCGTGGTCTCGATCGTGACGTGGCGCTTGGGTGTGCAGCCCGCGGGCAGCAGGAACTGGCTGAAGATGTCCAGGCGCTCGACCTCGACCGGATACGTGATCAGCGTCTGCGGCTCCAGGTCCGCCGGCACCACGTAGGCGCGCCTGGCGAGCGCATGGTCCGCGCTGACGACCAGCACCTGCTCGTAGTCGAAGACCGGCTCGAAGCGCAGCCCCTTGCGGCGCAGTGGGTCGGGCGTGACCAGCATGTCGATCTCGTGCGCGAACAGGGCGCCGATGCCGCCGAACTGGAACTTCTGCTTCACGTCCAGGTCGACGTCGCGGTGGGTGCGCACATAGGGCTCGATCACGCGCAGGATCCAGCGATAACACGGGTGGCACTCCATGCCGATACGCAGCGTGCCGCGCTCGCCGCGCGCGATCTGCGCGATCACGTGCTCGGCGTGCTCGAACTGAGGGGCGATGCGCTGCGCAAAGGCCGACAGGTGCGCGCCCGCGGGCGTGAGGCGCAAGCTGCGGCCCTCGCGCTCCCACAGCTTCGTACCTAGCTGTTCCTCCAGCTTGCGCACCGCGTGGCTCAGCGCGGACTGGCTCGACCCGAGCTTGCGCGCTGCCGACGTGAGCGAGCCTTCGCGCGCCAGCTCGCGCATCAAGTTGAGGTGAGTTCGTTCCAGCATCGTGTTCTCGATCGATGAATGAGTTGCATGGATGCATGCAAACTTACCATTTGTATTCACACGTCACGGGCCTAGCTTGACCGAGCATCTAGCAAGGACGTCAGCGATGGCACGTACACACAACCTTGGTTTCCCGCGCGTCGGCGCGCAGCGTGAGCTCAAGTTCGCGCTCGAGAAGCACTGGAAGGGCGCGCTCTCCCAGGGTCAGCTCACCGCCCAGGCGGCGGAGCTACGCAAGCTCACTTGGCAGCGTCAGTCCCAGCTCGACCGCGCCCCGGTCGGCGACTTCTCGTTCTACGACCATGTGCTCGACACCAGCATGCTGCTTGGCAACGTGCCATCGAGGGCGGCGGGAGGGAGCCCGCTCGACGTCTACTTCCGCGTCGCGCGTGGGCGCGCCGCGGGCGACACCGGTGCGGGCGTGGCCGCCGGCGAGATGACCAAGTGGTTCGACACCAACTACCACTACATCGTGCCCGAGCTGGACGCGGGCACGCAGTTCAAGCTCGACGCGACTCGCTTGCTGGCGGAGCTGCGCGAAGCGAAGCAGCAGGGCGTGAAGGCCAAGCCCGTGCTGATCGGCCCGGTCACCTACCTGTGGCTCGGCAAAGCCAAGGACGGCTCGAACCGACTCGACCTGCTTCCGCGCTTGTTGACGGTCTACAAGGAGCTGCTCGCCGCCCTCGCCGCGGAGGGCGTGGAGTGGGTGCAGCTCGACGAGCCTGCGTTGGTGACCGAGCTCGACGCCGAATGGCAGCAGGCTTACCGCACCAGCTACGCGGCGCTCGAGGGCCCCAAGCTGCTGCTGGCCACGTACTTCGGTCGCCTGGCGGAGAACCTGGCGCTCGCGCTGAGCCTGCCCACCGCGGGCATCCACATCGACGCGGTCAGCGCGCGCAGCGAGGTCGACACCGTGGTCTCCGCACTGCCCGAGGGCCGCGTGCTCTCGCTCGGCGTGCTCAGCGGACGCAACATCTGGAAGGCGGACCTGTCCGCGATCCTCGACTACGTCGAGCCCATCCACCAGCGCCTGCGTGATCGGCTGTGGATCGCTCCGTCCTGCTCGCTGCTGCACGTCCCGGTCGACCTCGCCAGCGAGCGGAAGCTCGACCCCGAGATCAAGTCGTGGCTCGCGTTCGCCCAGCAGAAGCTGGACGAGGTGCGCGTGCTCGGCGCGGCGCTGAACGGCGGCCGTGACAGCGTACGCGACGCGCTCGCCGCCAGCGATGCCGCGCGGAAGAGCCGCGCGAGCTCGCCGCGCGTCAACAATCCGAAGGTGCGCGCGGCGATCGCCAAGCTCGACTCCAACCTCGGCAGGCGGACGGCGCCCTACGCCAAGCGCGCCGTGCTGCAGGCGAGCGCGTTCAAGCTGCCGCGCTTCCCCACCACCACCATCGGCTCGTTCCCGCAGACCGCGGACATCCGCAAGGCCCGCAGCGAACACAAGTCGGGCAAGCTCGACACGGCTTCCTACACCAAGCAGATGCACGCGGAGATCGAGCGCGCCGTGCGCGAACAGGAGAAGCTCGAGCTCGACGTGCTCGTGCATGGCGAAGCCGAGCGCAACGACATGGTGGAGTACTTCGGCGAGCAGCTCGACGGCTACGCGTTCAGCGAGCTTGGTTGGGTGCAGTCATACGGATCGCGCTGCGTGAAGCCGCCGATCTTGTTCGGCGACATCAGCCGGCCCAGGGCGATGACGGTGGAGTGGATACGCTACGCGCAGTCCCTCACCAAGCGGCCCATGAAGGGCATGCTCACCGGGCCGGTCACGATCCTGAACTGGTCCTTCGTGCGTGATGACCAGCCGCGCTCGGCGTCGTGCTACCAGCTGGCGCTGGCGATCCGCGAGGAGGTGCTCGACCTGGAGAAGGCGGGTGTGCGCATCATTCAGATCGACGAAGCGGCGCTGCGCGAGGGCCTGCCACTCCGTCGCGCGGAGTGGAAGGAGTACCTCGACTGGGCGGTCGACGCGTT